>JBCBZH010000074.1:0-15597 GCA_039815415.1 Bacteroidota bacterium
ATGCTCTTCGAGCTGCTTCTCGGTCTGATGCGCGAGGCTTTCCGCATTATTCTTGGCTTGATGCCCTTTCGGGCATGGGACGGTGATGAGTCTGGGCAGGTCATCGGGGTGGTGAAGGACTTTCACTATGCCGGGCTCCGGTATGCCATCGATCCGCTGGTGATCCAGTACAAGCCGGACTGGATGGGGCAGGCCGCCGTCCGATTGGCCGCAGGCGCGGTGCCTGAGGGCATCGAGCACCTCCAGACCACCTTCGAGGCGGCGGCACCGGGCTACACCTTCGAGTACCGGTTCCTCGATGAGGACATTGATCGCCAGTATCAGGACGAGGCTCGCCTGAGCACCCTGCTCATATTCTTTGCGGGTGTGGCGGTGTTTATCGCCTGTCTCGGCATCTTCGGGCTAGCGGCCCTGGCAGCCGAGCGCCGGCGTCGCGAGATCGGGGTCCGGAAGGTGCTCGGGGCATCGGTCCAGCGCCTGACGGCGATGTTGGCTGGCGACTTCGTCAAGCTGGTGGCCGTCTCGTTTGTGGTGGCAGCACCGCTGGCGTACCTCGCTATGAGTCGCTGGCTCGAAGGCTTTGCGTACAGTCCAGGCCTTGGAGTGGGAATCTTCGTGCTGGCGGGAGTTGCGGTGTTGGTGGTTTCGCTGCTCACGGTCAGTACCCAGACGCTGCGCGCAGCCACTGCAGATCCCATCCGGGCGCTGCGCGCCGACTAATCCCGGTCTCGCCGGCTCGAGCCTCTCGCTGTCACGTTTCTCTTATCCGGTCTCCATCATGCACTGGTTCAACGTCCGACTCGCCACCCGCCGACTCCGTCATGATGCGGGATACACGGCCCTCAACGTGGGCGGGCTCGCCATCGGGCTGGCGTGCTGCCTTCTGATTGCTATGTGGGCGCACGGCGAGCGGACGCACGACAGGTTCCACACTCAGAGCGAGCGCCTGTATCGTCTCAATAAGGTCCACACGCTGCCGACGGGAGAGCAGGACCACGAGGCGCTGTCCTCTGGGCCGATGGCGCCGACTCTGGTGGCGGACTTCCCCGAAGTGGAGGCGGCGGTACGCATCCTGCCGTGGTTCGCCGATGTCCTTCTGCAGCGCGGTGAGACGGCGCTGCCCATCTCCGACGTGACGTTCGCCGACGCGAACCTCTTCGAGGTGTTCGATTATCAGCTGCTCCACGGAGACCCGGGGACTGCGCTCGAGGCGCCGCTCTCGATGGTTCTCACTGAGCAATTGGCCCGCACCTTCTTCGGAGACGCCGACCCGATGGGGCAGGCGCTTGTTGGGCAGGGCGACCTGACGTACACGGTGACTGGCATCGTGGAGGACACGCCAGCAGCCTCGCACCTGCAATACAACGCATTCGTCTCGTGGGCGAGCGTTGCACCGGGAGAAGGCGGGCTGGAAATGGGCTGGCTGATGCGGTGGCTCCCTCAGTCCATGTTCACCTACGTGCTGCTCCAGCCGGAGGCCGATGTCGCCGCGTTGGAGGCGAAGCTGCCAGGCTTCATGGAGACGCACTTCCCGGAACGTGCCGAACAGTACCAGCTCTACTTGCAGCCGCTCGAGGACATCTACCTCAACTCGACACACATCCTCTACCAGCGTAGTGTGATCCTGGGAAATCAGATGTACGTCACGGTTCTCAGCGTCGTCGCTCTGCTGATTCTGCTCATCGCGTGCGTCAACTTCATGAACCTAGCGACGGCTCGGGCGGGGCGGCGAGCTGGCGAAGTCGGAATTCGGAAGTCCGTCGGCGCGCAGCGCGCGCAACTCATCGTTCAGTTTCTCGGGGAGGCCTTCGTGCTGATTGGGCTGAGCCTCGGGCTGGCGCTCCTGCTGGTGGAGGCTACACGGCCTGTGTTCAACACGCTGCTCGGGACCTCCATGGAGGCCTTCGCGTGGGCTACGCCGTCGGTGCTTGCGGCCGTCCTCGGGTTGGGGTTGGTCGTCGGGCTAGCGGCGGGGCTGTACCCGGCAGTTGTGCTCTCGGCGTTTCGGCCCTCGCGGGCGTTGAAGCACGACGTGGATGGGGGCGGGCGCCGCTTCCGCCAAGTGCTGGTGACGGCGCAGTTCGCCGCGTCGATTGCCCTCCTTTCCGGGACGGCACTGGTGGTTCAGCAGATGCGCTACGTCCAGTCCGAGAACGCCGGCTATGACCGGGAGCAGATCGTTGTACTGCCGACCGGTCCAACGAGCGTTTCCGATCAGGTCGATGCGTTCAAGGAAGAGGTGTTGCGCCACCCCTCAATCGTTCAGGTGAGTGCCTCGAGCAATGTGCCGGGCGAGAGCATAGGGACGTACGGCATCGAGCCAGAAGGACATGCAGACGAGGAGGGAATGACTGCAGCGATGCTCATGCTCGACGATGCCGAGTTCATGGAAACCTATGGGCTCACGATGGCATCGGGGCGGTTCTTCGACGGGACGCGTGCGGCGGATTCCAGCGCCGTTGTCCTCAATGAAGCGATGATCCGAAGCCTGGGCTGGACAGAGGCTATAGGCCGCCGGTTTGATGTGTCTGGTGAGCTGGAAGGTGGGAGGGTCATCGGCGTCGTGGGGGATTTCCAGGTGACGTCGATGCATCAGGAGATTGAGCCCCTAGTGATGGTTCTTCAGCCGAGGCCCGACAAAGTCTCGATCCGTGTGGCTGGCGGTGCGGCGGCAGGAGCCCTCTCGCACCTGCGCGCGACATGGGAGCGCTTCGAGACGCGGTACCCGTTCGAGTACACCTTCCTTGACGACGCCTTCGCGGAGTTGTATCAATCCGACCGACGGCTGATGCAGACGCTGAGTGTGTTCGCGGCACTGGCAGTGCTCATCGCGTGCCTGGGCCTGCTCGGGCTGGCGGCGTACACCGCAGAGCGGCGAAAGAAGGAGATCGGCGTGCGGAAGGTTCTTGGAGCCGGTGTTCCCTCGATTGTGGGCCTGCTCGCACGCGACTACCTCAAGCTCGTCGCTGTCGGGTTCGTGGTGGCGGTTCCGCTGGCCTACATCGCGGCAGAGCGGTGGCTGTCTTCGTTCGTGTACCGGATAGACGTGGGCGCCAGCTCGTTCGCCCTCGCCGGGGGCATTGTGCTGGCGGTGGTGGGGTTGACCGTGGGGCTGCACGCCCTTCGCGCCGCGGGTGCCGACCCAATCCGGGCGTTGCGAGCCGGGTAGAGAATCCACGGCAGAGGCGCCAGCTCGATGTCTCAGGCTGTGCGCGGGCGCACACCCGACGCGCGCCCACGCACAGCACACCGGCCCAATCGGGCTGTTTGACGGGCTGGTGACACTCGGCAGGGTCTTCGCCGGGGGCGGGGCACACCTCAACCGCTGCACCAGTCATGCCCTACGTGCTCACTCTCTTGGTCCTCGCCAGCTCGTTGGCTCTTCGCCCTGAGCCGGGGTCGATGGAGAGGCCTGACCGGCAGATGCAAGACGCCGAGGCCGCTGCCGACTCGGTCTTCTTTCTCGTGAGCGGATCGCTGCCGTGCGACGCGTTCGAGCCCATCATGGAGAGTCTCGTTCGGCGCTCCGATGTGCGGGAGTTCGTCGGGTCTGATTGCTCCCGTGGCCAGATGGATATGGTGGTGGAGTTCGAGTTCACCTCCGAGTATGAGCTGATGCGGTGGCAAGTCGATAAAGACACGCGTGCGTTGTTGGCTCCGGTCTTCCGCACACTGAAACCACTCCGGCTCCAGATTCGCGCGACGCCCCGCGACCCAACGGCCTTCCGATGCAACCGGCGGTGCGAGGCGATTCCGAGATCCTCGCCATCTGGCCGCTGAAGACCTGTCGGACTCCTCTGCTGAAGCGCTCGCACCCATGGTCTTCAGCATCCGCCGCGTTGCCTTTCGCAGCCACCGGCGCAATCGTGGGTTTGCAGTACTCAACGTAGTCGGGCTGGCGATCGTCATCGCTTGCTTCGACCTGTTCGGGCTGGCGGCGCACGCGGCCGCGCAGCGGACCAAAGAGATCGGCGTTCGGCGCGTGCTTGGTGCAACGTTGGCCCAGAAAGTCGTCCTGCTCACATGCAACGTGGTAGTGCTGGTCGGCATCGCGCTGGCGGTCCCTGTGGTCGTGTTCGGCATGTCGCGTTGGCTGGATGCCTTTACATACCGGGTAGCGCTCGGGTGGGAGCCGCTCGCGCTGGCGGGTGCTGGCCGTGGCCGTGCTCGCGGTGGGCGGTCACGCCGTTCGCGCGGCCCTCGCCGATCCGGTTCAGGCGCTGCGGTCTGAATAGCTCTGTGCGGGCGCGCACGACGAGTGTGCGCCAGCGCACAGCGCGAGCGGCGATCTGGGCCAATTGAGGCTGTTGGGGCCGCTGGCAGGGTCTTCGCCAGCTCGAGACAGACACTCACATTCCCACCCCTGACATGCGGTTCGCGGTTCTCGCCCTCGTCTTCTGGATCAGCCTATCGCCCGCTCGAGGCCAGGCCCACGAGCTGGCGCCCGAGACCCAGGCCTCGCTGCGGGCCGAGATCGAAGACATGCTCGCCTGGGATCAGCGGGTGCGCTACATGAACACCGTCGGCACGTTCGATCCAGAGGTCGCTGATCGCATCGGTCGCCAGCTGGCTGCGATGCCCATCGAGCGAAATTTCGCCGTGTCCGACTCCCTGAAGAAGGTGGCGCAAGAGCGGCTGACGCCAGCGGAGAAGGATTCCCTCAAGGCGCTATGGCACCGCGTCGATCTCGAGAACATCCAGCGCCTCCGCGAGATCGTGGCCGCGCATGGCTGGCCGGACACCACGCGCATCGGTGGATCCTCAAATCCGTTCATCTTCCTGCTGCACACGCATCCAGATACCCTGGAGGCCATGCTGCCTATGCTCCGGATAGAGGTCCTGGAGGGGCGGATGCCGCCGCGCCAGTACGCGATGAGTGTCGACAAGTCGCGGCAAATCCGAGGCGAGGCCCAGCTCTATGGAACCGCGGGTGTATTCGACCCCACAACCCGCACTGTGGGGCCGCCTCAAGTCGAGAGCATCGCCGAGACCAACGCGGCCCGGCGTGAGATCGGGCTGGCGCCGCTGGACGAGTACGAGGAGGTCGCCAGCCCGTCCTCCCATCGCTGACCTGAGACCCTCGCTCGCACCCACTCTGACTCAAGATGTCTTTCTCATCCCTTCGCTACACGCTCCGCAGCCTGGCCCGGCGTCCGGGCACGACGCTGATCCACACCGGCGGGCTGGCGGTCGGGATCGCCTGCTGCTTCCTCGCCCTGCTTTACGTGCAGGATGAGCGGAGCTATGACCGCTTTCACGAGGATGCAGAGAACATCTTCGCGGTCCGGAAGGCGTTTCAGTTTGGAGACCAGCAGATGAACCTGTTGGTCGCCAGCGATGAGGATGTGGACGCCCTGAAAATGGGGGCTCCTGGTGTGCTGGCGGTAGCCCCCACACGGGAGCAATCCGGAATCGTTCGTATGCCAGGCCAGGATGAGGGCATTGAGGTTGAGGCCGCTCGATTCGCGGATGCGTCCTTCTTCGACGTGTTCACGTTTCCCCTGCTTTCGGGCAACCCGGCGACCGCGCTCTCCTCTCCAAACCAGACCCTTCTTTCGGAATCGCTTGCCCAGACGCTGTTCGGGACCGCCGATGTGATCGGGGAACTCGTGACTCTCGAACGGACCAGTGGAGGACTCAAAGATTCGCTTCCCCTCGAACTGACGATCAGTGGTGTCGTCTTGGATCCCCCCAAGGCGTCGTCGATTTCCTTCCAGCTTCTGATCTCAGGGTCAACACCCGTGGCGTCATCAGAGGGGCCTCGACCCATGCTGGATGGGGGAGACCCGACGTACGTGCGGCTTGCATCGGCGGCGGACACGACAGCGGCGATTGCGGCGATGAACGCGACGACCGGAACCGAGAACAACACCGTCATGGGTCAGAAGACAACGACCTACATGCCGGCTCTCGTCGACGAGCATCTGGAAGGAAGCACCGGTGGGATGACTGGAAACCCTGCGTATCTGACGCTCTTCTCCGCTGTCGCGGCTCTCATCCTGCTGCTCGCGTGCATCAACTATGCGAACTTGGCGACAGCGCTGGCCGCGTATCGGGCCACGGAAGTGGGCGTGCGGAAAGCGCTAGGGGCCGGGCGACGCCAGCTCGGAGCACAGTTCCTCGGTGAGGCGCTGTTGCTCGCCACTGCGGCCGGAGCCGCAGCCCTCGCGCTGACGGCTCTGGTGCTGCCCGTGTTCAATGCGTTCTTCGACAAGGACGTCTCGCTGACGACGCTTCCAGTCCCGTTGATCTTGGGCATGGGCGGCATTGTCGCGCTGGCGGGCCTCGTAGCCGGGCTCTATCCGGCGCTCGTGCTGACACGTTTCCAGCCGGCGCGTGTGCTTTCCGGTTTGACAACCACCGGACGGAGTGGGGCGATGGTCCGACGTGGGCTGGTGGTGTTCCAGTTCACCGTTACAACGATCCTCCTTGGAGGGACCCTTCTCGTGGCCGGTCAACTCGACTCCGTGCGGTCGCGCGACCTCGGGTTCCAGGGAGATCAAGTGGTGGTCCTGGACCTTCAGGCGCAGCGGCTGTCCAGTCAGCGCAACGTGCTCAAGAACGCGATAGCAGCAGTATCGAGCGTCGAGCGAGCTAGTGTCACATCTGGGACGCCGGGCGGAGTACGGACAGGCATCCAGATCTCGCCTCCAGGGACAGAAGATGATCCGACAGATGACGTGTTCTCACTCCTCATCGAGGCCGACGCTGCGTTCCAGTCCACCCTAGGTCTTCAGCTAGTCGCGGGCTCGTGGTACTCCGACGAGGCCTCGGCAACGGTTCTAAATGAGAGTGCTGCGCGTGTTCTAGGCATTATGACGGCCGACCCGGCGGAAGCGGTCGGCCAGATGCTCGGTACAACCGAAGTCGTGGGGGTTGTGAGGGATTTCCACATGACCGATCTGCGCCAGGAGATCATGCCGATGCAGTTCCTGCCCGTTCCCGAGGTCATGACGGAGACGCAGCTCGCGGTCAAGATCGATGGGTCGCAAGCCGAGGAGGCACTCTCCGACATCGAAGGAGTGTGGAAAGCCACGGTTCCTGAGTATCCCTTCGCGCCCGAGTTTGTGGACGACCAGTTTGCGGACCAGCTTCGCAGAGATCGTCAGCTCGGTCAGATGTTCGGCCTCTTCGCAGGCATAGCTGTCCTACTGGCCTGCTTTGGAATGTTCGGCCTCGCCGCCCACGCTGCAGAGCGTCGAACGAAGGAATTTGGCGTGCGTAAAGTGTTGGGCGCCAGCGTATCTGGGCTGGTGGCTCGCCTGTCGCGCGAGTTCGTGGCACTCGTGGTTCTCGCGCTCGTGTTAGCGGCACCCGTCGTTGCCATCGGGGCGCGACGGTGGCTGGAGGGCTTTGCTTACCCAGCCGCTGTGGAGCCAGGCGTGTTCGTCGCTCTGGCAGCTGGCGTGCTCGTGCTGGCGCTTGCTACAGTCAGTGTCCACGCGCTCCGCGTCGCGCTGGCGGATCCAGTTCAGTCGCTTCGCTCAGAGTAGCTCTATCCGCAAACTCGACTTTCCACCCCTCGTTCCATGTTTGGCAGCCTCCTCCGTGTCGCGTTTCGCAGCCTTCGCCGCAACCGTGGGTTCGCCGTGCTCAACGTCGTCGGACTGGCACTCGGCATGGCGTGTGTGATTCTCATTGCCCTGTTTCTTCGGGACGAACTGGGCTTCGACCGTTTCCATGTCAACGCCGAGCGCGTAGTGCGCATAGACACGGATTTCGTGGTCGAGGGGCAGAGTGAGCCCAACACACGGTCTCAGGGACTTCTCGCGCCCTCACTCGAAGCGTCGGTCCCAGAGGTGGAAGCGACGGTACGCCTCATGCCAGCCGAGCCCGTGATCCGGGTTGAACGTGGTGTCTTCGAGCCCGGGCAGATCTACTATGCGGATCCCGACGTGTTCGAGGTGTTCACGTTCCCTCTCGTCTCGGGGGACCCCGAGACGGCACTTGCAGAACCGGGCCGTGTGGTACTGGACGAATCGACCGCGCTCATGCTGTTCGGGAGGACCGATGTGCTTGGAGAATCCCTTTTGAGTGGCGAAACGGTACTTACAGTCTCCGGGGTCATGGCCAATGTGCCTCGGCAATCCCATCTCCAGTTCTTCGCGCTGGCGTCGCTCTCCACCTTGGAAGACCCTGGGTGGTACTACCAGAATTGGTTCTCTGGCAGCTTCCTGACCTATGCGCTTCTGCGCGAGGGCACCAACGTACAGTCCTTCCGCGACAAGCTCCCGGCGTTTATCGAGTCCGTGGCCGGCGATGAAATGCGGGAGATGGGACAATCCATCGTCCTTCATGCAACCCCACTTTCTCGGCTTTATCTCCACTCCGATCGCGAGGCTTCCGATGTCCAAGGAAGCACGACGATTCTGTCGATCCTCGGCGCTGTTGCGCTGTTTGTGCTCCTGGTCGCTGGGATCAACTATACCAACCTCGCCACCGCACGCTCACTTGACCGCGCCCGTGAGGTGGGCGTGCGGAAAACGCTAGGGGCTTCCCGGTCGTCGCTCGCAGCCCAGTTCTTGGTCGAGGCTGTTGCGCTTTCTACGGTTGCCTTCGCGCTGGGCCTGATCGTGGTCCAGGTGGTCCTTCCGGTCTTCAATGCACTGGCTGAGAAGCCGCTCACAATCCTCGATCTAGGGCCGTGGGCGGTGGGGCTAGCTTGGCTGGCGCTTGTCGTCGGAGTCGTTGCGGGTGCTTATCCAGCTCTCGTGCTAAGCGGCTATCGTCCCGTTGACGTACTGAAGGGGACGTTCGCGGCAGGGCAACAGGGTCTGGTCCTGCGTCGTGGATTGGTTGTCCTTCAGTTCGTCGTCTCGATTGGGCTGATCGCTGGGACAGCCGTGGTGTTCAGTCAACTCGACTACATGCAGTCGAAGGACCTTGGGCTCGATCTCGGAGGAGACGCGACGCAATTGCTGGTTCTCCCCCTTGGAGGGGACGATTCGGTTGCTGACCGGCTCCCTGAGACCAAGCGACGCCTTCTCAGCCTTCAGGGTGTGAATGGTGTGACGTCGTCGATCGCCGTACCGACGGGCGGGAACCCAGGTGCAGGGGGCGAACTCGAGGGCCCTGATGGGTCCCGTAGACAACTCGGCGTCACCATGTATCTCGTCGACTCCAGCTTTGTAGATGTTTACGGATTGGAGATCGTCGCAGGGGTGACACCGGGGTCTGCTGCCCTCGCCGACTCAGGCTCCGTGTACGTCCTGAATGAGACCGCTGTACGAGAGAGCGGATATGCACAATTGAGCGATGTGCTTGGGAAGCAAGCGTCCTTCTGGGGGGCAGAGGGCGAGGTGGTTGGTGTAGTCAAGGATTTTCACACCGAGGGGCTCCAGAATGCCGTCGAACCTCTGGCATTGCGCGTCACACCGTTGTACCAGAGTGTGCTTACGCTTCGTGTCCAGACAGCAGACTTGCCTGCGACCTTGTCCGCTATTGGAAAGGTGTGGCCTGAGGTAGCGCCTTCGCAGCCGTTCTCGTACAGCTTCTTGGATGAAGACTTTGGTGCCCAGTATGTGGCCGAACGCCGGTTCGGCAGACTGTTCAGCATGCTGGCTAGCCTCGCCATCATCATCGCGTGCTTGGGACTGTTTGGTCTCGCGGCGTTCGAGACATCGACGCGGAAGAAAGAGATCGGCGTGCGTCGTGTTCTCGGGGCCACAGTCGGCCAGATCGTCAGGCTGTTCAGCCGCGATGTGGTGCTGCTCGTAGGGGTCGCACTTGGGCTGGCTTCGCCGCTCGTGGTGTTCTGGGCCGACCACTGGCTCGGAGGATTTGCGTACTCGGCCCCGTTTGGGGGGCCAGTTCTCGCTGTGGCCGGTGTGGTGGTGTGCGCGGTTGCACTTGTGACGGTGGGCAGCCAGGTGGTTCTGGCTGCCACGGCCGATCCGATCCACTCTCTCCGCTCTGAATAGCTCCCATTCGCCAGCTCGTCCCCCCAGTCTCCGGTTTCATGCTTGCCAATCTCTTTCGCGTCGCGTTCCGAAGCCTTCGCCGCAACCGTGGGTTTGCGCTGCTCAACGTCGTCGGGCTGGCGCTCGGCATGGCGTGTGTCATCCTGATCGCGCTTTACATCCAAGACGAGCGCGGCGTAGACGACTTCCACGAACGTGGCGACCGGATCGCGCGCCTGGATATGGCATACGTCACGGACGGGGAGCCAGAGGTGGCCGGCCGCACGCCAGGCATTCTCGCGCCGACCCTCCTGGCCTCGATGCCCGAGGTGGACGAAGCCGTCCGCCTCACCAACGCGGACCGCGTCGTTCAGGCGCGTGGCGAGGCGTTCCAGGCCGAGGAGATCTATCTGGCGGACCCAGGTGTGTTCGACGTGTTCACGTTCCCGCTTCGAGCTGGTGATCCGTCCACGGCACTAGCGCAGCCAGGGAGCATCGTTCTGACAGAGTCCTTTGCGGCAACGCTCTTTGGAGGGACTCCCGCGCTTGGAGAGTCGGTCGAGTGGAAGGGCGAGACGCTGACCGTGACGGGCGTGATGCGTGACCTGCCTCGGCAGTCTCACCTCCAGTTCGATGGGTTGATCTCGCTCTCGACGGTGGAAGATCCCGGGTGGTACTACGGGAACTGGTACACCGTCGCGTTCGCCACGTACGCGCTGGTTCAGGAGACTACGGATGTCGAGGACTTCACATCCGGATTGGCCGCTTTCCTGGAATCTGAGGCGAGGGCCGCCATGGATGCTGAGGGTCAGGAAATGGTTCTGGAGGCAACACCGCTTTCTGACCTGTACCTGACCGCCGACCAAGGGTTGGGCTCATTCGGCAATGGGACGACGCTTCGGATTCTGGCTCTCGTCGCGCTGTTCGTATTGCTGGTGGCAGCGGTCAACTTTACCAACCTGGCGACCGCTCGCTCGCTCGACCGTGCGCGAGAAGTGGGGGTGCGCAAGACGCTAGGCGCAGGCCGTCAGGGATTGATGGGGCAGTTCCTGGCGGAGACCGTGGTGCTGAGTGCCATCGCAACGGTCCTTGCCATCCTCCTGGCCCAGCTGGCGTTACCTGCGTTTCAAGAGCTGTCGGGCAAGCCGCTTTCGCTTCTCGACTTGGGAGTCGGGTGGATCGGCATCCTCGGGCTGGCGGGACTCACGGGCGTGCTGGCGGGAGCGTATCCGGCTCTGGTGCTCAGTGGCTTCCGCCCCGCGGAGGTGCTGAAAGGACGGTTCTCCTCAGGCCAGCGTGGGCAGGCGCTGCGGCGAGGGCTGGTGGTCGTGCAGTTCGGGATCTCGGTCGCACTCATTGCTGCGACCGCCATCGTGTTCTCGCAGTTGCGGTACATGCAGTCGCAAGACCTCGGGTTCGACGTCGGGGGAGAGGAGACCCAACTGGTGATGCTTCCCATCATGGGCGATTCGTCCGTCGTCGCGAGGTACCCAGAGATCCAGTCTCGTCTGCTCGCCGTTCCAGGCGTCGATGGCGTGACCGCGTCGCTATCCGCCCCGACCTTCGGCACCTACTCCGGGGGAACGGTGGTCGATACGCCGGACGGCCCCAGCGACGAGTTCAGCGCGTCCATCGTGCTCGCAGATACGGCCTATACCGATGTGTACGGACTGACGTTGCTCGCGGGGCGAGCTCCAGAGTCGCTGCCTCCAGGAGCAGATTCCAGCACGGTGCGTGAGTTCGTGTTTAGCGAGTCGAGCGTGCGCGAGGCCGGGTTCACGTCGCCCGAGTCAATCCTCGGCTCCACCGCGCGGTTCTGGGGAAGCATAGAGGGAGAGATCGTTGGTGTTGTTGCAGACATGCACACAGACGGCTTGCAAGACGAAGTGCAACCGATGCTTCTCATGTCGGACATTCGAACCGTCATCCCGCCCAACATGGTGACCGTCCGAACCCGGACGGCAGACCTGTCAGCAACGCTGGCACGCATCGAGACGCTCTGGTCTGAACTCGCCCCGTCGCGCCCGTTCACCTACTCCTTCCTCGACGAGGACTTTGCCGAGCAGTACGTCGCAGAGCTGCGGTTTGGGCGCCTATTCGGCGTCTTCTCCGGGCTGGCGATTGCCATCGCCTGCCTGGGCCTGTTCGGGCTGGCGGCGCACGCCGCCGCCCAGAGAACCACTGAGATCGGTGTCCGCCGGGTGCTCGGCGCGACCGTCGCACAGGTGGTGGTCCTGCTGAGCCGCAATGTGGTGATGCTTGTCGGCGCAGGTGTCGCCCTGGCGATTCCCGTGGTCGTGTTCGGCATGTCGCGCTGGCTCGACACGTTCGCCTACCGCGTCGAGGTGGGTTGGGTGCCTCTGGTGGCTGCTGCGGTGGTTGTGCTGTTGGTGGCTCTGGTCACGGTGGGAGGGCACGCCGCGCGAGCAGCCCTCGCTGACCCGGTTCGCGCGCTGCGCTCCGAGTAGCCAACGGACTCCCTCTGGCAGCTATGCACCCCAGGAAGACTCGGTCGTTTCAACGGGTGCCTGGAGACGTCATCTCGATCGTGCTCTGTGCGCGGCCGCACAGACGAGTGTGCGCCAGCGCGCACCCCTGGGAGGCGTAAGGTGTCAGAGAGGCGAATTGATGGCGTGGCATGACGGTTGGGAGAGACCGACGAGACCAACCCAGCCCAGTGTGTTCAGGAACAACCTCCTCGTTGCTTTCCGCGCCTTCCGCCGCCAGAAGGGGTACACCATCATCAACATGCTGGGGCTGGCGGTCGGACTGGCGAGCAGCTTCTTCATCCTGCTCTGGGTGAGCCACGCCGGTCAGTTCGACCGCTTCCACGAGAACGGAGACCACCTGTATCGAGCGACGCGTCACGTGGGGCCGGACACGTGGGTCTCGATGTCGAAGCCTCTCGTGGATGTGCTCGAGGCCGATTACCCCGCAGTGGAGCACGCGCTCTTGCTGCCATGGGGCAGCTCGCCGCTCGTTGCTGGTGGGTTCCTGTTCGTCATCACGCTAGCGACGGTCAGCTCGCAGGCACTCCGCGCAGCCACCGCCGATCCCGTTCGCGCCCTCCGCTCGGAGTAGCTCTTCGCCAGTTCGTTCCTCCCCCTCCATGTTCAAGAACTATCTCAAGGTTGCCGCGCGCGCTCTCGCGCGTCAGAAAGGGTATGCGACCATCAATGTGCTCGGGCTAGCGCTCGGGCTGGCGTGCTGCCTTCTCATCGCGCGGTTTGTGGCGCACGAGATGAGCTACGACAGCTTCCATGAGAAGGCGGACACACTCTACCGGGTGACGCTGGGAGAATCTGAAGTAGGCGAGGCGTTTGAGGTCAGTGCACACACAGCGTTGGCTCTCGGGCCTGCTCTGGAGGACGCTTTTCCCGAGGTCACCGCCTCCGCGCGGACGCTCGCTGTGATCGCGAGCGGAATGGCCGTTATCGCCAGCTCGGACGACCCTAGTCGCGTGTTTGAAGAACGTGGGGTGCTTTACGCAGACGCATCGCTGTTCGATCTGTTCACGTACCCGCTGGTGTCCGGAGAGCCAAGCCAAGCGTTGACAGAGCCAGGCACGGTTTTGCTTTCGGAGTCGAGTGCGAAGAAATACTTCGGAGACGCCAGCCCGATTGGCCAACGGCTGAATATCCGAGGTGCTCTCGGGGGCGAGTATCGCGTCAATGGTGTTTTCGCAGATGTGCCTGCAACGTCGCACCTGCAGTTCGACATCGTGGCTCCTCTTGCAGACGTTCTCGAACGGCCGATGTATGCCGATGGGGATGGAGCGTGGGGGTGGAACAACTTCTTCACCTACGTTCAGCTCCAAGAAGGAACCGACCTCGAGGCGTTCTCTGAAAAGGCCACGGCACTGCTGATGGAGACAGAACTGGGGGCTGAGTATGTGGCTGCCAACGTCACACCTCGCCTCGCAGCGCAGCCGATTTGGGACATCCATCTCAACAGCGAGGTAGAGTCGTCTGACGTGAACCGAGGGAGCTATCAGACCGTCTTCTTCTTCGGGATTATCGGCTTCATTACGCTGCTGATTGCGCTCGTGAACTACGTCAATCTGGCCACGGCGCGTGCACTCGACCGGGCAGGCGAGGTGGGTGTTCGCAAGGCCATCGGAGCCTATCGAGGCCAACTCATGACCCAGTTCCTCGCTGAGTCTGCGGTAACGAACGCGATGGCTCTGGTCCTCGCGGCTGGGCTGGCGATCGGGCTCCAGCCGATTGTAAACCGCGTGCTGGGTATGGAGATCTCAGGCGCCCTTTGGGTAGCGCCAGGGCTGTGGGCCGGTTTCGCAGTCATCTTCCTAATCGGGACACTTCTGGCTGGCCTCTATCCCGCCTTTGTTTTGTCCTCCTTCCGTCCCGTAGCCGCCCTGAAGGGGCAGGCGCAGGGAGCGGGGAGCGAGCTGTGGCTCCGGCGTGGACTGGTAGTGCTTCAGTTCGGGGCGTCCATCGTGCTGGTGGCAGGTGTGGCCGTGGTGTACAGCCAGCTCAATCATATGCGCGGGCTCGATTCGGGAATCGATATGGAGCAGGTGATCCAGGTCCCCGGGCCACGCATCGCTCCGCGAGGAGCCGATGGGGCCTCGTTGTATGAGAGCCGCGCCGCAGCCGAGCAGGTCTTCAAAGATGAGCTGCTCGCGATGTCGGATGTCCGCTCTGTGGCGACGTCGTACTCCTTGCCCGGACGAGGGCTGAGCTATGGATCGGAGGTGCGCCTTGAGTCTGCCGATCCCTCAGACATCGAGGAGGCCGCAATGACGTGGGTGAGCGATGGGTTTACCGAGGTCTATGGATTGGACGTGATCGCTGGCAATGGCATTGAGGCATTGCCCGAGAGCATAGAGGACGGGGAACGCGAAGATGTTGTCGTCAACGAATCCCTGGTCCGTGCGCTTGGCCTTGCCTCGCCGAGTGAGGCGATTGGCGAGCCCATCGACATGGGGGGAGATCCTAAGCGCATCGTTGGAGTGCTGCGGGATTTCAGTTGGTTCTCAGCGCACGAGGATCGAGAGAACGTGTTGCTCGGCCGCATGCAATCGGGAGGCTCCTTCTCAATCAAGGTGGCGGGCTCGGGCCTGCCACAGACCCTCGCAAACATCGAGGCACTCTACGGGCGGCTCTATGCAGGCAATCCGTTCCGGTATGCGTTCGTGGACGACCTGTTCGACGAGCAGTATGAGGCCGACCAGCGGTTTGCGACACTCTTCAGCGTCTTTGCAGGGTTGGCGGTCTTCATCGCTTGCCTAGGCTTGTTCGGGCTGGCGGCATTCTCCGCACGGAAGCGGACCAAGGAAATTGGCGTGCGCAAGGTGCTCGGCGCCTCGGTTGCAAGTGTGATCCGGTTGCTGTCGGTGGACTTCCTCCGGTTGGTGGGGCTCGCCTTCGTGCTTGCCGCTCCCGTGGCCTATTTGCTCCTCCAGCGCTGGCTCGATGGCTTCGCCGCTCGCATCGACCTCGGGCCAGGGGTGTTCTTGCTTGCCGGCGGGCTGGTGCTGCTCATCGCGCTGGCGACCGTCAGCTCGCAGGCCCTCCGAGCCGCCACCGTGGACCCCGTTCGCGCCCTCCGATCCGAATAAGCGCTCGCCAGCTCGCCGCCCCTCGATTCCATGCTGAAGACCACCCTCCTCGTCGCTCTCCGTCGCCTCCAGAAGGAGAGAGGAGTCACGGTCATCAACATCCTCGGACTGGCGTTG
>JBCBZH010000077.1:0-15444 GCA_039815415.1 Bacteroidota bacterium
CCCGATGGCCTCGAGCTGGCGACGGTAGGCTGCAAGGAGGCTGGCCGCCATCGAGCCGTCGATGATGCGGTGGTCGTAGGTCAGCGACACGTACATCATGTGGCGGATCGCGATCACATCCCCCGCCTCGGTCTCCATCACCACGGGCCGCTTGACGATGGCGCCGGGCGACAGGATGGCCGACTGCGGCTGGTTGATGATGGGCGTGCCCATGAGGCTACCCAGGCTGCCGACGTTCGTGATGGTGAACGTGCCCCCCTGAAGCTCGTCGGGCTGGAGCCGCTTGGTGCGTGCCCGCTCCGCGATGTCAGCGATGGTGTGTGTAAGGCCGGTCAGGTTCTGCTGGCCCGCGTTGCGGACGACCGGAACCAAGAGGCCCTTGGTCCCAATGGCGACCGCGATGCCGATGTGGAAGTCCTTCTTGACGAGGATGCGCGTGCCCTCCACCGAGCTGTTCATCAGCGGGTGCTCCCGCAGCGGCTCGATGGCCGACTCAATGAAGTACGGCGTGTAGGTCAGCTTGACGCCCTCCCGCTTCTGGAACTCCACCTTGTGGGCTTCGCGGTGAGCCACCAGCCCGGTCACATCGATCTCCGCGAAGGAGGTGACGTGCGCGCTGGTGTCCTTGGAGCGGCGCATGTGCTCGGCGATGAGCTGGCGCATCCGGTCCATCTCGATCACCTCCACGCGTTCACCCGAAGCCTCTGTAGTCGGCGTGGCAACTGCGGTCGCGGCCTCGGCGCGCGTCGGAGGCTGTGCAGCCTGGGCTGCAGGAGCAGGGACCGGAGCTGCAGCCGCCACAGGGGTCGCCGCAGGCTGAGCGGGTGCCGGAGTGGCTTCGCGCGTCTCGAGGTATGCCATCACGTCGGCCTTGTTCACCCGGCCTTCCGATCCGCTGCCCTGGATGGACTGCAGCTCGGAGAGCGAGATGCCCTCCGCATCCGCGATGGAGCGAACCAATGGGCTGTAGAAGTTGCCCGCATCGTCACGGCGTGGGGTGGCGCCGGTGGGCTCGTGGACAACGGGCTCGGCCACCGCAGCACCATCACCTGACGGCTGTGAGGCGGCGGCCGTCTCCACTTGTGTCAGAGCCATTGCCTCAGCAGCGGGTGCTGCCGGCGTCGCCTCAGGCACGGTGGGCGCCGGGCTCGAGCTGGCGCTTGCAGCGTCGCCGGTCCCGATGACTGCGATGGGCACGCCGACCTCTACCGTCTCGTTCTCCTGGACCAGAATCTCGAGCAGCGTCCCCGCCTCAGGGCTCGGCACCTCAGAGTCCACTTTGTCGGTCGAGATCTCCAGCAGCGTCTCGTCCTGCTCGACGGTATCGCCGACGGCCTTCTTCCATTCGAGAACGGTCCCCTCCATCACGCTCTCGCCCATCTTGGGCATCACCACGTTGACGCGCGTGCCGCCACCTGTCGATGCCACTGGGGCTGCTGGTGCGGCAGGCTCTGGCTCCGGGGCGGCTTCGACCACCGGTTCAGGGGCTGGCGCAACAGGCTGCGCTTCCACAACGGGCTCCGGATCGGCTGGCGTCGCTCCACCCTCGGCGTTGATATCGGTCTCAATCACCGCGATCTGGACGCCAACCTCAACGGTCTCGTTCTCCTGAACCAGAATCTCGACGATGCGCCCAGCCTCGGGGCTCGGGACCTCGGAGTCCACCTTGTCGGTCGAGATCTCCAGCAGCGTCTCGTCCTGCTCCACCAAATCGCCAACCCCCTTTTTCCACTCCAGGACCGTGCCTTCCATCACGGATTCGCCCATTTTGGGCATGACAACATCGACGCGGGCCATGAGAGACAGAGGCTGAGAGAGAGGACGGCCGAAGATACGCGGGGGCCAACGCCCGGTGTCCCGGAAGCGCTCCCGGAGAGGCCGTGAAAACGACGCGCCCGAGGCACACGCCTCTACGTCGAGCTGACGAACGAGTCGCCAGCTCGAGGTCTCTGGCCGCGCCCTCCCGGCTGCTTAGCTAGAGCGTCATCAGATACTGCCGGAGGCCTTCGCGTTCGGCCTCTGTCATCCGCGCCGTAGCCGACCATGGCATCACTTGCGGGTCCATGATGCGCCCGCCGGGAAGCTCACCGGTCGTGAGGGATCGATGGAACGCCTCTTCAGACCATGATGCCGAGATCCTCAGGTCCGGCGCGAGCACCTCGGATCCATCGGGAATCTTGCCCTCGAGGCTATCGCCGTGGCAGTATGCGCACATCATGCTGGCGACGTACTCGCCGTACGCCGCTGTCGAATCGGGCGGCGGGCTGGCGGCAGGGCCTGAGCTGGTGATGACGTACGTGGAGAGATCCATCGGGCCTGCCGCGAGCAGTTTCCCCATAGGCTTCCACTCGATGCGTCTGTGCTCGGACTCCACCGCACTGAGCGACTGGAGGTATGCGATCAATTCTGCGGTCTCCGTGTCCGACATCTTGTTGTACGCCCCGGAGGGCATTACAAACATCGCGGTGCCATCAGGCCGGACGCCGTGGCGAATGGCGCGGTCCCAGTCTTCGACGGAGTAGTCAGCCGTTTCTCCGCCAGGCGTGATGTTGCTCGCTACAAGGCGGAACGGAGGCGCGTCCCCCATCACCTGCCCTGCCAGGTCCTCTCCGTGGCAGTCCTGGCAGCCATAGATGCCTGCCAGGTGCGCCCCGTGCGCAATGGAGGCCGAGTCCGACGGCAGAGCCAGGGTAGCGGTCGGCACGTCGTACGTGGCGCTGATGTTGCCACCGCCAACGACATAGAGCACCGCACCTACAAGCACGACCAACGCGATGGCGCTAGCCAGAATGATCCCGACCCACTTCAAAGCCTTTTTCATCTCCAAGGTGCTGTGAATGAAACACCTCAACAACGTATCACGACCTCATCACATGTCGGCGCCTCAGTGCCACCAAGCCGCTGTATGGCCCCACAGGCCAACTCCCTAACCAAACAGCGCCCGGCTTCCACAACGGAAGCCGGGCGCCGAACCCTGTAGTACCTCGAGCTGGCGGGGTTCGCCAGCTCGAGAGTGCGGTCTAGTTGACGACGGTGAAGACGACGCGGCGGTTCTGTGCCTGTCCCTCGGGCGTGTCATTGGAGGCCACCGGGCGGCCTTGCCCAAAGCCTACAGCAGTCAGGCGCTCGGCAGCGATCCCGCTCTCGACGAGATACCCCATGACGGCCTCTGCACGCTGCTGGCTGAGCGTCTCGTTGGCGGCAGCATTGCCCGTATTGTCGGTATGGCCTTCCACGCGCACATCGAAGGTGTCGAACTCGTTGAGCGTCTCGGCCACCTCATCGAGGGCCTGGGTGGAGGCGCCAATCATGTTGGCTGTACCTGAAGCAAACTGGATGGGCTCGATGAGCGCCTCCCGCATCCGCTCCTCGGCTGCAAGAACCTGGGGAGCTGGCGCGACCACGGCGACCTCCGAGAGGTAGCTGTAGCCCGCGGGCATCATGCCCTCAGCCTCCGTGTCGATGGACGCCTTGGCATCATCAGTATCCACCTCGCCACGAAGTGCGATCTGATCGCCACGAAGCGCGAGGCCCGCGTTGCTGCGGAACCGACCGAGCAGACCAAAGAGGCCGTCTGATCCTTCCGCCAGCCCGTTGTCTGCGTCAATCGTCAGATCGTCGCGAACGGTCATGGTCGGGAAAACCGAGCTGGCGCGGCCGACAATGGCCTCGCGGACGGCTTCCGACGCGACGGCACCACGAAGCACCATCTCGTTGCCATCGAAGGCGAACGCGAAGGCCTCGCCTTCGGCACCACCGGCTGCTTCCATCACAATGTCGTCGCTACTGACGGCTGCGACGCTATCGTCCACGTCCACTGCGATCAGCGGTGCAATGACCAGGGCCACCACCGAGATCAGCTTAACGAGGATGTTGAGCGACGGACCGGAGGTGTCCTTGAGCGGGTCACCCACGGTGTCACCCACGACCGCCGCCTTGTGCACGTCCGAGCCCTTGCCGTAGCTGACGCCGTCGAACTCGACGCCGCCCTCAATGCGCTTCTTCGCATTGTCCCAGGCGCCACCAGCGTTGGACTGGAAGATCGCCATGAGCACACCTGAGACGGTCACGCCCACGAGGAGGCCTCCGAGCATGTTGGCACCACCGATGAAGCCGATGGCGACCGGAGCCGCCAGCGCGAGGAGGCCTGGAAGAACCATTTCGCGGATGGCGGCCTGCGTCGAGATGTCCACGCAGCGCGCGTGGTCGGCCTTGGCCGTGCCCTCGCGGAGGCCAGGGATCTCCGCGAACTGGCGACCGACCTCCTTGATCATATCACCGGCGGCGCGGCCCACGGCGTTCATCGCCATCGCGGAGAACACGAACGGCAGCATGGCGCCGAGCAGCACGCCTGCGAGGATCGTCGGGTTGGCGACGTTGATGGTCTCGACGCCAGCCTGCTGCATGAACGCCGCGAAGAGCGCCAGCGCGGTCAGCGCCGCTGAGCCGATCGCGAAGCCCTTGCCGATGGCCGCCGTCGTGTTGCCAACAGCGTCAAGCAGGTCGGTGCGCTCGCGGACCTCCGGGGGAAGCTCCGCCATCTCGGCGATGCCACCTGCGTTGTCCGAGATCGGACCGTAGGCGTCCACGGCAAGCTGGATGCCCGTCACGGAGAGCATGCCGAGTGCGGCGATGGCGATGCCATAGAGGCCGGCCACCCAGAAGGCGCCCATGATCGCAAACGCCAGCACGATGATCGGCAGCCCCGTCGAGTACATCCCGACGCCGAGACCCGCGATGATGTTGGTGGCCGATCCCGTGACCGACTGCTTCGCAATGCCCGTCACGGGTGCCGTGTGCGTGGCCGTGTAAAACTCCGTGATGAGGCCGATGAGCGTACCCGCCGCCAGCCCGATCACGACGGCCCAGAAAATGCCGAGCGACGAATACTCGAACGTGCCCACAATCGGCGTGGTCGCCTCGAACGAGGCCGGCACCATCCACGAGATGATGAAGAACGACAGGACGGCCATGACGCCTGCAGCACCGAACTCGCCGATGTTGAGCGCGCGCTGTGGGTTGCCGCCCTCCTTCACCTTGACGAAGAACGACCCCAGGATGGAGACGAGGATGCCGACGGCGGCGAGCACCAGCGGGAGCATCACGAGGCTCAGGCCTGCGAAGTTGTCGGTGCCGTCGAGTGCCATAAAGAGGCCTGCACCGAGCACCATCGCGCCGATGATGGAGCCGACGTACGACTCGAACAGGTCAGCACCCATGCCGGCCACGTCGCCCACGTTGTCGCCCACGTTGTCGGCGATGGTGGCCGGGTTGCGTGGGTCGTCCTCGGGGATGCCCTCGTAGACCTTGCCCGCGAGGTCGGCACCCACGTCCGCAGCCTTGGTGTAGATGCCGCCGCCCACGCGCGCGAAGAGCGCGATCGAGCTGGCGCCCAGCGAGAAGCCCGCCAGCACGTTGAGGACCGTCGTGATCTCGGTCTGATCCAGGCCCGCTGCGCCGCCGTCGAAGAGGCCGGAGTAGAGCAGGAAGAGGCCGCCTAGGCCGAGCATCCCGAGACCGACGACCGAGAGGCCCATCACGAGGCCCCCCGAGAAGGCGACGTTGAGCGCCTCGCCGAGACCCGTCCGCGCGGCGTTGGTGGTGCGAACATTCGCCTTCGTGGCGACGCGCATCCCGAAGAAGCCCGCCAGCCCGGAGCAGATGGCGCCAACGATGAACGAGAGCGCGATCAGTGGCGACGAGTTCTCGCGGCCCCAGTTGAGGACCAGGAGGACAATCGCCACGACCACCACGAAGATGGCGAGCACGCGGTACTCACGACGGAGGAACGCCTTGGCGCCATCCTGGATGTCGCTGGCGATCTCGGCCATCCGTTCGGTGCCGACGGCCTGCTTGTTGACCCACTGCGTACGCATGAAGGCGTAGCCGAGGGCGAGCACGCCCGCGAGGGGGACGAGCCACGAGAGGAGAGATTCAGACATGGGCAAGCGCCGCTGGCGGCGCGGAGGGTGGGTGAGTGTCACATCGGGGCAGACCCCCGGAGTGGTTTTGTACAGACCGGACAGGGCCAGTCTCTATCGAATCAAGCTTTTCGGTTGTGGACGTTCATTGCGGCCACCAGCCCGTCGTGGGCGACGGCGAGGGCGGTCTCAACGGCCCGGTCCAACGCCTCGTCCACGGTGTCGTGCTCGTCGGCATCGAAGGGCGAGAGGACGAAGTCGACCTGTTTGCCACGGTCAAACCTATCTCCCACGCCGACCCGCAACCGGGGAAACTCGGTGGAGCCGAGCACGTCGATCACGTCCTGAACGCCGTTGTGGCCGCCTGCAGAGCCTTTTCCACGGAGACGGATCTGCCCGACCGGCAGCGCGAGGTCGTCGTAGACGAGCAGCATCTGCGAGGCCTGCAGCCCGGCATGGCGCAAGAGCCCCTCCACTGCGCCGCCGCTGCGGTTCATGAACGTCTGTGGTTGCGCCAGCTCGAGGGCCTGCCCGCGCCACACGCCGGTGCCCACGAGCGAGCCCGCCGCCTCGGTGTCTAGCCGAGCGTCGAGGCGCTCTGCGATGCGGTCCACGACGAGGAAGCCTGCATTGTGGCGCGTATCCACGTACTGCGGCCCCGGATTCCCCAGCCCAACGATCAAAAATGACGCGCTCGGGCTGGCGTCCGAAACCTCATCGCGGGCTGGCGACTCTGGCGGATCCAAAGCGGGTGCGCCCGCCCCCACCGAAGCGGGAGCGGGCGCAGGGGCAGGCTGGCGGCCGAACGGCCACCAGGACGGAGGCCAGGTCACTCGGCGTCTGGCGTCTCCTCGGAGGCCGCAGCGTCGGCGTCGGCCACCGCTTCGGCATCGCCCTCGAGGCCTTCTTCGCCTTCGTCGGTCTCATCCACCACAGCGCGCGGCGCCACGATGGTCACGACCGTGCGATGCGGATCGGTCAGCACCTCGATTTCGTCGCCGAGGATGATGTTCTCGACGTGGAGGCTCTCGCCCATATCCAGTGCCGAGATGTCGATGGAGACGTGGCCGGGGATGTTCTTGGGCAGCGACCGGATCTCAAGCTCGAAGAGTGGCTGCGAGAGCAGTCCGCCCGCCTTGACGCCCGGCGCGTCGCCCTCGAGCTGGATGGGCACCGACATCGTGAGCGCCTCGCCTGCCGTCAGCGCGAGGAAGTCCACGTGCAGCGGCTGCTCGGAGACGGGGTGGAACGTGATGTCCTTGACGATGGCGTTGTAGTCCTCGCCACCGAGGGTCATGTCCACGGTCCGGGTCTCCGTCGTGAAGATCAGCGGGCGCAGAGCCAGCGACTCCACCGAGAAGTGGACCGGCTCCGTGGTACGGCTGTACAGAACGCACGGCACGAGACCTTCGCGGCGGGTCGCCTTGGCGGCCTTCTTGCCGGTCTCGCGCGGCTGCGTGGGAAGGGTGATGGATTGCATGGGTTCAGGGCTGTGGGCTGTGGGCCATGAGCTGTGGGCAGCGATTTCTCACAGCCCATCGCCTCTAGCGCATTGCCATTAGTCGTTGAAAAGCGTCGATATGGATTCGTCAGCGTAGATCCGGTGGATCGCGTCGGCGAAAAGGGGAGCGACCGAGATCACCTCAATGGCCTCCGAGTGTCGGCGGAGCGGGACGGTATCGGTCACGATCAGGCGGCTGAGCGGGCTCTCCTCGATGCGGTCATAGGCCGGACCGGAGAGCAACGCGTGGGTGCAGAAGGCCTGCACATCGAGCGCGCCCTCGGCCTTGAGGGCTGCCGCGCCTGAGGTGAGCGTGCCTGCAGTGTCCACGAGGTCGTCGATCAGGAGACAGTTCATGCCCTCGACATCGCCGATCACATTCATGACCTCAGCCACATTGGCTTCGGGCCTCCGCTTGTCGATCAGCGCCAGCTCGGCGCCGAGGCGCTTGGCATACGCGCGCGCCACCTTCGAGGCCCCCACATCTGGGGCAACCACCACCAGATTCTCCTGGATGTGGTTGGGCGCGTTGGCAAAGAAGTACTCCTCGAACACCGCCGACCCGTAGAGATGGTCGACGGGGATGTCGAAGAAGCCCTGGATCTGGGCCGCGTGGAGGTCCATCGTCAGGACCCGGTCCACACCAGCCTCTTCCATCATCCGGGACACCATCCGGGCAGCGATCGAGACGCGCGGCTGGTCCTTCCGGTCCTGCCGAGCATACCCGAAGTACGGAATCACCGCCGTGATGCGCCCCGCTGAGGCTCGGCGCGCCGCGTCGATCATCAGGAACAGCTCCATCCAGTGGTCCGCAGGCGGCGGCGTGGACTGGATGATGAACACATCCGTGCCCCGAATCGACTCCTCGTAGCGAACGTAGATCTCACCGTCGGAGAAGTTGCGCAGGTGGACATCGCCCAACTCGCGGCCAGATTCGGCTGCAATCGTTTGGGCCAGCGCAGGGTTGCACCGGCCCGCAAAGAGGGTGATCGGAAGGTCAGACGTAAGAGCCATCGCCGAGGCGATACGTGAATGGCTAGACACAGCTCATCAACGAGCTGGCGATGCCGCAAAAGCAGGCGGGTTTCCCGGGGAGGACTCGAACCCCCAACGACAGGACCAAAACCTGTTGTGTTGCCAATTACACCACCGGGAAGTAGCGAAGCGAAGCAGACGAGAGGACGGCTGCCGCAGGCATGGACCGAGAAACCTACCCGTCGGGGCAGGCTCGGGTCAACGCTGAGAGCCCTCCCATGCCACCTCATCGGGCTGGCGAGACGGTTCTTGCTTCTCTTTTCACCCGACCGGCTCGCGGAGGAAAGGCTACCCTCCATCTGCTGCCTCGCATTCGTCGCCATGTCCTCTCCTGACCTCAACGGCGCCCCCTCCCCAGATGAACGCCGCGCCATCGGCGTGGTGGGCGGCCTTGGACCCTACGCCGGCCTGGACTTGGTCCGGGCCATCTTCGACGAAACGGTGGCCCAGCGCGACCAGGATCACCTGCCGGTGGCACTGATCTCGTACCCCGGCCGTGTGCCCGACCGGAGCGCGTGGTTGACCCATATGGACACCGCGCCCAACCCAGTCCCCGCTCTTCAGGAAATCCTGCGCCGGCTGGACGATGCTGGAGCGGTGGTGGCTGGGATCCCCTGCAACACCGCCCATGCCGCCCCCATCTTCGACGTTCTTCTGGACGGACTGGCGGCAGACGGGCGCGAGCTGACGCTTCTCCACATGGTGGATGCCATTGTGGACAACGTGGCAGAGGTGGCGCCAGACGCAGAACAGGTCGGTGTGCTCGCCACCAGCGCGTCGGTCCAGAACCGGCTCCACGAAACCGGACTGGAAGCTGCTGGCCGCCACGCCGTGGTGCCCACACCAGAGGTTCAAGCCAGGGTCGAGGCCTCGATCTTCGACCCGTCGTGGGGCCTCAAGGCGCAGAGCCATCCCGCCAGCCCGCAGGCACGGGCGGCGCTGGAAGGCGCCATCGACCATCTGGTCCAGAACGGTGCGCAGGCCGTCATCCTGGGCTGCACCGAGCTGCCCCTGGCGATTCCCGACGCCATGCTCTCGGGCGTCCCCCTCATCAGCTCGACGCGAGCCCTGGCACGGGCGTTGATCCGAGCCACACATCCGGAGAAGCTGCACAGATCCCCGTAGAGTCATCAACCTCCCGACTCGCCAGCTCGAACGGATGTCTTTTCCGGGCTGGCGAATCACTTCAGTCAGGCGCATCGTCCCTCTCGCCGTTTCCCGATTCCTCTTCTGCGGTTTCAGACTTGCTCGTTCGCGTATTGCGCGCTATGATGCCGGTCCCCACACCACGCTGCCTATCGAGACGGACGGTTACGGTTTCTGACACTCGCCTCTCTGGCTGGCTTTTTGCCGGCCAATCCTGAGCGCACCGATCCTCCGCATGCTTCTCGAACGCAGCCTGTTTCTCCAGCGCGGCCTCTTTCTGGCCGATCTCGCGCTGACGGCGTTGGCCTGGGTGCTGGCCTGGGTCGTCCGGTTTGAGGTTCTAACCCCACCCGAGTGGGTTTCGCTCGAAGCCTACATCGGCTTTCTGCCCGTCGTGCTCGTGATTTGGGGTGGCGCGTTTTTGGTCTCGGGCCTGTACCAGACCCGGCGGGCACAGCGGCTTCCGCTGATGGTGTATGCGGTCGCGCGGGCCGTGCTGCTGAGCCTCGGGGTCTCGCTCGCCGCCCTGTTCTTCTTCCGCACGTTCTCGTTCTCGCGGATGCACATGCTCCTCTTTGGAGCGTTCTCGTCGCTGCTTCTGGTGGGCCTCCGGCTGACGATCTACGTCGGTCTTCGGTCGGCGCGCCAGCGCGGCCGCAACGTGCGGCGCGTGCTCATTGTGGGCGCCGGGAAAGCCGGCCAGCGCCTCGCCCGTGCGTTCCGCCACTACCCCTGGATGGGATTCGAGGTGGTCGGCTTCTTGGACGACCGCATGGACGACGTCCAGGAAGAACCGCGCGACCCCTTCTACCCCGATCAGTCTGGCCCTCCTCGGGTGCTCGGTCCCGTGGACGCCATCGGCGATGTGCTGGATGACCACGGCGGGATCGACCTCGTCTACGCCGCGCTCCCGATTGCCGCAGCCGGGCAGATCGACCTCGTCGCCCGGGCCTGCGCCACGCGGACGGCCAACCTCGCGCTGGTGCCCGACCTCTTTGGCCTGGACCTGATGCTGAACACACGCGTCAGCCATGTGGATGGCCTCCCGGTGCTCCACCTGATTGACGAAGCCCCGTTCGACCTGCGGACCGTCCTCAAGCGCGCGCTCGACATCGCGTTCTCGCTGGCCGCGCTAGTCCTGCTTTCTCCGCTGCTGCTTGCTATCGCGCTGGCGGTCAAGCTGTCGTCTCCTGGCCCAGTGCTGTACAAGCAGACCCGGATGGGCCTCAACGGCCAGACGTTCAAGATTCTCAAGTTCCGCTCGATGCCCGTCAACGCCGAAGCGGCTAGTGGCCCCGTGTGGTCCAAGGCCGGCGAGACCCGGGCCACCGGCGTCGGCGCCTTCCTGCGCCGCACGAGCCTGGACGAGCTTCCGCAGTTCGTCAACGTGCTGATGGGCGACATGTCGGTGGTGGGTCCGCGCCCGGAGCGCCCGGCGCTGATCGAGGACTTCCGGCATCAGATCCCCGGCTACATGCTGCGCCACAAGACGAAGGCGGGCATCACCGGCTGGGCGCAGGTCCACGGCTGGCGGGGCAACACGAGCCTCGAGAAGCGCATCGAGTTCGACCTCTACTACATCCAGAACTGGTCGCTCTGGCTCGACCTCAAGATCATGGCGCTGACCGTCACCCGGGGGTTCGTCCACGAGAACGCGCACTGATTCGCCAGCGCGACGAGGCTCCCGCCCGTTCGAGCTGGCGTTCAGCGTCGAGACGTGCAAAGGGCAACCCCTTACTGGACGCGTTTCGGACTTCTGTCCCCCACCGTGGTCAGAGCATCCAGGAGCAGATTCAGGCGGATGGATCTGCCGGGAACGACAGGGGGCTACCGCACGACTGTAAAGGACACCCCATCAACCACGTGGCCCTCGCCAGCCCGAACGTGATAGACGCCCGGCGCCCAGCCTGACACGTCCAGTCGCCAGCGCGATCCTGACGACGACTCGGTGCGGGCCACTTCGCGGCCGACGCTATCCACGACCACGAGTTGGTGGCTGGCCGTCGGTGATCCCACCAGCTCGACCCTGACGAGCTGGCGAGAGGGATTGGGAGAGACACGCAGGTGCGTTTCTTCTTTCTCGATCTGTGGTTCAGAAGACACGGCCCACGATGCCACGGGCTCCGAGGAGCGCTTGTCGAAGATCGAGTTGGTAGAGTTGTTCGACTGGACCCCCACAATCAAGCGACCGTCCGGGGCCACCAGCGCCCAGCGAGCTCGCGCGTCGCCATTGATGACCTCCTCAGGCGGCGCCAGTTCGTCCCACTCGGCCCACTGCGCCCACGTCTCGCCTGCGTCCTCAGTCCACCACAGCGGACCGCGCATCATCACCGCTACCGCTCGACCGTCTCCAAGGTCTACGATCTCAACACACGTGCGAAACGATCCCGGAAACAAACCCTGCCCCCGCTGCCACGACTCTCCTCCATCATCGGAGACGATCACCCGGAGCGAGTCATCGGGAATGCGAGGATCGTCCATCGCTGTCACGAGTCGGTCTCCACCATCTGGTGCCTGTCCGTGAAGCGTGGCGATGCAATCGGAGCGCTGCTGGACGTAGGCATACTCCGGCGTCGGCTGCCAGGTATACCCGCCGTCGTCGGAAGTCGTGATGCCTGAGCGGCCGACAGCAACGAGACGTCCCGCATGAGGGCCTGTGGTCACCACTGCGATCCGCTCAGCGGCAGCGCTATCAGCGATCGTCGGCGGGTCACCTGGGTCGAAGCCTTGGACAGCCTCTTGCCACGTCGCTCCCCGGTCATCGGAGAACGAAGCTATTGACTGACCACTCACAACAATGAGGCGCCCTCCATGAGGCACTCCTTGTGGGATCTCGATGATGCGGGTGAGCCCGTTGATTTCTGGGAACTGCTCCCAATTCGCTCCGCCATCCGTGGAGCGAAAGAAGCCAGAGCTCCCGTCTATGAGAACCGTGTCTTGGCCAACCACATATGCGCCGAAGGCCGCTCCACGAGGAGGAGATGAGACTTTTCCCCACACACTGGTCTCATCGAACGGCGGCGGCAACCGGTACACCCCCTGGAAGCGAACCTCCTCCCCGTTGATGGTCGCGGCCTCGTTGAAGCCCGCCCACAGGTATCCGTCGGGGCCCAGTGAATACGGAAGAGCAAAGAGGTCGTGCGGATGATCGCCGACCTGCTCCCATGTCACATCGGGCTGTGTACGCGCTGGTGGCCCGAGAGTCGCTAGCACTGCCAATAGGAAGAGACACGTTCTCATCGAGTGACGATGGCTAGGGATAACGCTGTGCGCTCAGCGCCACGAACTGCGCGTACGATGATAGATACCGAGCTCTGCAACGCATCAGCGTCACGATGCGGAATAGCGTCTTCGTTCCCTACGACACTAGGCAACCCAAGCGCATCGAAGATGGAAGGACTCCTCCGTCCAACGCCACCCGCACCACCTACCGCTTCTTCATCGCGAGCTGGCGAATGGAGGGATCCCGCCAGAGGCCGGGTTCACGGACGCGAACCGACGAACGCCGCCAGGAGTCTGACGGTCTCCTCGATTTCGACTCCATGCGCCTCGCCGTTCTTCTCACAGCCCTCGTTCTCGCGGGCTGCTCTACCACCGCCCCGAGCCTGGCCTCCGGACCGGATCCTGTTCGCGCCGCGCAGACACTCTTGCCAGACTATGCCTACCCGGAGGGCGACACCGTCCGCATAGCGACGTTCAACGTCGAACACTTTGTGGACGAGCATGACAGTCCGTACATCCGCAATGGGCGCGAAGACGCACCGGACCTGGCCACGCTGCGCCAGAGGCACGTGCTCTTTGCCGAGGCCCTCCGTGCGATGGACGCCGACGTGGTCTCGCTTCAGGAGGTCGAAGGAGAAGGCCTGATCCGCTCGCTCGTGGACAGCCTTGTGCCTGAGATGGGCTACCGGTTCGTGGCCTCGGCGGACGATGCCGACTGGTACATGAACGTCGTTGTCCTCAGTCGCCTCCCCCTCGGTCCACTTACCACGTTTGCCGATGCCGTAACGCCCATCCCTGGTTCGACTGATGATGAGGGACGCCCAGAGGCAACCGGCATCGTCAACCATCGCCTTCTGGCCGTCGAGGTCTACGCACGCCCGGACTACAGCTTCACGCTCGCCGCGGCGCACCTCAAAGCGGGTCGCGGCGAGCGAAACGAAGCGTGGCGCTCCGCCAGCGCTGCGCTGCTCCATGCATGGCTCGGCCAGCGGCACGGCCCTTTCGCACCCGAGGCCAACGTATTCCTCGCAGGCGATCTCAACTCAATTCCTGGGTCGTCATCGTTCGCGTCGCTTCTGAACACCGACGGCGCTCTGGGTCCCATTCGCTTTTCGGATCCCCTGGCGGATACGGGGCAGTTCTCGCACCCAGCAGACGATCCGCAGCGGCGCCTGGATCACGTGCTTCTGAGCGCAGGTGCGGCGCCGGAGATCGTCGGCACTGAGGTCGTAATAGCCCCCGTGCAGTCACCCCGGCGGCTCTCCGATCACCTGCCCGTTGTGCTCACACTCATTGCGCGCGATCGTTGACGCCCCCCCTGGCTCAGCACCAGCCTCAAAGCCATTCGAGAGAAGCCGCCGCCGATGATTCGTCAGCTCGAGGCGGTAAACCATGAGGCCGAATCGGGATCCCGAAAGAGCCAGGCGTCTGGGTGCGTCCGCATGAGCGCTGCCGGGCAGGATCCCGTGACTGGGCCCTCCACCGTCGCGTGAACCGCTCCGGACCTATCCAGACTCCTTTCGGCTCGATCCAGCCAGCGCATGAATTGGCGAGACCCGGCGTAGTCTTCCGCCCTCTCCCTCTGCAATGCAACGTGGATCACCCCACGACCCTTGACCAACGAATGTCCGGGCTTCTGCTTGGAGGTGGACTTCTGCTCCTCGGGCTGGTGCTGAGCCTTCCAGCGATCTATCTCGTGGACCTGCCCGCATGGGTGTACCAGGGCGCCCTCTTCCGGGCCGAAGTCGCCACCGCCAGCGCGACGCCGTGGTCGCTCCAGGGACACCCGGTCCCGAACACGCTCTCGACGCTCGCTCCCGCGCTTCTGCTGTCTGTGACAGGCCCTGTCTGGACGGGCAAGCTGCTCGCCATTGGATTGCTGGCAGCCGGATTCGGTGCCGCGTGGGCGCTGGCGAACGCCGCCAGCTCGAGCCCGGCTGAAACGGGGGCACGCGCAGCGATTCTCATCGCGTGCGCCGTCGTCTCGTCGTCGTTCTGGAACGGGTACGTGGGCTATCAGGTCGGCGTCGTGCTGGCGATGGGGCTGGGCGCCCTCTGGCTGCGGCGAGAACGTCTGTCGGCTCCCCTTGTGCTCGTTGGGAGCGTGGTTCTGTTCTTCGCCCATGCCATCCCGTTCGCCGTCGTCGCGCTGGCGATGGGCGTGGATGCGCTACGCCGACGGGACCTTCGCCAGCTCGTCGCTCTGATCCCTGCTTCGGCACTGACGGCGTGGTATGTCCTCGCGCGGCTCATGCAACCGGGCGGAGGCTTCATTGAGGCCGAGACGCCGGGCGGCCTCCTGCGCTGGGTCGCGTATAAGGTCTATACCGTGCTCAAGGTGGGCCCGTTTCATCACCCGGATGGCGTGGGCGGCATTGGCACGTTGGAGGCTCTACCCGGGCTGTACTGGCTATGCGTGATCGCCTCCGGCCTCTTCATCGCCGCACTCGTCGCCGGGCTGGCACTCGGGACGCACCGGATGCCGTCAGGGTCTCGCCGACGCACCACATGGGCCGCGTGGGCGCTGGCAGGCGTCGCGCTGCTGCTGCCGCCGTTCGCCCTCAACGTGGTCAACCCCGGCGAGCGGTTCCTCGTGATGGCGGGGATCGGGCTGGTGGC
>JBCBZH010000173.1:0-9316 GCA_039815415.1 Bacteroidota bacterium
CCAGCTCGAGGCCGCCTCGAGCTGGCGATCAGTTGGAAAACAGGGTCGGCCCGCCCTCGTCGATCACGGCCAGGTCTTGCACGGCGAACCAGCCCTCTCCCTCGCCACCCGCCGAGTTGGTGTACGGCACCGGCTCGCCCTCCTCGTTGGTGCCCGGCGTGATGTCCACCACGTAGGCGAGGTCTTTCCTCAGCTCGTTGCCTGCCGCGTCCGTCCCCACCAGCACGTTGGGCGACACGTCCGCCACGCGGCCTTCGATGGCCCCCAGAAGAAATCCCTGGTGCGTATAGAGGTGAACGTGGACCTGCTTTCCAACGAGGTGGTAATCGGGTGCGGACATGCGGCAACGAGCTGGCGACGACGCTTGTACGCCCGACACGCGAGAGGCTCCCGCCATCTGCGAATGAGCCGCGCACGCTCCAAACTGCGTGACGGTGGAGAACCTCTGCTGTCTCCATGCGCGTCCTGTTCGCTCTCCTCGTCCTCGGGCTGGCGATGCCTGCCTTTGCCCAACCTCAGCTCGCACGCATCACCGATGCCGTCGCGCCGCTGAATGCGGTCACGAAACCGGACCAGACCCTTTTCCTCCCCTTCGATGGCGGCGCGGTGTTTTCTGGAATCGGAACCGATGGCGACATCGCGCTGTGGAGAACCGACGGCACGGCGGGCGGAACCGTCAAGCTGACGCCCCCCACAGGCGCCGGTCCCGCCAACCCGGGTGCCCCGTTCGCCGTCTTCGAGGGGCAGGTGTACTTCCCCGGCCTGGACGCCCAGAACACCCCTCGCCTGTGGCGCATGACGCCCTCTGGAGCGCCAGAGACCGTCACGAATGCGGAGTACCGGTCTGGCTTCACGGTTGTCGAGAACACCGTCTATTTCACAGGGTGCACCGATGCTGAGGGCTGTGAGCCCTATGCCTCGAACGGCCAATCGACCGATCTGCTGCAAGACGTGAATCCTGGCACGTTCTCATCCGACCCGAGCGGATACGCGGCCTGGTCCGGTGGCGTCTACTTCGTAGCCAATGACGGACAGACGGGCCGCGAGCCATGGGTGACCCGAGGTACCGACGCCAGTACACGTCAGCTCGCCGATCTGTACAATGGCACGCAGGAGAGCCGCGCAAGCGGGTTCTCACCCACCGAAGCCTTGCTCTACTTCGTGGCCGAAGGCAAGGCGTCAGGCGAAGACACCCAAACGGGACTGTGGGCCACCGACGGCACCGAGGTCGGGACGACGCTCGTCGCCGAAGCCGGGCTGGCGACCTACGTGGTGGGCCATGCCGGAGGCGAGCTGATCGTCGCGGCCCGGGATGACGTGGCGGGCCAGGAGCCTCACCAGCTCACCGGCTCGACGCTCTCCCTTCTGGCAGACCTCTCGCCCGGCTCCATCGGAAGCCTTGGCGGCTCCCGCCCCACCGTGGCCTCGTTCGATGGCGACCTGTTCTTTACCGCCGAGGGCCGAGTGGATGCGTCCCAGGTTCGCCAGATCTGGGCGACCGACGGCACGACCCTTCGCCAGCTCGAGATCCCCAACGCCCCACGCCTGACGCGCTACGACCGCCCCATCGTGGCCGGGGGCGCGCTCTACTTCACCGCCGCACTCCGGGAGACGACGAGCGACGCAGCGACTGTGGAGGTGTGGAGGCTTCTGAGTGCGGACGCCGCCCCTGAGCGCATCGGCACACTGCCCGCAGATCACGCCGTTAACGACTGGGCGCCCATCGGAGACCGGCTCCTCGTCTCCGTCCGCACCGACGCGTTCGGAACCTCTAGTGAGCTGTGGGGCATCGGCTACGGCACGGCGACGGCGACGGAGGCATCGACCGATCCTCAGCTCGAGCTGGCGGTCTTCCCCTCGCCCACACAGGGACGAGCCACCGTCCGCTATACCCTGGCGGCCCCATCTGACGTTCAGTTGTCCGTCGTGGATGCCCTCGGGCGCGAGGTCGCCCGGCTTCACTCCGGCCGCCAGATCGAGGGACCTCATGAGGTCACGTGGACGCCTGCCGACCCGGATCCGGGCCTGTACGTCGTGCGGCTTCGGACCAGCCATGCCTCCGTCACTCGCCAGCTCGTGGTGGTGCGCTGAAGGACACCGCCCCGGCCAACGGGATGTCAGCCGAGGGCGGGATGCTAACTGGCGAGGGGCTACCGGACTCGCGTGCCGGTCCAGTCGTCGTTCGCGTCGCCGACGGCGTTGTCGCAGTAACTGTACTTGCCCACGAAGCGGTCCTGGGACACCAGCACGTACTGGATGCGGCCCCAGTGGCGCGAGCCGCCGCGCGCGGTAGAACACTCCTGTACCGAGGTCGGCTCAATCCAGTAGCCTTCGATGACATTGTTGGTTACCTGCGCGTCGATGCGGCTGCCGCCGTCTTCGGAGTACGTGCCGGTGACGCGCCCGTCGTCGAGCTGGCGAAGGGTCATGGTGCCCCAGTTGGTGGTCCACGAGCCGGTGGCGTCCACGGCATAGGTGGCCGCCGCAACCGGCCATCCCGACGTAGACCCACCTGGCGATCCGGAGGATGTGGACCCGACCGAGTTGCGGACGAGTTGTCCGGCATCGGCACAGCCGACGAGGGTGAGAACAAGAGCGAAAGCGAGCGTGCGCATGGCGATGAGGAAAGTGGGGTTCGTCTCCATCACGCACATCCGGGCCACGCCGGCTCATTCACGCGTCGATCTCCGCCAGTGCGGCCTCGGCCTCGCGCCGCTCATCGTCGGTGAGGCTGGCGCCGAGAGACGCTTCCAGGTGAGGCCTCGCTTCTTCAGGTCGCCCCGCATCGACGAGCGCCAGCCCGAGAATGCCCCGTGCGCTCAGCGTCACGCCATGCTCAGCACCGAGCGCCTCGGTGAGCATCGCCAGCGCACGCGAGGCGTCTCGGACGGCCTCGTCAGCTCGGCCCAGCGCGCGCAGCGGGCCAGCCCGGCCTGCAGCGGGGAATGCCCGGAGGTAGTGCCCCTCTGGCATCACCGACGCATAGATCTCCTCGGCGCGGTCGAAGAGCGCCAACGCATCGGTCTCCCGTCCCGGCACCTGAGTGAGCAGCGCAGCGAGGTTCTGAAGCGTGCCCGCGACCGACTCCGACTCTCGCCCGTAGACCGCTTCCCGGATCGCCAGCGCGCGGCGGTACAGGGGCTCGGCCCCGTCGGCATCGCCCGCGTTGGCCCGCCGGAGCGCCCAGTTGTTCAAGACGGTTGCCACCGTCGGGTGCTCGCTCCCATAGGCGGGTTCGAGGGTCGAGACCGAACGCTCGTAGAGCGAATCTGCCGTCGCCTGCTCGCCGCGCGTGGCCGCCAGCCCGGCCAGCTCAGACATCGCCTCGGCCACCTGTGGATGGTCGGCGCCATACACCTCGGCCTTGATGGCGACGGCCTCCTGTTGGAGCACCCATGCGCTATCGAGCCTCGCCGGCGTCTGCTCGGCCTCGAACGAGCTGGCGAGGTTGTCCAGCGCAGAGGCCAGATCCGCCCGACGCGCCGGATCTCGACGTACGAGCGCCCGAAACTGCCGGATGGCCGCGCGCAGATGCCGACGCGCTTCCTTCGCCTCCCCCATCTCGCCCAGCACAATCCCGAAGTCGTTCAGCACATCGGGCCGATCCTCAACGGAGGCTTCCGTGAGCAGCTCGCGGTAGATCTGCTCCGAGGTCTCGTAATCGCCCTGATAGGTGCGGGTCCACGCATACCAGGAGCGTGCGAGCGTCCGCGCATGCGTGCCGGGCGCCAGCTCGCGGCCCGCCTCGGCGGCCAGCGCAGCGACGGAATCAGCACGGATGGGATCGCCCAATCCGAGATGGGACGAAGCGACGACCGATAGCAGTTCGGCCTGAAGTGCGGGACGGTCGGCAAGGTCGCGCTGCAGACGGTCCGTCGAACTGGCGAGAAAGGCCGAGACCGTTAGCTCGCGGTCGCCGCCGGTGGTCGGGTCCGGGCTCTCGAAGAGGCCAACCAGCACATCGTTGAGCGCTTCGGCGCGGTCCCGCTCGGCAGCCACACGCTGGTTCTGCACGGTCGCCGTGATGGCCCATCCAACGAGAAGCAGAACACCCAACGCGCTGGCGAGGACCCCTGCCCGGTGCCGCCGAATGAAGCGGCGCAACCGGTAGGCCGCGCTCGCCGGACGGGCTTCGATGGGCAGCCCTTCGAGATGGCGACTGAGATCGCGCTCCAATGCATCTGCTGATCCATAGCGGTCGCCCGGATCTTTTCGCAGCGCCTTGAGCACGATCTGGTCGAGATCCCCCGCCAGACGCCGTGCAAGCTGAGGAGGCGGAACAGGCAGCGTAGTCGTGTCGGCTTCGCCGGCAGGCTCGGTCACGACCGCGCTCGGCCGTGTGGGCTCTGTCTCGAGGATGGCGCGCTCCATCGCGGCACGGGCGCGGTCGGCGAGCCGGTACGGGCGCCGTCCGGTCAGCAGCTCGTAGAGCAGCACGCCAAGCGCGTACACATCCGTGGCTGTGGTGACCGCCTCGCCGCGCACCTGCTCGGGCGCCGCATAGGCGGGCGTGAGTGGCGCCACGCCGGTGAGCGTCAGCCCGTCCTCCGTCTCCGCCACCAGCTTCGCCACCCCGAAGTCCAGCAGCATCGGCGTGCCCTCGGGCGTCACCATTACGTTCGACGGTTTGATGTCGCGGTGGACGACGAGCCGGCGATGCGCATACTGGACCGCCTCACAGACCTGCGCGAAAAGCGCCAGGCGGGCCTCTACATCGAGCTGGTGACGGGCCGCGTACTCGGTGATGGGCAGGCCATTCACCAGCTCGAGAGCGAAATACGGGCGCCCATCCGGGGTGATGCCGCCGCCGTACAGCCGGGCGATGTTCGGATGGTCCAGTCGCGCGAGGATCCGGCGCTCGGAGAGGAACCGGCGAGGGTCTCCAGCCCGAAGCACCTTGAGGGCCACCTCGCGTTCAAACTGCCCGTCGGCCCGCTCGGCGCGGTAGACCACTCCCATGCCGCCTTGCCCCAGCGCACCGGTAATCCGGTAAGGCCCGACCCGGCTGCCCGGCGCCAGCGCCTCGGGAGCGAGTTGGCGAGCCACATCGGCGAAGAAGCCCTCGGCATCGGGCTGCGCGGTCAGAAGCGCCTCCACCTCGGCGCGCAAGTCCGGGTCGTCGGGCGTCTCGCGTAGGAGGAACGCCGCACGGTCAGCCTCCGCCAGCTCGAGCGCCTGTTCGAACAAGGCCTCGAGGCGGGACCAGCGATCGGGGGAGTCATCAGCCATCGACTCTACCACGCACAACGAGCTGGCGACGGCTCACTCCGGCTCAGACATCTCACGCAACAGCCACGCCTGCGCGAACTGCCAATCGCGGTTGACGGTCGCCCGCGAGATGCCCAGCGCGGCAGCCGTCTCGTCCACGCTCATCTCTCCGAAGAACCGGCACTCAACGACGCGCGCCTTTCGGGGGTCCTGTGACGCGAGTTGGTCGAGGACCCGGTCTAGCGCGATGACGTGATTGTCGGGTGCGGTATCGGCTCCGCCCACCAGTGTCTCGGAGAGGTCCACGCGGGCCAGGTCGCCGCCGCGCTTGGACGCGCTGCGCCGCCGGGCATGGTCCACCAGCACATGGCGCATCGCCTTGGCAGCGACGCCGAGAAAATGCGAGCGCCCCTCGAACGTCGGGCTGGCGTGGTTCGCCAGCTTGAGGTACGCCTCGTGGACCAGCGCCGTCGTGTTGAGCGTCTCCATCGACGGCCCGCGCCGGACGGACTGCGCGAGCTGGCGAAGCTCATCGTACACCACCGGCATCAGCTGGTCGAAGGCCGCCTCATCTCCTCTCTGAAGCGCATCCAACAGCGTCTGCACATCATCACGCGGAGCATCATCAGGGGCGACCGAGTGATCCATGCAGTGAGTCCGGGATGAGCAGCGCGAGCGGCCCGGAGTATAGCCCTGATCGGCCTCCAATCGCCCAAACCCACACATGAACCTGACACACCTCGAGTGGGGATCTCTTAAAACCTGACCCAACTCACCCCATGCACCCTACCCGAGAGGACTGACGCGCCGCACGCACGCCAGCTCGAGCTGGCGACCTCGCATCACAGACGGGATGTTTACCTCTCTAGACGCGCCAGCGTGGCCTCCGCAGACCGCGTCTTTTCATGGTCGGCACCGAAGGCCTCGCGTAACCCTGGCAGGGCGCGGCGCAATAGGGAACGCGCGGTCTCTTCCTGCTTCGCCTCGGCCAGATGCGCAGCGTACCGGATCTCGGCCGACAGTGTGGAGGGATGCTCAGAGCCAAGCACAGAGCGGTACGTCCGGATGGCGAGCCCTTCGAACCGAAGCCCGCTGTCCCAATCCCCTCGGAGAACCTGGGCCTCCCCGAGCATGAGCAGGCTGTTGGCGACGGAGATGTGCTCCGATCCGAACGCCGCCCGGCGAATCTCGAGGGCCTCCCGATAGAGCGGCTCGGCCTCGTCTGCTCGCCCCTGGCCCTGGAGTGCCCACCCGAGGTAGCTCAGGCTTTGTGCAACGCGCGGGTGATTGTCTCCGAACACCTCTCGCCGAATGGCGAGTGCTTCCCGGTGGGCTTCAATCGCCTCGTTGGACTCGCCCCGTGCATTCAGAACGGCAGCATGATCACTCAGGGCTTGGGCTGTGTTTGGATGTGCCCCTAAGGTTTCCCGGTACTGTGCCAGCACCTCTCGGAAAAGCGTGTCGGACTCAGCATAGGCCCCTGTGTTGTAGAGCAGCGTCGCGAGATCACTCTGTGTGGCCAGAACCTCTGCCGCGTCTGGAACTAGCGCTGCTTGCTGAATCGCAAGCGCCTCGCGAACGAGCAGAACCCCTTCCTCGGGTCGGCCCTGCGCACGGCGAATCCGTCCGAGGCCTCGGATGCTGGATGCCGCATCGGGAGAGTCGCGGGCATCGAGACGTTCGTACAGACCGATGGCCTCTTGATAGAGCGAATCGGCCACGGCATGGTCTCCCTGCACTGCACGTAGGGAGGCCAGATGCCCGAGGCTCGCCGCCACATCGAGATGGACGGGGCCGTGAAGCTGCCTCCGCAGCGCGAGCGCACGTCGGATCAGCCGCTCCGCCTCATCATATTGCGCATAGTCCTGATAGATGCGCCCGACCCCATCGTAGATCTGCGCCTGCACATCCGACGATTGATGCGCACGATTCTCGAGACGCTGAACGGCTTGATCCAGCACCCGGACGGGGTCGAGCGTCCCCCCTGTCCGGCTCGGGTCGAACTCTCCTAGGAGGTCGGTCATGAACAGGGCCACTTGCTCAGCCCGGTCTCGCTCCTCGGCGGCCACACGGCCCTGCCACAATGCCAGCCCGAGCCCGACTGCCAGCGCCAAGACGCCGACAGACCCGGCAGCAACCCCGACCCGGTGGCGGCGTGCAAACCGGTTGAACCGGTACCAGCGCGACGCTGGGCGCGCCTCAATGGGCAACCCCTCGAGATGCCGCTGCACGTCGCGAGCAAGCGCCTCTGCAGATCCATAGCGTCGCTCCGGCTCTCGCTCCAGAGCCTTCAGCACGATTCGGTCCAGATCGCCCTGCAACCGACGCCGAAGCGCCTGTGGTGTCGCCTTTCGAAGACGCGCCAGCTCGTCCACGGAGGTCGTCTCTCCGCTCGGCGGGCGCGTGGGCACCTGCACACTCTCACTCGGACGCGTCGGATCGGACTCCAGGACGGCCCGCTCCACCACCGCTGGTGTGCCGGATGACATGGGGTGCGGGCGGCGCCCGGTCAGAAGCTCGTAGAGCAGCACGCCCAGCGCGTAGACATCGGTCGAGGTGGTGACCGCGAGGCCAAGGATCTGTTCGGGTGCGGCGTACCCGGGGGTATAGGGCCTCACTCCGGAAGCGGTCACCGGCGTGTCCCCACTCGACGCCAGCAGCTTCGCCACCCCGAAGTCCAGCAGCTTGACTTGCCCCCGTCGCGCCCCTTCTGCCACCAGCACGTTGGACGGTTTCAGATCTCGGTGGACCACCAGATTCCGGTGGGCATACGCCACCGCGTCGCACATCTCGAGGAACAACTGGAGCCGAGCCTGGATGCCGAGCTGGTGACGGTCGCAGTAGGCCGTGATGGGCTCACCGTTGACGTACTCCATTGCCAACCAGGGGCGCCCGTCGTCCGTGACACCACCACCAAGGAGCTGCGCCACGCCGGGATGCCCCAGGCTGGCAAGGATCTGGCGCTCGGCCCGGAATCGCTCTGCGAGGTCCGGCGCCAGCCCCGGACGCACCAGCTTGAGCGCCGCCGTCTGGTCGAACACGCCATCGTCCCGGTTGGCGAGATAGACAGCCCCCATCCCCCCCCGGCCAATCTGTTTGCCGACGCGCCACGGCCCAATGCGCTCGCCGACAACCGAGTCCACCTGCTCGGTCAGCGCGTCGGCCGTTCCCGCAAGGCGGCGTGAGGCTGCCTCGAAGTAGCGTTCGGCCTGCAGGTCCGCCGCGAGGAGGCGCTCGATCTCCTCCACCAGCTCGAGGTCCGGCGTCCCGTCCGAGCTGGCGGTGGCGGTTTCGAGAAACGCACGCCGCTGGTCGGGAGGTCGTTCAGCGGCCTCCTCGAACAGGCGCTCCACCCGGTCCTCGTGCGACTCGATGGGTGGTTCAGCCATGAGGCCTCCCTGGTTGCCTCCGGCTCCTCCCCTCAGAAGCGACCGCTCGCTCTCTCGAGCTGGCGACACCTAGGCAGGCCAATGCCCTAGAGACCACGCTACACATCCTCGCGAAGGGATTGGAACAGACGCGCCCGCGCCATCCGCCAGCCCCGATGCACGGTCGCCTCGGACACACCGAGTGCCGCGGCCGTTTCTGCAGCTGTCAGACCGCCAAAGAAGCGACACTCCACAATGCGGGCTTGCCGCGGCGCCGCCACCGCGAGCTGTTTGAGAGCTTCATCTAGGGCGAGGACCTCTTCCGGTGGCGCTTCGCCGACCAGCGTTTCGCGGAGCAGCTCTGGCCGGATGCCTCCGCCGCGCTTCTGCGCGTTCTGGGCGCGCGCGTAGTCCACCAGGACGTGGCGCATGGCCTTCGCGGCGACGCCGAGCAGGTGGCCGCGGTCCTCGAACGACACCTTGGTCCGATCTACGATCTTGAGGTACGCCTCATGAACGAGGGCCGTCGTGTTGAGTGTCTCCGACGCCCCCCCATGTCGTGACCGTCGAGCCAACCGACGCAGTTCGCCATAGACTGCATCGAACAGGGCCGTTGATGCCGATGCATCACCAGCCTGTGAGGCCGTCAGCAGGGCAAGCGTGTCTCCGCCAGACGGCGGGCCGCTTCCAGAAGAAGGAGGCTTCAGTGCCACGAGAGCACAGTGGTGGGATCGGTGGAC
>JBCBZH010000240.1:0-6879 GCA_039815415.1 Bacteroidota bacterium
CAAGTGTGGGAGAACATCCAGCGCGATCACGGCAAAAACACTCTGTTTCGCGCTCTTTAACTTTGTGCGATATCCGAGGCGAGCATCGAGTGGCGCGCCGGTCCTCGAAGGTGATGGCATCGGGCGCGAGCACAGCTACGCCGCGGCTCGCCAGCGCGGGACCGAAGGCCTGTAGCGGATCGCCTGCGTCCCCCGCCACCTCGCTCTTGCCGAGGTGCCACTCGCCCGCGTGCTGGTGGAAGATGACCACGCCGCCCACGGGCCCCGTGCCGCGAGGCATGAACAGGATCGCTGGGATGGGGTCGCCTTCGAGTCCCTCGTACTCCAGACGCTTGCGCGTGTAGTGCTCAGTCTCTGCTGCATGGCCCCGACGCACATCCACAGACACTGGAGTCGCCAGCTCGAGGGTGGAGCGGAGTCGAGGAATCACATCGGTCATGGACCGAGGATAGCGGTGCGGCGCAGACCCCGAGACAGGGCACTCCGTTGGGGCCTGCTAGAGAATCAACAGGAACGGTACAGTGTGTTAGGTCGCCAGCCCGTTGCGTCTCCAGATCCATTCCTGTCCCGATCCATGACTCAGCCACTTCCCTCAGACGTGTCGGCTCGTCACGCGCTCACGGCACTCCGCATCGGAGTTGCGCTCCTGCTCATCGTCCATGGTGTCGCGCGTGTCGGCCTGGGCATTGTGGACGACTTCGGCGGCTTCCTCAATGGCATCGGCTTCCCGTTCGGCGTCGCGCTGGCGTGGGGGATCACCGTCTTCGAGATCGTCGGCGGGCTGGTACTGGCGGCAGGCCGGTGGATACGACCCATCGCGCTCGTGTTCGCCCTCGAGCTGGCGATGGGCATCGTCCTCGTCCACGCGCCCGAAGGGTGGTTCGTGGTGGGCGCGGGCCGCAATGGGATGGAGTACAGCGTGCTGCTGATTGCGGTCCTCTTAGCAGTGGCGTACCACGCGCCGTCGCGTGCCGTGGCTCCTCCATCGGACTGACTCGCCAGCTCGGTTCTGGCCTTGAGCTGGCGAGGATCCCTGTGCCTGGAGTGGGACTCAATCGGATTTCCGTAGAGACCCGTAGCGGCCCGTAGCGCATTGGAATCGCTCAACACGACCCGCTTTCTACAAATCGGATTTCCGCGGAGACCCGTAGTATCCCGTAGTGCCAGCCTACATTTCGGCCTACATTTTCGGTTTATCCGCACCAGCTCGCAAAACGTCACAGCGAGAGAGGTTGCCAGCGGCAATAGGCACCAGCCTCGATGTCAGGGATTGGTGTGACACTACTTCGGGCACCCGAGCACCCGATCATGCGAGTCACAACTTGAATTGTACGCCGTGTACCTTCGTGCCCATACAAGTCTAGCAAATGTGCCGATGATGACCTCGAACGTACAGGGGCGACTCCGGAACACTCATGTTCCCTACCCCCAGGCCCTAGTTCCGGTCTATGAGGCAGTCGCTAACTCTATTCACGCCATTGAGGACGGCGTAGGATTGGCGGGAGGTCGGATCCAAGTTGTCTTGGGCAGGTCGCCAGGCGTCCACGAGGATGCCGAGCCCGAGACCTGGATCATCGAATCTCTACAGATCAAGGACAACGGAGTTGGGTTCACCTCCGAGAACTGGGATTCGTTCAACGAAGCGGACTCCCGATTGAAGGAATCTCGTGGTGGCCGGGGCCTTGGGAGGTTTACGTGGCTCAAGGTCTTCAGAAAGGCGAAGGTGGAGAGCTACTTCGTAGAGAATGGCCAGACCCGAGTTCGGTCGTTTGTGTTCAAGAGGTCCCGTGAGGGAATCGAGGACGTGAGCGAAGGGCCCGCCTCTGGTCCGCCTCACACTTCAAATGAGCTGTACGGACCAGGAGACGACTATCGTCGGGCGATGCCGACGACTGCTGTTGGTATGGCAGAGCGACTCGTCGAGCACTTCCTCCCGCAGTTAGTTTTGCGATCGATGCCGAGACTCACCGTCTCTGATCCAGCGGTCGGTGTCGAGATTGACCTTCACCAGACGTTTGGCGCGCTCGTTGACGACACACGTGTCGACGAGATCCAGGTGGCAGGCTTTGATTTTGAGCTAACCCACTTCATCGTCACGCCTGACAAAAAATCCGAGCATGCCATCGCCCTTACTGCGAATGGCAGGAAGGTCGAAGAGTGGACCAAATTGAACAAGGACCTGACGGATTTAAAGGGCTCTTTGTCGATGGCACTTGAGTATGCAGGGGGCGACGGCGAGTTGGACCCGCACCTCAAGCCCTTTATCGGCAAGGACAACGTGTACTACGCTGGGTATCTCAGCGGTTCGTTTCTCGACCAGCATGTTGACCCTGGCAATCGATTGTCCATCCGATTTCCTAGGTCGACCACGACCCCTGTCGATGAAACCGTTGTAACTGAGTCAGCCCTTCGCTCAGCTGTAGTGGACCATGTCAAGGACTACCTCGCCCCGTTCCTTCGCCCACTTCGCGAGGCTGCGGAGCGGAGGGTCTTTGACAAAGTCGAAACCGAGTTTCCTCAATTCCGTGCAGTAGTCGCTCGGAGACCCGAAGTGCTCGATCAGATCAGTGTAGGCGACACGGACGCAAAGATCGAAAAGGTGTTATACAACACCCACCGCGACCTACGGCATGATGCCGTCATCACGGCTTCCAAGATCCAGGAGGCCAGCGCCGACGAGATCGAGTCTGGTCGATTCGAGGGATTCGCTGAACTCTGGAACGACCTCCAGAAGGATGAGCTTGCCCGGTACGTGATCCACCGGCGCACGACACTTGACATCTTGGAGACGTACCTCCAAGCTGACCCGGAAAAGGGGGTTGCGCTGGAGGACCAGGTACACAAGTTGATCTATCCCATGAGGACGTCCTCGACGCAGGTGGATCCGGACGCACAGAACCTCTGGCTTATCGATGAGCGCCTAGCCTTCCACAGGTTTCTTGCTTCAGATGTCCCTCTGAAGAAGTTTGAAGTAGCAGAAATAGACTCCCCCCGTCGCCCCGATTTGGCGGTGTTCAATAGCAGGGTTGCCCTTGTTGGCGAAGACAGTGGGCCGTACAGCGCCATCTCAATTTTTGAGTTCAAGAAGCCTCGCCGGGACGATTATCGAGGAGGTGATGACAAAAAGAACCCCTTGCAACAACTGTTCGACTATGTAGAAGAAATCCGAGCCGGGAAGGCCCTGACGGTGAATCACCGCCAAATCGAGGTGAGTCCGGAAAGGACCAGGTTCTTTCTGTATCTGGTGGCGGACATTACGCCGACTCTGCGAAAAATCATCCTTCAACGTTCGTTCCATCCTACCGCGGACGAACAGGGGTATTACCAAGTCGTACCGGCACTGAACGCATACGTTGAGGTATTGGGGTGGGACAAGCTTGTACGGGACGCTCGCAAGCGCAATGAAGTCTTGTTCCACAAGCTCGGTCTCCCAAAGAACCTGACACCATGAGCCAGTATGCTGCGGATCGAGTACTAAGCCCTCCTCTCCTGGCCGAGGGTAGATCCAGCGAGCTGGCGCGTCGTCGCTCCCAACCGCGCGAGACGCCACGGCGAAGCGACCAGAGGCAACTCACCCCGCCTCCTGGTGTAACTCGGACTCATCCGCACTATCACACGGCAGTATAGAATCGGACCCCTCGCTCGTGGGTCCACGTGGCCTGCCCACCGCGCAACACCAGCTGAGAGGTCAGCACCGTATAGCCAAGCCCCGTTGCCCCAGCTCGCATGATGCCCGGATTGTGGGGAGGACCATCGTAGCCTCCGACGGCACTCACCTTGACGCACTGCTGCGACGAGTACCCCATCATCACCAGCATCCGGATGCCCTGCCCCTGAAGGGTTGTATGGAAGTTGGGGTTGACGTTCGAAGCGAACGCATTGATGTGGGGCTTGGTGATCACTACAGCGCCTGGTGCAGCAGCGGCCAACGGTGCGCGGGTTGGGAGATTCGCGCCAGCCCCAGGGTTGGGATTGAGTTCCACGAAGTACACGGGCAAGCCGAGTGGGGCCACATGGGCGAGCACCTGTGCTTGCTGAGGCGTCTGGGGCTGTGCAGCCGCCCCCTGCTCATCGATCACGACAACGGCGATCTGGTGCCCTTCCTGCTCGTACTGCGTGATCGCTTGCCTGAGGGTCTGATGGTGGATGACAGACATTCTTGGTACCGGTAGTCCGCGATAGTACGTCCGGACAGTATAGAGGCCTAGCTCGCGACCGCCAGACCATCGTTGGGGAAGCCTGGGGAGCCTGATACAGCCACGGCCAGCTCGTCCCAGCGCGTCGTGAACCTCGGGCTCATCCGCTCCCGCCGCATCTCCCACGTTGGCGCCTCTGACGACCCGTCGCGTGTCTTCCGGAGCGTCGCTGGACACCCCTGGGCTGCGACCACAACCGACCGCTTCCCGAAACGGCGATTGGCCGCGTCGAGCGCCGCCATCAGCGCTGCTCGCTCTTCGCGCTCACCATCTGTCTTCGGCACCGTGAAGAGTGCCCGTTGTTCGGTACCCAGAGGTCGAATCTCGGCCAGCATCACACCGGCCTTTCGATAGCGGAACGGACTCCCTCGCGAGTCGGTCTCCGAATAGGCGCGCCGCAGACAACGCTTGGCAGCCGCCACCAGCTCGACGGCATCCGACGTGGCCTCGACGAGCGCCTCGCCCTGCGCGCCCGAGCGGTGGGGCCCCTTCCCAAAGCTCTTGGTCGTGATAAACGCTGAGATCTGGGAGGCCACCAGACCCTCGCGCCTCAGCTTCTCCGCCGCCCGGAAGGCATGCGTGGCCACGGCCTGTGAGAGTGCTGCCAGCTCGGTCGTCGGCTCGCCGAAGGACCTCGACTTGACGAGTGTTTGGCGAGTGATGGGTGCGTGTTCGAGCTGGAGACACGGGACGCCTCGCAGCTCATGCGCTGTGCGTGAGAGTACGACGTTGAAGTGGCTCCGGATCAGTCGGTCTGGCAGCCGCGAGAGCTTGGCAGCGGTCGAGCCGCCGAGATCCCGGAGCCGCTGACTCCACCGCCGCCCGACACCCCACACGTCACCCACGTCCATCTGCTCGAGCCACGCGTCGCGATCAGGATGCCCCCAGAGACAGACGCAGGGCTTGTCGCCAGCCCGTAGGCGGACCTTGGCCCACTCCGAGGCAGCCTTGGCGAGCGTCTTGGTTTCAGCAAATGAGACCCGGACTGGGATGCCCGTCCAGCGGAGCACGCGCTGTCGAATCTCGCGGGCCTTCTCTTCCATCTGGACGCACACCTCAGCTGGCGATCCGGCAGGTGTGGGCATGGACAGGAAGGCCTCGTCGACGGAGTAGACCTCGATTTCGGGCGTGAAGGTCTCCAGCGTCTCCATCACGCGGCGCGACATGTCGCCGTAGAGCGTGTAGTTCGAGCTGAACACCTTTGCCCCTAGTGCCGCCAGCTCATCACGCACCTTGAAGAAGGGTGCGCCCATCTTGATGCCCCCGTCCTTGACCTCTTGAGACCTAGCAATCACGCAGCCGTCGTTGTTGGAGAGCACGGCCACAGGCACGTCCTCGAGCTGAGGATCGAAGACCCGCTCGCAGGAGCAGTAGAACGCTGAGCAGTCCACCAGCGCGTAGAGACGACGGGGTCGGTTCATCGTCACCTCCGAGAGCTGCGGGGCTGCTGATCTCGGAGTGTCCACGTGACCGTTCCCCAGACGATCAGCTCCTGCTCGCCCTGCAGCTCGATGCACGGGTAGGCTGGGTTGGTGGCCAGCAGCATCACGCGCTCGCCGCGGCGGGCAAACTTCTTGACCGTCAGCTCGCCATCGACAGAGGCCACCACAATGGCCCCGTGGACCGGAATCACGGCGCGGTCGACCACCAGGATGTCGCCGTGGAAGATGCCGTCGCCGGTCATGGACTCACCGGCACAGCGCATGAAGAAGCACGAGGGGTTCGTGGCGCCCACCAGCTCCATCAGGTCGAGGTGATCCTCGACGTAGTCATCGGCCGGGCTGGGGAAGCCCGCGGGGACGTGCGAGAGCACGAGCGGCAGCGTCGGGCCACGGTCGAGGTCCTCGGCTGCAAGGATGTCGGTGATGATGAGCTGGCCAGGCGGTATCGGTGGAGCGAGGCCCACAGAGAGTCCGTCGCCAGACTGGCCATCGCCGGAGTGAGGCACGAGGGAGAGCGCCATAGATCAGATACCGGGTCGGGTGGGGGAGAGGCCCAAAGGACTGCTCCCCCTGTGACATGCTGTGTGTCTCTCGCGCTCATGCGGCGCTCCCAGGCCGCGTGTGGCTCCGTTGGCGTCCTGCGCCCCCCTCCACAGTACCACGGGGGCCAAGTGCTTAGAAGGCCGCTCAGGCGCTCGTGCACCTGTCGTCTCACAATCGACTTGGTGCGAGGTTAGATCCGCCGAGCTGGCGGGTCTACCCTTGTGCGCCCACCGGATACTCATGCGCTCTCAGCTCCGTGCGGCCTATTGTCAGGCTGACCTTCTCGTATGGCGCGCCACGCGTTTCTCGCTCGCGAGCTGGTGTTGGATCGCGGTGATTGCGCTGTTCGCTTGGAGCGTGGGCGCTTAGCGTCTTTCTACCTAGTCGATCCCGGAACGTAGGGTGACACTTTCATGTGGGCTTTTTCGCGTTCGTCGGAGACGCGCCACCAGCGAGAGGATCGGTCTGCAAACGAAAGTCCCCAGAGGCGCTCGCGGTGGATGTATGGAGGTGTCACGGATGCCAACCGCTCAGACAGGATCCCAAACTGATCATGGATCTCGCTCCGTTTTACGGACCTAGGTTGATTCGCTGTACGCTCACGTAAATGCCTCATTGAAATCCCGATCCAGTCAACAATGTCAGCTAACACGTCGACGACCTCGGGACCATAGACCGCCTGTGCCGTAACGAACTCG
>JBCBZH010000100.1:0-13237 GCA_039815415.1 Bacteroidota bacterium
GCGTCAGCGGTGTTCGACGCCGAGGTGGAAGTCCTCGGCGGTCACGCCCGGTCCATCGTGCGTCGGGTAGGGCCGCTCACCGAGAATCTCCTTGAGATCGTTCTCATTGAGGACCTCCTTTTCGAGAAGAGCCTGCGCCAAGTTCTCGAGGTCGTCAGCCCGTTCATCAAGGACTTGCCGTGTCTGGACGCGCACATCGTCGATGATGCGCTTGACCTCGATGTCGATACGCCGCGCCATGTCGTCCGAATACGGCTTGTCGAACTGCGGCTGGTCAGACTTGCCGGACACGTTGAACGAAACGTAGCCGATCTCGTCGCTCATGCCGTAGTCCACGACCATGGCATACGCCATCGCGGTGATCTTCTCAAGGTCGTTCTGAGCGCCGGTCGTGATCTTGCCGAAGATGATCTCCTCGGCCACACGCCCACCCATCGTCATCACCATCCGGTCCACGAGCGCCTCCTTGGTGTAGAGGTAGCGCTCCTGGGGAAGCGACTGGGCGTACCCAAGCGCCGCCATGCCCCGCGGCACGATGGACACCTTCACCACAGGGTCTGTGTACTCGCGGAACCACCCGGCCACAGCGTGCCCGGCCTCGTGATAAGCCACGATCTTCTTCTCCTCCGGGCTGATGAGCTTGTTCTTTTTCTCCAGCCCGCCGATCACGCGGTCGATGGCACGCTCGAAGTCGATCATCTCGATGGCGTCCTTGCCATCCCGGGCGGCGAGCAGGGCCGCCTCGTTGCAAACGTTGGCGATTTCAGCCCCTGCGAAGCCCGGCGTCTGGCCCGCCAGCAACCCGAGGTCAATCTCTGGCGCGAGCGTCAGGTTCTCCGTGTGAACCTTGAAGATGGCTGCACGCTCCCGGCGATCCGGGCGGTCGATGAGGATCTGTCGGTCGAAGCGGCCGGGGCGCAGAAGCGCCGTATCGAGCGTGTCGGGCCGGTTGGTGGCGGCCATCAGGATGACGCCCTTGTCCGTGTTGAACCCGTCCATCTCCACGAGGAGCTGGTTGAGGGTGTTCTCGCGCTCGTCGTTTCCGCCCATAATGGCACCGCGCCCACGCGAGCGGCCCACGGCGTCGATCTCGTCGATAAAGATGATGCACGGGGCCTTCTCCTTGGCCTGCTTAAACAGGTCTCGCACGCGCGCAGCGCCGACGCCGACAAACATCTCCACGAAGTCTGAGCCGGAGAGCGAGAAGAATGGGACGCCCGCCTCACCAGCCACAGCCTTGGCAAGCAGCGTCTTGCCGGTTCCTGGGGGGCCAACGAGCAACACACCCTTCGGCAGCTTGCCGCCGAGCTTGGTGAAGCGCTTGGGGTTCTTGAGGAACTGGACAACCTCTTCGACTTCCTCCTTGGCCTCATCGAGCCCAGCCACATCCTCAAACGTAATCGGGGCTCCTTCGGTCTGGTCGAACAGCGTCGCTTTATTCTTGCCGATGTTGAGCACCTGCTGGCCGGGTCCGCCCATGCGGCGGATGATGAACAGCCACAGAATGGCGAACAGGCCGATCAGGATGATCCAGGTGAACAGGCCGCTCCAAAGCGGATTGGCATAGCTCGCCTCGTAGCTGATGCGCTCGTCTCCGGCCTCGTCGCGAGCCGCGTTCACGCCCTGCATGAACTCCGTCAGATCGTGATCTGATGGCTTCGTGGTCCGGAACTGACGCCCGGCCTCCGGGCTGGCGGGGCGGCCGAACGCGGGCGGTGCAGGCGACACCTCGACGGCCCCTTCCTCGACAGCCGTTTCCGTGTATGTGCCCCGGATGTCCACGTTATCGCGGACGGAGAAGTCTTCGATGTACCCGGCTTCTACCTGCTCAAGGAAGGTCGAGTACTCGACCTCTGCCGATCCGCCGGTATCCAGAAACACCGACTGCAGCAGCAGCAGCAGTAGGAAGGCCAGCACAATGATATAAAGGACGCCAAACGAGAAGCGGGGCTTCTTGTCTCCGTCTGCGCTCCGCTTCGGCTGCCCGTCGCGCGGATTCTGAGGGGATCGGTTCTGTCGAGCCATTGAAGAGTAAGATCTACCGCTGTGGGAGGCGGGAACATCCCGGCACGCCACCGTTCGCATGCACAGTCTCCCGAGCGTGACGGGGCCGTACGGGACCCATCGGTGGAGGTTCCACCCACGACATCTCTGAAACCTACGGCGCGCAGCCGTTCGTCTGCCTACCGACCGTCTTCTCCGTCCACTAGAGGGAGTATGTCAATGTCCTCGAAACGGACAATTCCCGTTCCGGCTCCGAGTGTTGCCGCGGGAAGTTCAGCCGTCGCGATGGCGAGATCCTTGTCACTCGGGTACTGCCCCACCACCACGAAGACATCTCTGCCATCAGTGGCTACCGCTGCCCGAAATCCTTCGTCGACGAGCTGGCGCACCAGCTCCGAGGCCTCCACGGCATCCGCCAGCCCGTTGGTGCGGCGGGTAAACCCACCGACTTCAGGCATGAGCGGCTGATCCCCGAAGGTGCCATACGGGTTCGCATCCAGATCTACCGGCGGCGCTACCGGTTCAGGTGGCGGCTCGTCTGAATCGACCTCTTCGTCGGGTTCTGGAGCTGCCGCGTGACCCTCTTCACGGTCCAGGTCCGCCGGAGGCTCTGGCACCTCCAGGGCAGCGGGCTTCTCCGCGCGTGGCAGGGCTTCAGCAAGGGCCTGCGCCTGCTCAGCTTCTATAGTTCCGGGGTACCGCTCCGCGAGTGCATTCAGATAATCCGCTAGTGTAAAGGCGGGAGCCGCGGGGACCTGGAGGGAATCTGCGGCCAGTGAGTCGGCGACTAGCGACTCTACCGCCAGCGAGTCCACAGCCATACCTGAGTCCTGTCCAACGAGGCCCTCCAACACAGCCGTGGAATCCACGGTCCCTGCACGAGAATCCATCGCGGCGGGTACTGCCAGCAGGGAATCCGAGGGCAGGGCGCCCTCAGGAGCGACACGTTCAGGGGTCTCGAGTTCCGAAGTGACGAGGGAATCCGCCTCGAGCTGGCGTTCCTCGGGGCTGTCAGAGACGTCGCCCTGGAACGGTGGATCCATGTCGTCGTCAACGACGATGCGCCCCTCCGTATCTATGTCGTCATCAACATCCGGAGCCTCCGAAGGTTGCAGGTCCTCATCATCAGGCACACGCACCGGGCGAGGAGACTGGGAGCGTGCAAGAAGCTCCTCGTCGTCGGCGTCGATTCTCTCTTCATCGTCCGGCGCACTCACCGGGCGTGGGACTTGGCGACGCGGCACCAGCTCATCATCGGAGTCCACGTCGGCCTCCAAACCGTCGTTTGTTTCACCAAGCGCACCCTCATCACCGAGAGCGCCATCGGAATCCTCAGGCTCTGCGGTGCTGGATGGTGCCTCCTGCTCCGCCAGCTCGGTCGAGAGAGTATCCCGGAAGAGCGCTGGGGAAAGCGAATCGGGCAGCGCAGCGATGAGGAGAAGACTGTCCCCCCGTGCGAAATCGGCGTAGGCCGCGGCGCCTGCTAGAAAGGCTCGTGGAGCCATCGGGGCGTCCGGGTTTGCCTCCCCAAGCGCAATGAATGTCATCATGGCCCTGAGCGGATCGCCCTCGCCCCATTGCCTCCTGGCCTCGGCGAACAGGGCAATGGATGGATCTTCCACCTCAGCTCGTTCGTCCGGCTCCTCCTCTACGGGCTCGATCCCCAGCCGAATTCGAGCTGCCTGCGCCAGCTCCGACTCTGGGTCTGCTTCAATCACATCCTGGAAGAGCGGCGTTGCCGCCTCTGTACGCCCTTCCGCGTACTCCACTTCAGCGAGTGCGTACCGGGCTCGAGGAGCTACAGGTGCGTCCGGGGTTTCATCGAGGATCTGACGGTACAGCACCACCGCAGAATCTGCGCGGCCAAGCGACAGGAAAAGCGCATTCGCCAGCTCGTAGCGCAGTTCAGCCAGCTCCACCCCGAGTTCTTGCTGCTGGGCCGGCGTGCGCGGAATAGCCGAGAGATCCAGAGGGGGCGGCCCCTGCCCGGTCGGGCGTTGCGTCTGGGCCTGCACCTCACCGGTTTCGCCAGAGACCGCAAGTGCACTGGCCTCGACAGCCGCGCGGCGGCGCCAATTGGGAACCAGAGGTCGATCCCCCCATGCTTGCTCAAATGCGATCTGGCCTGCCTGCACCGTCGCCGGATCACGATGCCCAAGAAATCCAGCGATGGCGTTCGCAGGTTCCGATCCTTCCCCGCTGGGTTGCTGCCCAACCCCCCGGCCCTCCGTATCCCGGAAGGCTTCGTTGGCTCTGAGCTGATTCGTCCGACGCTGTTCCTCTAGAAACACACGCAGTCGTTCCGCTTCGATCTCAGCTATGCGCGCCGCGAACGCGTCTTCACTCAGCGATGCGAGAGCCACAAGAGAGTCGATCTCTGCAATCCGCTGCGAGGTCTCAGCGATCGATGTAAAGGTGTCCGCCACACGCTGAGGATCCCGAATGGCGGATCGGCTCAGCCGCACCGATGCATCCGGGCGATTGGGAAGTGCGGTTGCGGCCGTGTCGAAATGGGCGGATGCACGAACAAAGTCTCTGGCGAAGTCCCGATGGAACTCGGCGAATCGGTAGTGGGCCTCACCACGCACCTGTCCCCCAGCCAGGGTCTCCTCATAGAGCACATCGCGAAACCGCCGATTCGCCCCTTCCAGGTCTCCGCTGGCTGCCTGGATCCGGGCCCACGCCAGCTCGACCTCTGCGCGCTGCTGGAAGTTCTTGTCGTCTCGGCGCATCGCCCGGATCCGTTCCAACGCCTCCTCCGAGCGCCCGGCATCCAGGCCAAGCACAAGCGCCTCGTTTAGACGCGCTGCGTACTCCAGCTCATAGGCCGGTGCTCGCCGCGCAGCCATCGCATACGCTTCTGCGGCCGCGTCCCACGTGCCAGAGGCTTCCTCGACCTGGCCCAGGAGCACATACGCTCGTGCCGCCAGCTCACGGTCTCCGACGGTCTCAAGCCCCTCTCGGATAGCCGCTGCGGCATCCTCCCAGCGTTCGGCTCGGCCGTACAGCTCGCCCAATGCCAGCAGGATTTGGGCTCGCCAGCGCGGCGAGATCTCGGTCTGCGCAAGCGCGTCTTGCAGGATCGCCACGCCATCGTCGTAGCGCTCCGTGACGGCGTAGGTGCGACCGAGCCAGAACCGCGCTTCATCTGCCAGGCGAGGTTCACCACGCACCTCGGCCGCTTCTGCGGTCTCACGGAACTTCTGCTCAGCCCCCACAAAGTTGCGCTGATAGAAGTACGCCTTTCCGATCAGCAGCAGCGCGTCATCGGCCCACTTGGAGCTGGGGCGATCGCGCAGCAGCTCCGCGCTCTTGTCTACGGTCTCCTGAAAGGTCTCGCCCCGTCCGCTCGCTAGTCCAGTCGGGAACAGTTCGATGAGGCGCCCTCGGTCGATTCGCTGATTCCGAGCCTGGAGCGTCTCTTCGCCCTCTTCCAGCTTCCGCTCGGCGTTGTAGTAGGCATTGTAGTACGCCCGAAAATCGTTGTAGCGGCTGTGCAGCGCGGTCCCAGGACGACATCCGGACAACACCACAGACGCCACCAGCCCGACGACCACGACGGACCCGACTGAACGAAGCAACGACGCTGCGCGCATCAACACGAGAGGCAGAAAACGATGCGTGGCGAAAGGTCGGAGCGGCGAGGGGCTCGGTGAAGCCGGAAGCTACGTCGGTGCTGTGCCCACGTCAGGGCACGAACGACGGGCCACGCCATTTCGCACGTTTGGGGGTGGAAACGAAGCGTTCGTCAACATGCCCTTGCCAGCGCGCCCGATGGGCCTCGAGCTGGCGACGTGGACCGTTCACTCGCGCCTACACCCACTCCTCCCCGATGGTCGTCACGTGGACCATGTTGGTGAGCCCCATCGCCGGCAGCGGCAGACCTGCCGTGACCACGACGCGGTCGCCGGGATTGGCAAGGCCGCGACTCAGAAGCGCTTCGTGGACTGCCCGAATGCCATCATCCGTGTGCTTCTGGAAGAGGATCTTGATGGGCGTCGTCCCCCATGTGAGCCCAATCCGGCCCACCGCCCGTTCGTCGTCTGTGAACGCGTAAATCGGCACATCGGGGCGATGGCTGGCTACAGACCGCGCCGTCCCTCCGGTGTGGGTCAAACAGCAGATGGCGACCGCACCCGTCTCAGACGCCAGCCGAACCGCCGTGAAGGAAATGGCTTGCGTAACGCGCTCGGCGTGGTTGCGCACTACATCGTCGGCCTCGCGCCCACCGAAGGCGCGCCGGTTGGACTCTGCCGCGAGGATGATTTCCGCCATCACCTCGACGGTCTTGACCGGATACTTGCCCGCTGCCGTCTCGCCCGAGAGCATCACCGCGTCGGTGCCATCAAACACAGCGTTGGCGACATCCGTCGCCTCGGCCCGCGTCGGGCGCGGGTTCTCCATCATCGACTCCAGCATCTGAGTGGCCGTGATGGCGGGCTTGGACGCCTCTAGGCAGGCACGGATCAAGCGCTTCTGAACAATGGGCACCTGCTGCATCGGGATCTCGATGCCGAGGTCCCCCCGGGCCACCATGATGCCATCGCTCTTTGCAAGAATCTCTGGGAAGTCCTCCACCGCCTCCGGCTTCTCCACCTTCGAGATGATGGACACGGCCCGCCCATTGGCGCGGACTCTCTCCACGAGATCCGACACATCGCCCCCGCTTCGAACAAACGAGAGAGCGATGAAGTCCACGTCGTGCGCCAGCCCGAAGGCGAGGTCACGAAGGTCTTTCTCGGTCAGCGACGGTCGCGCGCTCTTCAGCTCTGGCAGGTTGACCCCCTTCCGCGAGAGCAGCGGCCCGCCCACCATGACCTCCGTGCGCACATCGGGGCCGTCGATGTCCGTCACCACCAGCTCGAGGTGGCCGTCATCCAGGAGAATCCGGTTGCCGACCGAGACCTCCTCGACCAGAGCCGAGTAGCTGACATGGACGCGCTCGGCCGTGCCCTCGGCCACGGGCTCGCTGGTCAGCGTCACCGCATCGCCGGGGTGGATGAACACGCCATCGCCCTTGACGAGCCCGAGGCGAATCTTGGGTCCCTGGAGATCCTGAAGGATCGGGACCGCGCGCCCGGCACGAGTGGCCTCCTCCCTCACCAGGCCGATGAGGCGCCGGTGGTCATCGTGGGTGCCATGCGAAAAGTTGAGCCGTGCCACATCCATCCCGGCCTTGATGAGCGCGCGAATGCCCTCGCGGGTGGAGACCGCAGGCCCCATCGTGCAGACAATCTTGGTCCGGCGGGATACTGGGCGAGGCATGGGCGCAAGGCGGCTGAGAGAGAGAGACGGCAAACCTACTCTCACGTCTCTCCGTCACGCGCCCCGCACACTTCTGGAAGCGGTTCCGTTACATGGAATTCGCGCACCTCTCCCCCCAAGAGACAAGCGAGTTCATCCCGACACCGCCCAGGGATCAGGCTGGTGACCTATCGCTGGATGCGGATGGCGGTCCCAGTCCCCGACCGCTTGACACGCATCGCCCCGGGCGCAGGCGCCACGCTGCGCGGAGCCAATACACCAGGGCTCGGCGTCGGGCTGGCGAGGACGAGAACAAGCAGGCCGAAGACGCGCATCGCGATTCAGGCCGTTCGCTCCGGGTATCGCGCATGGCACTCACCAGCTCGAACGGCCCGCGCGCAGCATGGAGTCGTTCCAGATGGATGGGCTGAACGTGCTCCGAGGCCGCGGACCTCCACAGTGTCCATGCGCCACCCGCTCGCCAGCTCGGCGAGGATCCCCGGGAGCATGAAGACCCTCCGGAAGTGCTGGTGCGACGGGCGAATGGCACCCCCCGGCGGTATCTTCCAGATGCCCCAATTTGTCCGCCAGAGACCCCGAATGGCAGAGATTCCCGACAGCAACGAGCGCAGCCCGCGCATCATCCCGATCAACATCGAGGAGGAGATGAAGTCCTCCTACATCGACTACTCGATGTCGGTGATCGTGAGCCGCGCACTGCCGGACGTGCGCGATGGTCTCAAGCCTGTGCAGCGCCGCGTGCTCTATGGCATGCAGGAACTGGGCCTCTCGGCCGGACGGGCGCACAAGAAGAGCGCCCGCATCGTGGGTGAGGTACTGGGCAAATACCATCCCCACGGCGACCAATCCGTCTACGACGCGCTGGTGCGCATGGCTCAGGACTTCGCGGTGCGCGGCCCGCTCGTGGATGGCCAGGGCAACTTCGGCTCTATCGACGGCGACTCGGCGGCGGCCATGCGCTACACCGAGGCCCGCATGACGCGGCTCTCGGAGGAGCTGCTCCGTGACCTCGACAAGGAGACGGTCGATTACACACCCAACTTCGACGGCTCACTCAACGAGCCGAGCGTCCTCCCGGCGGCAGTTCCCAACCTGCTGCTCAACGGCGCGTCCGGCATCGCGGTCGGGATGGCGACCAACATCGCGCCTCACAACCTCGGCGAGCTGGTGGAAGGCATCACGGCCTACATCGAGAACCCGGACATCGAGCTGGATGCGCTGATGCAGCACATCCCGGCCCCGGACTTCCCCACCGGCGGCGTCATCTATGGCGTAGGCGGCGTCCGCGAGGCCTACGCGACGGGCCGAGGCCGCGTCATCATGCGCGCCAAGATGCACGAGGAGGAGATCAAGCGCCGCGGTGGCGACGGCGTCGGGCGCGACGCGCTTGTCATCACAGAGATCCCCTACCAGGTCAACAAGTCCACGCTGATCGAGAAGATCGCGTACGCGGTGCGGGAAAAGAAGGTCGAAGGCATCTCGGACCTGCGCGATGAGTCTGACCGCGACGGGATGCGGATCGTGCTCGAGCTGCGACGCGACGCAGTCCCGGAGGTCACCAAGAACCAGCTCTTCAAGTACACCCAGCTCCAGCAGACATTCGGTGTCAACACGGTCGCGCTGGTGAATGGGCGCCCGAAGACCCTCGGGCTCAAAGATCTCATCCGGCACTACGTGGATCACCGGCACGAGATCGTGATTCGCCGGACGGAGTTCGAGCTGAGGAAGGCGGAGGAGCGCGCCCACATCCTGGAGGGCCTGACGGTGGCGCTGGACCACCTCGACGCCGTCATCGCCATCATTCGCCACTCCGACGACACGGACGCTGCGAAGGCCAACCTGATGGCGGGTGTCTACCCGCAGCGCCTGACCTCGGAGCAGCGCGACCGCCTCGGGCTTCCTCACAGCTCGCCTGTAGACATCACCGGCCCGCGCACGGCCACCGGATACGCGCTGACGCGCGAGGACTTCTCCCCCAGCCCGTGGCTCTCCGCCGCACAGGCCGACGCCATCCTGGCCCTCCGGCTCTCTCGTCTGACGGGCCTCGAGCGCGACCGCATCGCCGCCGAGTACGCCGACATCCTGAAAGAGATCGAGCGGCTGCAGTCCATCCTCGCCTCCGAGCCGCTGCGGATGCAGATCATCGCCGACGAGCTGAGGGAGATCGCCGAGAAGTACGCGGACCCGCGCCGGACGGAGATCGACATCATGGGCGGGGGCGACATCGACCTCGAAGACCTGATCGAGGACGAGCAGGTGGTGGTGACCATCACCAACCAGGGCCTCGTCAAGCGGACCTCCATCGATGAGTACCGGACGCAGAACCGGGGTGGGACAGGCCACCGGGGCACCGGCACGCGCGACGAGGACTTCGTGGAGCACCTCTTTGCGGCCGGTGCGCACGACTACCTGCTGTTCTTTACCGACCACGGCCAGTGCTACTGGCTGCGCGTCTACAACGTCCCGGAGGGCAACCGGACCGCCAAGGGCCGCTCGGTTCGCAACCTGATCCAGATTGATGCGGAGGACAGCGTGCGCGCCGTCATCGGCATCAAGAAGGAGAACTTCCGCGACGAGGACTTCCTCAACAACCACTTCGTGCTGATGGCAACGAAGCGCGGGCTGGTGAAAAAGACCGCCCTCAGCGCATTCCGCCGCCCCATGGTGACGGGCATCATCGCCATTGACATCGTGGACGGGGACCAGCTCATCGAGGCGCACCTGACCGACGGCGACACGGAGGTCGTGCTCGGCAGCTCCGGCGGCCGGGCCATCCGGTTCCATGAGTCCGACGTGCGCTCGATGGGCCGCAAGAGCCGAGGCGTGCGCGGGATGCGGATCGAGGACTCTGAGACCATCGTGGGCATGATCGCTGTGCGGCGCGACGGCGCAGAGGTACTCACGATCTCCGAGAACGGCTACGGCAAGCGCACAGACCTCTACGAGTACCGCCAGCAGTCGCGCGGCGGCAAGGGCATCTTGACCCAGAAGACAACCTCCAAGACCGGCGGACTGGTGGCCGTCAAGAGCGTCCTCGAGGACGATCAGCTGATGATCGCGACCGAGGGCGGGATCATGATCCGCATGGCGGTCTCGGACATCTCCTCGCAGGGCCGCAACACGCAGGGCGTGCGCGTGCTCCGCCTCAAGGACGGCGACGCCATCGGCGACGTGGCGCGGATGGTGATTGAAGAGGACGAGGAGGTGGACGCCACCTCGAGCCTGGAAGCCGACTCGACTGAGCCCCGCGACGCGGATTCAGGCAACGAGCTGGCGACCGAGGCCAACGCGACGGCACCAGAGGACGCAGGGTCCAACCCGGACTAGCGCCTCCACCCGGTAGGGGCGTATTGCAATACGCCCCTACGCCGAGGTGACGCCGGCAAGCCGCCAGCTCGAGCTGGCGATCAGAACGAGGCGCGGAGGCCGAGGCGGATCTGACGCGGCTGTCCGTAGAAGAAGGGTGCCGCCGCGCTCTGATTGCCGCCGACGTTGACCGGACCTGAGATGTAGGCGCGGTAGAGGGCTTGCCTCTCCGGTGTGCTGAACTGGCTCTGCCCGTTGGCGGTCTCGAGGTAGCCGTCGTCATCGGGACGGCCTGTGGACCGATAGACCGCCAGCACATTCTCCGTGCCGAACACGTTCTCGATCCACGCGAACACCTCGAGCGTCGCCAGCCCGACGGGGATCTGGCGGTCGAGGCGAACATCGAACTGGTGCGTCCAGGGCAGGCGGGCGCCGTTGATGCCGCCTTGAGCTGGCGTTGTAAATGAGTCGCCGGAAGTAAACCCCGTATTGGGCTCGACACCTGTGTAGGGCAGACCACTCTGGGCGCTCAGGACGAACCCACCTCCAAAGCCACCGAGCACGCTGAAGCCCTCAGAGGGGACACGCCCCGAAGCCACGAGGTCGATGGCGTGCCGGGTGTCCGTCCCAGCGGTGTTGACAGAGTTAGGAAAGGGATCGCCATTGCCTGCTCGCCAGATGAGAACAGAGACGGCGTTCGCACTGGAGCTGGTGCCTTCCGCCGAGGCGAGCGTGTACGCGATCTGAACCAAAGCTGCCGATGAAGGTTGCCACGCTGCAGTGACATCAACACCGACCTCATCCAGCCTATCGAAAGGGATGAAGGCACCGTAGCGAGGGAACGAACCGGCAAGGGGTATCGCCGCTGGAATCCCACGTGTCTTGCGGACAAATCCTGTCATGGACGCAGAGAGCGTCGGGCTGACTAGGGCCTCCACGCCGAGACGGACTGCGTCGACCGTCTCAAACGCCGGCATAACCATGCCTGTCCGGAACGAGAGCCCGGACAGGTTTCTGAAGTCTCCTAGGGAAACGCTTAGGGCTGGATCCGGGCTGCGGGATAGCCGCTCAGCTGAGACGTAGAACCGGAGCGAATCGCTCGCCGCCAGTTCGGCACGTAGCCGAGGCTCAACGCTCCAGATAGTCGGTGCGTCATGGAAGGCCTCTGACCGGGGAGCTCCCTCTTTCTGGACCACCTGCGCCTGTTCATCAACAATGACGGCGTTGGGAGTCGTAGGAGCCCCTGCTGCATCGAAGAAGTTGCCATCGAGATCCCGGAAGCCTACAACCGTAGTTTCGTTCGACGCGAAGTAGACCGCATAATCCGGCCCGATGCCCTCCGGAATGAGAGCGAGGTCGCCAGCTCGGCGAATAGGAATTGGCGAGTAGAGATCGAAGAGCGCGTTGCCGTTGGGATCATAGCCCTCAAGGCGAAGCCCGATGCGTGTGGTGAGCAGCCCGAACGAGCTCGTGGCTTCGGCGTACCCGGCTAGTAGCCGCGGCTGGAACGGCGCGATGTCTTTGCTCCTCCCACCCTGCGTGTTGTCGTAGTACGCGTCGATGTCCTCGGAGTCCGCCGTTGCCAGCCCGTTGAAGGAGTAGCCGTAGTACGACGTGCGCGTTTGAAGCTCCCGAAACGCGAGTTGGTCGTAGGACCTGACGCCATTCGGAAAGCCAGTCGGGGGACTGTTCTCCAAAGAACCATCGTTCACATACCCTGCCAGACTGAAGCCATTGATGGTGAACTGTCGCTGCATCTGTTGCTGCATCTCTGCCCCCAGCTCGATCTGGTGAGCACCGACGTCGAGGTGAATGGAACCACCAACTTGGATCGAGCCCTGTTCTCCTGTCGTGAACTGGTTGAGGTTCTGCCGTCCCGGAAGTGAATACAGTTGCCCCAGATACTGGCCCGGCCGAGTTCCAGAATCACGGGTGAACTGCTGTACATATCCACCGGAGAGTTGAACGTAGTAGCGTGATGCTATATCAGAGTTCGCATTGTCGATGTCACCGTACAGCAGCACGTCCTCGACCGCGTCCGTGAAGCCGAGGGGGTGCGACACGTAGGCGTCTCGCTCAATGCTAGCGCGAAGCGTGTAGCGAAGCGCGGGCAAGAGCGTGTGATCGAACATGGCCGCCAGCCCGAACCCATCCTGCTGAACAACCCGGCGAGCATTCGGATTCATCAGCACGCTCGTAAAGCTGACGGGCTCGGCGCGCTGGCGATCCATGCGGCCCGTTGCTCGAAACATCATGCCTTCCATTGGATTCAGCGTGAGCCCGGCCGCGAGGCGCAGGTCCTCGAGCGGATCGTCTTTGGCCGCGCGGCGCTCGAAGGCGTCGGCACCCAGCGTCTCGATGGTCGGCACGAGTTGCGGCTGAACAACGGCGTCAGGCGCGAGCCCGAGGACCTGCCTGAGGTTTGCCTCGGTAAAAGGACCCGTAGACGCCTGTACAGCCTCGAATGGGAATGGGACGGCGCGTGTCACCCCATTCTCCTCGACGTAGACCGACTGTGGATTCGCCTGGACGAGAGCGAAAGCCTCATCCGTAAGCCGAACCGCCCCGATGCCCCATGGCGAGGCGTGGGGGGGGCGGCCCAGCGCCCCCCCCCCCGCGAGCCGGGGGAAGGATACGAGTGGTCCCCGCCACCACCACACCC
>JBCBZH010000087.1:0-14459 GCA_039815415.1 Bacteroidota bacterium
CATTCTGTCCCACTTTAGATGCCCAGCTGTCTCCCAGAGGGGGTGAACGGGCGCAGAGTGGGTCCGAACCGCTTCCGGCAGGGCAGCTCAGCCACCAGCCGGAGTCGGTTCGTCGAACAGAGCTCGGACAAAGGCAGCGCGGTCGAAGACCTGGAGGTCGTCGATGCCTTCGCCGACACCGATGTATTCAACGGGGATCTGGAACTCGTTTGAAATGCCAATCACAATGCCCCCCTTGGCCGTGCCGTCGAGCTTGGTGAGCACCAGCCCGGTTACGTCCACAGCCTGCGTGAACGCCTCGGCCTGACGAATCGCGTTCTGGCCGGTCGAGGCGTCCAGCACGAGCAGGACCTCGTGGGGCGCACCGGGCACCTGGCGGTCCATCACGCGGCGGACCTTCGCCAGCTCGTCCATCAGCCCGATCTGGTTGTGGAGGCGGCCCGCGGTGTCGATGAGCACCACATCGGCCCCACGAGACTTGGCAGCGGCGAGCGTGTCGAAGGCGACGGCTGCCGGATCGGCCCCTTGGTACTGCTTGATGATCTCCACGTCGGCGCGGGTGGCCCAGATGTCGAGTTGCTCCGTGGCGGCGGCGCGGAAGGTGTCGGCAGCGCCGAGGAGCACCTTCTTGCCCGCCTGCTTGTAGCGATTCGCCATCTTGCCGATGGACGTCGTCTTGCCGACGCCGTTGACGCCTACCACCATCACCACGTGCGGCGCGTTGGGCAACGGGGCATCGAACTGAACCGGGCGGCCCGGATCGGAGCTGAGCATAAGATCCGCGATCTCGGCGCGAATGATGCCTTGAAGCTCCTTCGTAGAGATGTACTTGTCGGTCGCTACGCGCGCTTCGATCCGCTTGATGATCTCCAGCGTGGTGGCGACACCCACATCGGACGTGACGAGAACCTCTTCGAGATCGTCGAGGACTTCGTCGTCTACCGTGTCTTTGCCAGCGACCGCTCGGCCAATCTTGCTGAACAGACCCGTGCGGGTTTTCTCGAGTCCGTCTTCGAGGCGCTGGGCCTCGTCTTTCTTTCGGTTGAACCCAAACAGGGCCATAGGGGCGTGGGGAAACGGGACAGAGCGTACGGCAGGGCCGGGCGGGAGATCCCGCTACGGAGTCCGAGTGCCGGAAGGTGCGCCACTGGAAGAGCCTCTGCAAGTCGCCAGCTGGATGCGGATCACGAGTTGGCGATGGTCACGCTGGCGTGTCTGCGCGCGCCGGGCGACGCGGAATGGCATACTCACGGCGCAGCGTGGTGCCATCCTCCTCCAGGGCGTCCATGCCATAACGCATGATGGCGCGAAAGCGAACGCCGTACTTGAAGATCGAATAGGCCATCACAGCGCCCGTTAGCCCGACGAGCGCCTCCATCACCGCAGAGGGCGCATTCAGCAGAGCCGCTACTACGGTCGCCGCCAGCGCGGCCACTGCCACCTTCCCCGACCAGAGGCTGGACGTGAACTTGCCCAAGCGGCGCGTCTGGAGGAGCCCGCCGAGCGCGAGAAGCGAATCGCGCGTGATGGCGAGCAGCACGAACCAGAGCGGCAAGTTGGGCGGCTCCGGGCGCGTCAGCAGCGCGATGGTCACCGCGGCCGCAGCCAGCTTGTCGGCGGTGGCATCCAGAACCTTGCCCCACTCGCTGACAGTATCGCTCCACCGAGCCACGCGTCCGTCGAACCAGTCGGTGGCGATCGCCAGCCCGATGAGGGCGAACATGGGCGCGATGGGGCCGCTGTGGTAAACGAGCCACGCGATGGGCACCACCAGAACGACGCGCGAGAGACTGAGCACGTTGGCTGCCGTCCAGAACCGCCCCATCTCCGGGAAGGCAGGCGGGCGAACGGGCGGAGTCGGCATCGAGCTGGCGGTGGAGTCGTGCCGAGCGTCGGCAGGCAAGCGAAAGATACGGGGCCTCGGACAGCGATCTTGTGGAGCCTCTGCCCCATCGCCGTGCTTCTTCTCCTCCCCACCGCCTGTCTCTTCCAGCTTGCCCTATGGGTGAGTGCTGCGATTGGCCTGAAGCGCATTGAGGAGGACCAGCCCCTGACGGACACGCCCGCACCGCCCCTCCCACTTTCGGTCGTGGTGGCCGCGCACAACGAGGCGGACACGCTGCCGGTGCTCCTCGATGCGCTGGCGACACAGACCCACGCTCCGTTCGAGATCATCGTCGTGGACGACCGCTCGACGGATGGCACCGCCGAGGTGGCGCACCCGCGCGAGGGCCTGGACCTCCACCTCGTTCAGATCACCCGCGCAGAGAGCGAGGCTTCGGGACTGCCGCCCAAGAAGTACGCCGTCACGCGCGGCATCGAGCTGGCGATGCATAACCGCATCGTGGTGACGGATGCCGATGGGCGACCGCCGCCGACGTGGCTGTCCACTCTCGCGCGTCACGCGGCCCCTGAAGGCACCGATGAGGGCGCTGTGTTGGTCGGCTACGGACCGTACTCGTCCGCTCGAGGGTGGCTCAATCGCTTCGTGCGCTTCGAGACGACCCAGACGGCGGTGTGGGCTGCGGCAGGAATTGGGCTCGGACGCCCGTGGCAGGCTGTGGGGCGCAACCTGTCGTACCCGAAAGAGGTGTTCGAACGGGTGGGCGGGTTCGCCAGCTCGGCGGCCTCACTCTCCGGCGACGACGACTTGTTCGTGCAGGAGGTGGCCCGACACGATGCAGCACCTGTCCGCTACGTCCTCGATCCAGACGCAGCCGTTGCCAGCACGGCGCCCTCGAGCTGGGGGGCTTTCTGGCGCCAGAAGCGGCGCCATGCCTCCGCCGGAACGCACTACCCAATGGGCGTGCTCGTCGGACTGGGGCTCGTGCACGTATCGAACCTGCTGCTGTGGCTCGGGGCGCCCCTGCTTCACGGGCTGGCGGGCAATCCGGCGGGCTGGGGCCTGCTCGCAGCCAAGCTGCTCATCCAGTTCGGTGTGCTCCGCACGTTCCGAGATGCCATGCACACGGACGGCGATCTCGCGCTGGCGCTGCCCGTGCTGGACGCCAGCTCGGCGATCTATCATGCCGTGTTTGCTGTTCTCGGTCTCTTGCCTTCCCCTTTGCGCTGGTGACCTCCTCCGACCCTCTCCTTGATCTCATCGTCCGCTACGTCAGGCTCACCGACGCGGACGCCGAACAGATCCTCACAGCGTGGGGCGCCTCCAGGGTGATCGGCTCCGGAGACGTGTTGCTCGCTCCGGGCCAACGGTGTCGCCATGTGTGGTTTCTGGACGAGGGCTACGGCCGGTTCTACACCGAGACCGAAGCGGCTGACGTCACTCGCCACTTCATCTCTCCCGGCACGTACTTCACCGTGGTCTCGAGCCTGTACAGCGGTCGCCCAAGCCAAGAGGGGTTACAGGCGATCACCTCAGGGCGCCTCCGCGTGCTGTCGGCGGAAGCCAACGATCGCTTGAAAGCGATGTGCCCAACGTGGGATGCTTTTCGGGAAGCCTACATCCGTGAGGTCTACACGTATCTGGACGATATGCTGGACACGATGCGGTCCCAGACAGCCATGGAGCGATATCGAGCGTTTGAACAAGACTCGCCCGACATCCTTCTCAATGTGCCGCTTCGCTACATCGCCTCGTATCTCGGCATGACGCCGCAGTCGCTCAGCCGAATCCGGGCCCAACACAGGTAATTCAGCTCCTCCGAGAAGTTATCCGATGCGAAGGCGGGGCTCCCGCCCGGACATGGAGTCTACAGGCTCATTCTCCGATGTCCGATGTACCGCACTTCCACTCTCCTTGTGGCCTTGCTCGCCTCAGGCTGTGCTCCGTCGGTGCTCAGCTCCGATGCCATGCTTGCTGCCGGAACCAATCGCGCCTTCGCCCACACCGTACGGGTCCAGGCACCTCCCGACTCCGTTTGGCGCCTCTGGACCGAGGTGGAACGCTGGCCCGACTGGGACAGTGAGCTGGAACATGCCTCGCTCAAAGGGCCTTTCGAGCAAGGTGCCCGAGGCCGACTGGTCCCGGTCGAAGGCCAGTCGTCCTCGTTTCGAATCACGGAACTCGACGTCGGGCGATCGTACACCTTCGAAACGAAGCTCCCGCTTTCGGTTCTGCGTATCGAGCGCTCCTGGGTGCACGTGGACAGTGCTTCGGTCGATATCACGCACGCCGTTTCGTTTCATGGCGTGCTGGGTGGCGTGTTCGCGCGCCGTTTCGGCCCACGCTTTCGCCAAGCCCTTCCGATCGCGATGGAGCGCATCCGTCAGCTCGCCGAGGCCGCGCCATGAACCGGCGGCGCGCTATCGCACTGATTGGTACCGCCGGACTGGGGACCCTCGCAGGAGGATGCGGCGTCGTGAGCGCTGTGTCTGCGCCCTCCCCTCCGTCTCCCGCCTATCCCCCCATCGACCTCCGCATCGGTCTGGTGCGGATCCGGTCGGTGCGGACAGGGTCTGTCGCCGTCAAGAAGGCGCATCGCCAGCTCGTGGGGCCTGCAGCGACGCGCCTGCCGTCCATCGCCTTCGACCCGCGCTGGACCGCCTGGATGCCCAACACCGCGTGGCTCGTGGAGCATCCCGAGCGGACGCTGCTGGTGGACACGGGCGAGACGCCACGCGTGGCCGAGCCCGGCTATTTCGCGTGCGACGGCGCCACGCAGTTCGTCTACGAGACCCTGCTCCGCTTCGACGTGCCGATGGGCGTCGGCGACGCGCTGGCGAGGATGGGTGTGGACGCTCACCAGATCGACGCCGTGGTGATGACGCACTTCCACTCGGACCATGCAGGCGGCCTCCACGATGTGGCGCATGCCGACGTGCTGGCCTCACGCGAGTCCGCCATGCTGCGGGCGCCCGGCGTGGTTCGGTGCCGGTGGCCTGAGGGCTTTGCGCCCATCGGGCTGGCGTACGCAGATGGGTCGTTCGGGGCCTTTGAGACCAGCCACGCCCTCGTACCCGACGGGACTGTCCGTGCCGTCCCGACGCCCGGCCACACACGAGGCCACCAGTCGATTCTTATCTCCGATGGTGATCGCTCTGTTTGCCTTGCCGGAGACGCGTCCTTCGACCGACTCCAGGTCGAACGCGGTGAGGTGGCTGGAATCTGTGAAGACATTCCTGCGGCGCGACGAACCCTGGCTCTGCTACGCGAGCAGCTCTCCGATGGACACACCACCTATCTCGCCTCGCACGACCCAAACCCGGTTGTGTAGCGCCGAGCCATGGGGCGCGACGATTCCTGTTGCTCGCGTCTCCCACTCTTCCCTGTGCAACGACGTATAGGCGGTATCGTAGGGCGCACGTCACCTCCCTGCCCTCCATGCGTCTCGCTCTCGCGCTCAGTGCCCTCGCATGGCTCGCGCCCACTGGCATCGCCCAGGATCTTCCCACCAAGCACGAGTTGGTTCAGCACTTCGGTTTCGAGCAACGCCAGCTCGACGCCCCCGAGGGCGACATCGTGTACTACACGTATGACTCCGGGGAGGCGCCTCCCTCGACCCTCGTGATGTACCTGCAGGGCAGCGACCCCAGCCCGCAGTTTTCCTACCGCCTTCGAGCTGGCGAGGTGCAGCGACTGAGCTGGCTGAAGGGCGAGCACCAGGACCTACCCGACGGCACCCGCTATGTGGTCGTTGAGAAAGTCGGCTTCGAGGGGCTGATTGACGAGGACAACATCCCCACGCCACAGATCTACCAAGAGCAAAACTCGCTCGACCACCGCGTGTCTCGGGCAGATGCCGTGATCCGCTACCTGGTCACGCAGGGCACCTACGAGCGCATCCTTGTGTACGGTCACTCCGAGGGCGCCCCGGTGGCGGCAAAGCTCGGAACGGTCAACCCGCACATCACCCACCTTGGATTCTGGGCCGGGAACGCACTGCCCGACTTCTTCGACTTCATCCTCGAGGCGCGCGTCGCATCCCACAAGGGCGAGATCACGGATGCCGAGGCCCAAGAGCAGATCGACGCGATCATCGGCCAGTTCACGACCCACATCGCGGCAGACACCGCGGGCACCTCTCCTGAGGGCTACACCAACCTGCGCTGGTGGAGCTATGCCGAGCCCCCGATCCACCACCTCGTCCAGCTCGACATTCCGCTCTACGTGCAGGTGGCCACCCTAGACACGAGCGCGCCCATCGAGAGCACGTACCTCATCCCGCTGGAGTTCGCTCGGTTGGGGAAAGACAACCTCTCCTACAACGTCTGCGTCGGCTGCGACCATGGGTTCATCGTCGAGGGTCCAGATGGCACACGAGAGAGCCGCTGGCGCTCCATCTTCGCCGACTTCCTCCAATGGACCGAGGCTGCCCCATAGCCTGGACATTTGTGCCAACGCCTCGCCAGCTCGAACCGAAGGCCAGCGCAAGCCAGCTGGCGACGGGCTCACCGGAACATGCGTCCGTTCATGGCCCCCCGGAACAGGTCCAAGCCGGCCTGATCAACGCCCATCATGCGGAACATCTCGTCGCTGATGCCTCGGAACACATCGGCGTCCTGACCGCTGTTGGCAGACGTGATGTTGAAGCCCACCACCAGCTCGCGGCGGTCGATCTGAGGACACCTCGCGTTGGGGCCGGCGTCGCGCTGGCGAATGAGATCCACGCGGAGCGTGCCTTTTGCGTGTCCCTGCGAGGCCTCCTCGAGGATGAGGCGCCCCCCGGAGCAGCCGCGCGGGCAGGAGGAGCGCTGATCGCGGGCCTGCTCCTCGGGCGTCATCATGCAAATGCTGAAGGCATCGTTGGCCCCTAGTGCCTGCATCATCTCGGCCTGGGAATCGCCTACGAGGTAGCCCACGTTCTCGATGCCGACCGGCAACGGCGCATCGTCAGGCTGGTTGGCATAATCCGCCGTGGAGAGCTGCTGGGCGCCGCCCTCTTCGCCACGGAGCCCGGCGGCCAGGATCACCTGACAGGTCTTCCCTGCCGCCTTGCCGACGAAGTTGGCGATCAGGCGAGAGCGGTCTTGGTACTCCCGCGCCATCTTGGCCCGTGCCTGGTCAATGTCCGGGCGATACCCCTCCATCTCCGCCTGTGCCTCGGCGATGGCCGCGCGCATCTGGGCGATCTGCGCCTGCGAGATGGCGCCGCTCTCGATCATCCGCTTCATGGCGGCCCGCTGCTGAGGCGTCGCGTTGGGCATCGGGAACTCACCGTCTTCCAGCGCCTCGTCCATATCCTGGAGCGTCTGGTTGGCATTGGTCTCCAGGCGCCGGATGTCGCCCACGGCCTCGGCGGCGGTGATGAGGTCGAAGACAGATCCGCCATCGGCGCCTCCCTGGCATCCCACCAGCTGCGGCGGACCGCTCATCACGTTGAAGCCCGGTGGGATGTCAACGTTCGGTGCGACGTAAGGCCCAGAGGCAGGCGCTCCGTAGAAGCCCCCCAGTTCGAACCGGATGTTGTACCGCAGCTTCTCGGTCTCCGTCGCGGTGCGGCCAACATTCGCCAGCCGAACGAGGATGGTCGTGTCCCGGAGAACCGGAAGGGTGAAGCTATACGGGTCCTCATCTGCTGACGGCTGCGCGTAGACGACCTGCCCCGCAATGAGGTGGAGCTGATCGCGGTTCTCCTGCGAGTCCAGCGTGACCATAAAGCGCGAGGCCTGGGTGGCGTTGTCATCCACGTTGATCGACACCTCGAAGGCAGTCGTCGCTACGGGATCGATGACATCGGTATGCCACTTGACCTCGCTGCGGCCGCGCAGGTCCATGGCAACAGGCGCCTCGTAGAACCGCTTGTCATCGGCGTACTCCGCAATGAAGGCCGGGTAGACCTCGAACAGGCCCTCATCGTAGCGGCGCGAGGTCCCGTAGACCTCTGCAGCGTCCTTCAGACCGGAGTCCACGTTCGCCAGCCCGAGGTCTGACCAGTCCTGTGAGCCATCGAGGACATACTGGAGGTACCCGATCTTCTCGATGGGCGTATCGCCCAGCATCTCTCCGGCTGCGTACCAGAAGTACCACGAGCCATACCCGCAGTACCAGCTCAGGGTCTCGGTGTGCGGTGGCTTGCGATGGCGGGGCTCGTGGAGCGGATGGTCGAAGTACCGCGTCCACGCCGCAAACCGGCTGCTACGATACGGATGCTGGAACTGGACAGTCCGATCTCGCTCCAGGTAGCGAATCTGAACCGCAGAGGACATCCCTTCCCAGGCCCAGTCCTCAGCCCCGATTTTGGCCTGCCCCCCTCGGCGAACACACGCCGATGGCCCGGGTACACCGGTAGGCCGCCCGTAGGCCGCCTGAACCGCATGAAACAGCTCGTGGGCGGGACCATACGACATGGTGGTTTCCCACCGGCTCGACGGGGCCCATGCTCCGGGGTTTCCACTGAGAAAGAAGCGCTGGCCTGGGTTGAGGAAGTCGGTGATGTGCTCAATGGTCCAGTCCAGCCAGGCATCTGAATACTCGCCTCGCTCATTCGTGTAGGACGCCCCCAGGCTGGTGGTATTGGTCTTGATGTATCCCACATAGGCCCCCGCATTGTCCTGCTCCCGGAGCATTCGTGGAGGACGGAACCCGGCCGCCTGATACCACTGGCTGGCATCCTCGAGCTGCTGGCGGTAGAACTCTGCCCCCTGAGCCTGCTGAGCTGTGAGCGATTCCTCATCCTCACGAACAATCACCCAATCGGTGGTTGGCCAAGACTGCGCCCAGGCTGGCGAGCTGGCGAAAAGGAGAGCGAGAGCGACCAAACAAAGGGCAACGCGCATGGGCTTGAGAACAGCTGTCACAATTAGATACTCGAAAGCGTGCGCGGACAGGACAAGGCCACCCGCTCGTTGTATGCTTCCCGCCAGCTCGAGCTGGCGGCAAGGCCGCGCACTACCGGATCAGCCCACGCCCGTCGCTCTGGCGAAGCTGGTCGATCATCTCCTCGCTGAAGCCGAGCTGGCGGAGGGCGTCGTCGCTTAGGCCTCGGAACGCCTCGGCGTCTTGCCCCTCGTTGGACGAGGTGATGTTGAAGTGCGCCATGAACGTCTCGTGCTCCACGATGGGGCACCCCTCACTGTCGCGCTGCCCCTCGGGTGTTCGGATCAGATCCACCCGGAGCGTGCCCTGGACGTGGTTCTGCGAGGCTTCTTCGAGCGTGAGCTGCCCGGCCGTGCACACCGCCGGGCATCGGCGCTCGGATTCGACCTCCTGGTCTTCGGGCGCCATCATGCACACCTCGTAGCGGTCCGGGTCGCTCATGGCCGCGAGCATGTCTCCAGCGAACGGCGTCACCTCGTCGATGCCGACCGCCATCGGGTCGGTGTCGCCGAGCCCCGAGGGGTCCGCCAGCTCGAGGTCCTGAGCGCCGCCCTCTTCGCCGCGCAGCGTCGCCGTGACGAGGATCTGACAGGGTCGCCCCGCGTTGGTGGTGCCCGCGAGCGACAGCAGCAGCCGCGACCGCCCCTCGTACTGCGCCCGCGTCTCGGCGATGGCCTCTGCGCCCTCCGTCTCCGCTTCTCGCGCGACCTCGGCCTGCATGGCCTCGGCATCCGCACGGGCCTCCTCCATCATGGCCTGCATCTGCGGGTCGTTCGCGATCATGCGCTCCATGGCCGCCCGCTGCGCCCCGGACATGCCCGGAATGGGAAGCTCGCCGTCCTCCAAAGACTCGATCATCGTCTCCATGTCCTGATCGGCCTCGGCATACGCCCGGCGGATATCGGCGATGGCTTCCTCGGCGGTGATGAGGTCGAAGGCAGAGCCGCCATCGTCGGTCGCCTGGCACCCGAGCAGGTCCTGCGAGCCGGACATCACGGCGAAGCCGGGCGGAATGTCTACGTTGACGGGCCCGCTCGAGCTGGCGACGGGCTCACCGAAGAAGCGCCCCAGTTCGAAGCGGATGGCGTAGGGCGTCCGCTCGGTCTCGGAGGGGACCTCTGCCATGTTCGCCAGCCGGACGAAGAACGTGGTGTCCCGGCGGACGGCGACCTCGAAGCGGTAGGGGTCGTCTTCGAGGGCGGGTCGCTGGTGGAGCGTCGTTCCCTCGATCAGGTGGAAGTCCTCGCGGTTCGGCTGCTCGCTCAGGGTGACGATGAACCGCGCCGGTTCGTCGGGCGGCAGGTCGCCGCCCACATCTACGGAGACCTTGAAGGCAGTCGTGGCCGCAGGATCGATGACGCCATCGTGCCAGAGGACCTCGCTCTTTCCGCGCAGCGCCAGCTCGACAGGTTCGTCGTAAAACCGCTCATCGTCGACGACCTCTGCGATGAAGCGGGGGTAGATCTCGTAGAGCCCCTCGTCGACGCGGTTGGGAGAGTCGAAGGCCTCGGCAGCGTCCCGGAGGCCCTGATCGACGTAATCGAGCCCACCATCGGACACGTTGCCATCACTGGCGAGGATGTAGCGCAGATACTCGACTTGTTCCTTCGGATCGTCAGACAGCATCTCGCCGACGGCGTACCAGAAGTTCCACGTCCCATAGCCGCACTTCCAGGATCGGGCGGCAGCCCTCTCGCGCTCGCGCTGGTTGGCGTAGAAGTAGGCGTTCGGCAGGCGAGGCCGGTGCAGGGGCTGGTCGTAGTAGCGGAGCCAGCTCGCAAACGAGGGGTCGTCGTAATGGTGGGCGTACGCCCGCCCGGTCTGATGCTCCAACCACCGGATCTGGACCGCTGCCGGAACGCCCTCGCCCAGCCACGCGCTGGCGTCACGGTCGGTCCCGGTCGAGCCGCAGCGGGGGAGCATGTCGCTGCTGTTGGCATCAGCGAAGCGGTTGAACTGGGGATACGCCCACGTGAAGGCGTGGACCAGTTCGTGGACCCCCGAGGACGCCATCAACCGGTCAACGGGATCGGACGGCGCCGCGAGATCGGGGCGACTGCTCATCCGCAGGTAGAGCGAGCTGTTGTGCGGATTTCCATTCGTCGATGACACGACATCAGTCTCATCGGCTTTGAGCCGCGCCTGGTAGGCTCCCGTCGCATCGTGCGTCATGCGGGGCGGGCGGAAGTCCATGCCCTGAAACCAGAGGCTCGCCTCGCGCAGCGTGGTCTCATGCAGGCGCGCAATCGGCAGCCGGTCTCCGGTCACCTCGCCCATCCCCTCTTCCTCCACGATGTGCCATTGGACCGTCGGCCAGAGTTGGGCTGATGCTACCGGAGCGAGCACCGTGAACAGGAGGACAATGGACGCGAATCGGACGTGCATAGCACAAACTGAGGTGGGGTCGGTCTCAGGTACGAGAATGCTCCGTGCAACATGTCACGGTCGCCAGCTCGAGCGCCCGCAACACGAGGTGATGATGCCTCGAGCTGGCGATCAGCCCTTGACGGCGCCCAGCGTTAGCCCGCCGATGAGGAAGCGGCTCAGCGCCAGGAACAGCGCGATCACGGGAATCGAGACGAGCAACGAGCCTGCGGCATAGAGGCCCCACTGCGTAGACATCGAGCCCTGGAAGAGCTTCAGCCCGACGGGCATCGTGAACAGCTCGGTGTCCTGCAGAACCACCGCGGCCACCACGTACTCGTTCCATGCGCTCATGAACGAGAACAGCGCCGTGATGACGAGCGCGGGCGCAGCCAGGGGCAAGATCACCTTGTAGAACGCCTGCCAGGGCGTCGCGCCGTCGATGCGGGCGGCTTCTTCCAGACTGGCCGGAATCGTGTCGTAGTAGCCCTTCATTTGCCACACACAGAAGGGCAGCGCGGTGGCGGAGTAGATGATGACAATGCCGATGTAGGAGTTGATGAGCCCCAGGTTGATGAGCACGATGTAGAGCGGCAGCAGCAGCATCGTGGCAGGGAACATCTGGGTGACCAGGATGCCAGAGAGCGCCGTCTTGCGCCCGGCGAAGCGGAACCGGCTCAGCGCGTAGCCCGCCGTGGACGCCAGCGCGACGCCCGTGATGGTCACCACGGCACTCACGAGCAGGCTGTTGCCCAGCCACCGCAGGAAGGGCGTCTCGGCGAGGAGCGTCCGGTAGTTGTCGAACGTGGCGCCCTCGGGAATGAGTGCCAGCGACTGCGAGAGCAACGCATCGCTGGGCCGCAGCGAGATCGTCAGGATGCGCGTGATCGGGTAGACGGCGATGAACGCGAAGAGCGCCAGCGTAGCGTAGGTCCCGAGGCGAGAAAGGATCTTGTTCATGACGGTCTGTGCTCAGAGAATCGAGCTGGCGAGAGGCAGGGGCGTTTATCGGACGGTCCCGAGGATGACATCGTACACGTTGGCCGAGGCGGGGTCGACGCGCCCACCGCCGACGTTGTCGGTCGCCTGCCGAGCCACTTGTCGGAAGGAGCCCACGCCACCATCGGGATCGAGGGCGCCGACGAGAAGCGTGAGGGTGGTGCCGCGCGATAGCTCAGGGAGGATGAACCGGGGCAGTGCGAATGACAGCAAGCCTGTCTGCGGATCGTACACCGAGGCGTCGAGGCGACCGAGCTGGGTCCCCCGGGCATCTTCGATCTGGAGGCCACGCCCGGCGTAGATGACGAACTCGTAGCCCTCTTCCGGCGGGTAGTCGTAGAGCGCGTCGCGCCCGATGCGTCGCTCGCCGCCCGGCTCGGTGTCGATGGCGATGGCCGCGAACGCCGCCGGATGTCCCAGCGCCTCATTCGGCGCTACCACCTTGAACTCCGCCTCGATGTAGGTCGTCGAGTCATCTTGCGCCAGCTCGAGGCCGATGGCGTCGAGCGTGCCCTCGGGCCAGCCAACCGGGTAGGTGAACGTGCTGGTCGGCCCCCAGTCGTCACCGTCGGGATCAATCTTGACCAGTCGGACGCGCGCGCGGGCGTTGGTGCGCAGGATCTCGTCGCCGCCGAGAGACCGCTGGCTCTCCACGATCCGCATGACCGGGTAGGCGTCCTGCACATCCCCGTCGGCGAACGCAAAGCCGTCCCACACGGAGGCGTCTGGGAGTGCGATTTCCGCTGTCTCCACGGTCTCGCCGTTGACTTCGGCACCGCGACTCGTCAGCTCGATGGTCATTTCCGAGCGGGGCATCGCCAGGGTGTCGCCCTGGGCCTCTACGAGCGGAAGGTCGAGCTGGCGACCGGCGGCCCGCAGCCGGAGCGTGGCACCTGCCGGAAGCGATCCGCTCGGCACAACGCTCGCCGCCAGGCCGCCGCCCGCCGCCTCGAGCTGGACGATTACCGCCCCGCGCCCCAGCTTCAGGGTAACCGAGGTCTCGCCCCAGCTGTCTGGCAGGCGCGGCTCGAGCACGAGCGTCTGGGCGTTGGCGTAGTCGAGGCCGAGGAAGCCCTCGGTTGTGGCGCGCAGGAACCCGGCGAGGCTCCACGGCTGGACGGGCGCTCCAGCAGCACGCGGCGGCGCACCCTCCTGACGCGGATGGCCGTCTGTGAGCATAGGAATGGCCCCGATCACGCCTCGATCCAGGAGCAGAAGCGTCTGAGCGGTCATCAGCTCGGCAGCGGGCTGGCGGCCTCCGGTCTCGGCCAGGAGCGTGGCGACCGGCCCGGCCAGCCAGGTCCAGACCGCGCCATGCGTGCGACCGGCCTCCTCCGTGTAGACCTCCGGCGCGGAGACGTAGGGGTGAAACGTGCTGTCGGAGGGTGCCAGCGAGGCGACGCCATGTGGCATCACGAGCTGCTCTGCGAGGCGGCGGGCGTGTGCGCCTCGCTCGGGAAACGCCTCTAGAAGCGCCAGCGCGAGGAGTCCACCGGGCCGAAGATCTCGCGCGGGTCGGCCATCAATACGATCCACCACCAGCCCGTCACGGACGAAGGCCTGCTCCACATCGCGCACGAGGACGGCGGAGGTGTCCGCATACCAGCTCGCGGACGACCGCTGGGCCACGCCCATGATCTCGGCAAACTGCGTAGCCGTGCCGAGGGCCCGATAGAGGGCACCCTGGGCCTCGGCCGGAGCACCGCGCCGCTCGATGCCGCCCCGGTCGGGATCGGCCTCGAGCCAGGTCGTGCGGCGGGACCGGGCGGTCAGGAAGCCCGGACCGGTGGTGGCATCGCCATTGCGTGTGTCCTCTTCATAGATCCCCCGCATCGCGAACACGGTTTTGAACCAGAAGTCCTCTGCGCCCTGGACGAGCTGACGATCCCCGGTGGCACGCACGTAATGTCCTGCAGCATCGAGGAACAGCGGCGTCGCATCGGCGGTGGTGAAGACGGCATCGCCCTCCGCTGTGACGAGATCTGGAGCACGGCCCAGCAGGTCTGCGCGGCGATCAAAGAGCTGCTCGTCACCGTACGTGGTAAGCAGTGCACGGGCGAGGTCCCAGCGGCCCATATTGAGGAACGCACCGAACGTCCAGGCCGCAGCCGGGTACCTCTCGGGCTCCGCGCCCGGCAGCCCGGCGTCGATGGTAGCGCGGTTCGAGTCGCGGCGCACGAGGGCGTCGAGCGAGAGAATGGCCCAGCGAAACGCGGTGTCGTAGGTCTCGTCGGCGGTGTCGAAGGGAGTGGACTGAACGAGCTGGTGCAGGCGCTCGCTGCGGGCCTCGCGCAGCTCGAGAGCCTGATCGAGCGCAGCCTGGACAGCCGAGTCGGCAGCGGCGCGTGTGGGTCCTGTAGCGACTATGAGGCGCCCAGGG
>JBCBZH010000023.1:0-26575 GCA_039815415.1 Bacteroidota bacterium
ACCGCGAGGGCACAGGCCGAGTTGTCGAACAAATTATTCGCCCCACAGGCCTCTGCGAAGCGCTCGCTGGCAGACACCGTCATTGAGTCGCTGCCGGAGGGGTATGAGCAGACCCTCGGCAAGCGCTTTAAGACCGGCGTAGACCTCAGCGGGGGCCAATGGCAGAAGGTGGCGCTCGGCCGCGCCTACATGCGAGACGCCCAGGTGCTCATCCTCGACGAGCCGACGGCTGCACTGGACGCTCGCGCGGAGTACGAGGTCTTCGAGCGGTTCAAGGACCTGACAGAGAGCAAGACGGCGGTCCTCATCTCACACCGTTTTTCGACTGTCCGCATGGCCGACCGCATTCTCGTACTGGACGGCGGCGAGGTGGAGGACATCGGGACGCACGAGGAGCTTCTGGCACGCGGTGGGCGCTATGCGGAGCTGTTCGAGCTTCAGGCGCAAGGGTACCGATGACCGCCACGAAGCAGGATCACCAGCTCGTCACGATTCTCCCGAGGCGGACTGCACAGCCACACCGTCCTGGATCTGATCGGATGGAAACAGGATGACGTCCTCGCCGGGCTCCAGCCCGCCGAGAACCTCTGCGTCGATTGAGGTCCGGCGTCCGAGCCGCACAGCACGAGCCTGGGCGGTTCCTCCCTCTACCACAAACACCGTCCAGACACCTCTTTCTTGGAAGAGGGCGCTCATCGGCACCGTCAGCACCTCACCCTGGCTCCACGTCACGATGCGGGCCTCGACGCGGTAGCCCGCCCCGAGCGAGAGCGGAGCCTCGTCCAGATCCACGATCACGTTGACGCGCTGCTCCTCCACGCCCAGCGCCGAGATCTCCGTGAACGCTGCGGGCTCCACCCGCTGCACTGTCCCCCGCAGGGCCCCGTCTCCACCCCATTCGTCGACGTAGACTCGCGCGCCGGGCCGGATCTGAACGGCGTCCTCCGTGAGCACATCCACCACCACTTCAATCCGCTCGGCATCTCCAATCTCCAGCAGCGGCGTCCCGGCCATCACCACGCGATCGCTCTCCTCGAACAGCCGGAGCACGCGACCGATCGCTGGAGCGTATACCGGGACCACGGCACCGCCCGACGCTTGCCGCTGCGCGCCCACAACGGCTGCCTGCCCTGCGGCCACACTCGCCTGCAACGCCGCTACGCTCGCTTCTGCGGACCGCAGTGCAGCATCTGCCGCCCGTACCTCCTCCTGAGCCGTCTGGGCTGCCAGCTCGGCCTGCTCGCCCTCGCGCGTGCTCAGCACGCTGTCCTCCACGAGCCGCCGCGTCCGCTCTGCTTCCCGCTCGAGCTGGCGAGCCTGCACCCGCGCCAGCTCGAGGCGGGCCGCTGCGGCCTCGCGCTGCGCGTCGGCGGAGCGCCGCTGGGCCTCGGCCTGGCCCCGCTGCGCCTCGGCAGCGGCCACCTGCGCCTCAGCCACGCCCGACTGACGGGGCGTGTCGGGCATCGGGTAGATCCGCGCGACGAGGCGCCCGGCGATCACGGCATCGCCGACCTCGAACGGAATCCGCTCCAGTCGCCCTGGGACGGGGGCCGCCACCACGTACCGGTCCAGGAGACGCGTCCGCCCCTCGGCGGAAACCGTCACCTCCAGACTGTCGCGGTCGATCCGAGCCGTCTCCACCGCCAGCCCGGCGTCGGACGACGAGAGGGACCAGCCGATGACGGCGACGGCAGCCAGGGCCGCAACGATGAGAATCCAGCGGTTGCGGGTGGTCATAGTCATTCTCGGGTCTTGAGCACATCGATGAGGTTCATCCGGTCGAGGCGGCGTCGGACAATGAGGCCGCTGACGAGGGCCGCGACGAGGGTGACGCCGGTGGCCCACGCGAACGTGGACGGGCTGATGATGAGGGGAATCCGGTAGGCCTCGGTCTGGAGCCCGGCTGACACGCCCGCCGCCAGCAGGTACCCCAGCCCCCAGCCGAGCGGGATGCCAAGGAGCGTGGTAAGCCCTTGCTCGCCGAGGAGAAGCACGGCCACCTCCCGGCGGGAGAAGCCCAGCACGCGAAGGCTTGCCAGCTCGCGCCCCCGCTCCGAGAGCGACACCCGCGCCCCGTTGTAGATGACCGCGACCGAGATGACGCTCGAGAACCCCAGGATGAAGAACACCCCGATCAGTAGCCCCTCCTCGAGCTGCGTCTCGAACGACTCGAGCATCTGGGCGGGCGAAGCGACGCTCGCCACCACTGGCAGCTCCTTCAGCTCGGCGTTGAGCGCATCCCGAGCCTCTGGCTCTACTGCGAGGTAGGCGCCGCTGATGGACCGCGCGCCGTGAGCGAGCTGGTGAAGGGCGCCCAAGTCCATGTAGGCCGCCACACCGATGAAGTCTTCTACGACACCAGCTACGGGAACCGGCGTGGTCCGACGGCTGCCCTCAAGCACCTCCACCGTGACGGGGTCACCCACCGCCAGCTCGAGCTGGTCGGCCAGAAAGGCGCTCATCAGGAGGCCCTCTGGAGGCACTGGGCGCGTCCCGCCGCCCGTGGTCACGATCTGTCGAAGGCGAGCCCCCGGCTCGGTCCCGATGATGGCCGTCTCCCGCTCGCGGTGGCCCGCCCGGAGACGAACGGGCACGGCCCGGTACGGCTCCACGAGCGTCACGCCGCTCAACGTGGCGAGGTCGTGGCGCACAGACGATGACACGGGCCGGTTGAACGTCAGCGCGAGGTCTTCGCGCTGGGCCACGCGGAACTGGAGGTCCATCATGTACGCCACGCCATCGAACATGAACAGTCCGATCACCAGAATGGCGACCGAGAACGCCACGCCGATGGACGAAAACAGGCTTCGAGCTGGCGTCCGCTCCACGTTTCGGAGGATCATGCGGCCCGCGGCTGGGAGCAGCCGCCCCAGACCAACTCGCTCAAAGATCCCCGCCTTGAAGCTCGCCGGGGGCTCCGGGCGCATCGCCTCGGCCGGAGGTAGCCCTACCGCTCGTCGAACAGCGCCCATCGCCCCGACCCCTGCCGCCAGCGCGCTGATCCCCACGGCGATCGCCACGAGGCCCCACCGCAGCTCGTACCGGAGCGTCGGGAAGTCGAAGAACTCACCGTAGAGCTGCGTCATGGCACGTCCCGTCCAGATCCCCAGTGCAATCCCCGCAAGCGTACCTGCCATCACGGCCACCAGCGCGAATGTCAGGTAGTGCCACCCGACCTCTGCATTGCGATACCCGAAGGCCTTGAGCACCGCGATCTCGGTCCGCTGGATGGCAATCATGCGCCCCAGCACGATGTTGAGCAGAAACGCGGCCACGAGCAGAAACACCGCCGGGATGACGGTTCCCTGCGTTCGGTTCTGCTCCAACTCTTGCTGGAGGATCGCGTGCGAGGGCTGGTCCTCCCGGGTATAGGCTCCCAGTCCGCCATAGGGCTCAAGCAGTCGGTCCAGATCGGCCAGGACCTGATCGGCGTTGGCGCCGCGCGAGAGCGTCAGCACTACGTTGTTGAAGGCCCCCTCCATGTCCGTGGCTGGGCCGAGCGCCTCCCGGCTCATCCACACGATGCCGTAGCGCTCGTCATCCGGGTAGAGCGCGCCCGGCGGCACCGCATAGGTGTGCTCCGGCGAGATGGCGGTCCCGACGATCTCGAGATCCCGATAGCGCCCATTGATGACGGCCTGGAGCGTGTCGCCCGGAATGAAATCATTCGCCAGCGCGAAGTTCTCGCTCACGATCACCTCGTTGCGCCGCCCCGGCGCCACGTACCGCCCCGTCTTGAGGGTCAGGTCGGCCAGCGGAGGGCGGTTCGCTTCTGGAACGGACACGAACTGACCCGACGCAGGGGCCTCCACGCTGGGTACGTCGAGCGTAGCCGAGAACGCCACCCGTGTCCCGACCCGTGCAACACCTGGGATCTCCTCAATCCGTCGGCGCAGCGACTCGGGCGCCCGTTCCAGACTCGCCCAGATGTCGGGGAAGCGGGCATCCCGGTAGTACACCTCTTGGGAGGCCACGAGCGACTCGTAGGTCCCGCGCATTGTCAGGACGGTCATGATGCCCACGGCCACCACGGCCCCAATCGACAGCATCTGGCCCCGCTGTTTCCAGACCTCGCGCAGCAGCTTGAAATCGATCGCACGCATGGCTCACCACTCGATGGCGTCGAGCGCAGCGCGTGCTGCATTGCGCGTTTGCTCAGCGATCTCTCCACTGCTCATCCGCACCACGCGGTCTCCGAGCGATCCGATGGCCGTGTTGTGCGTGATGATGGCCGTGGTGGTGCCTACCTCGCGGTTGACGCGCTCCAGAACGCCGAGCACCAGCTTGCCCGTCTCGAGGTCCAGCGCGCCCGTCGGCTCGTCGCACAGGAGCACCGACGGCTGCTTGGCGACGGCGCGGGCGATGGCGACGCGCTGCTGCTCACCTCCAGAGAGCTGCGCCGGAAAGTGATCGGCCCGGTTCCCGAGATCCACCAGCTCGAGGGCCTCGTCGGCAGGCATCGGGTCGTCCGCGATGTCGGTCACCAGCGCGACGTTCTCGCGCGCGGTCAGGCTCGGGATCAGGTTGTAGAACTGGAACACGAAGCCCACGTGCTGGCGACGGTACCGCGTCAGCTCGCGCTCGCTGGCCGCGCTCAGTTCCTGATCGCGGTAGAACACGTGTCCACTCGTGGGCGTGTCCAGCCCGCCTAGAATGTTCAGGAAGGTGCTCTTGCCACTCCCTGATGCGCCCAGGAGGACGAGCAGCTCCCCAGCATAGAGATCCAGGTCCACCGACCGGAGCGCGTGTACCTCCACCTCACCCATCGTGTACACCTTGGACACATCACGTGCCCGAAACACGATGTCAGCTCTAGAAGAGGCAGGGCTGTATGTCATCCGCCCCACCTCCACGGAGGGTCTCCCGTGAGCCGCAACGGAGCCGCATAGGCAGACATGGCGAGGCAGAACGACGATCTGAACAGCGCTACTCCATCGACCCCCGAAAGTTTCGATATACGAAACATTTCAACTTGGAACCACTTTTGCCTTCGCCCTATTCTAGACGCGGACCCTCCTCTCTGCCTTGACCCCGTCCGAACGCCTCGACGCTTTCACCGGCGCCCTCGGGCTGCTCAAGAACCACAATGCTCAGCTGACGGGTGAGCTGACGGCGCACTATGACGGCCTTTCGTTTCAGGACATCGGAGCCGTCATCGTTCTGAATGCCCAGGGCCCCAGCCGCATGGGCAACCTCGCCACCGCACTCGGGCTGGCGCCTGCAACCACGACGACCCTCGTGGACCGTCTCGAGTCCAGTGGCTACGCCCAGCGCCGCCGCAGCGATACCGACCGCCGCGTGTGGCTCGTCGAGCTGACATCCGAAGGACGCACAGCCGTCAAGACCCTCGATGGCCTCTACCGCCGTGCCGCCGAGGAGATGCTGGCTCCTCTCACGGATGCAGAGCAAGAAACCTTCGTGCGGCTGTTTGTGAAGGTGGCCCATGCCCTCAACGAGGCTGACAAGCAACGCCAGCTCGATTCGGACTAAGAGGCCCTGACGACGCTCCAGGCTGTCATCGCGAGGGACGTGGCTCGCCCCCAAGGCTTCAGGGACCAGATTGCCACGCTCCGCTCGCAAGGACAAATAGGTGTAGGCGGTGTTACTCCAACCTCTGCCGAGCCGCCTCAACGCGCTGGCGGAGGGCATCCGCATCCACGCGGCCTGGCGTTCCGGGCGTGGCGTAGGTCGCCAGCGCGCTGGCGTCATCGGGGACCGCCAGTTCGTCCAGGTGCGTGCCCACGTCACGGTAGGCCTCACGGAAGGGCGTTCCGTTGTCTACGCGCTGCAGGGCTTCCGCAGTGGCGAACAGATCGGGCGAGAGCGCCGCACGCATGGCCTCGGGCTTCCACGCCACGCGGGGGAGCACCGACGCCACCGCGGTCATCAGGTCGCGGGTGGCGAGAACGGCGCGCATGAGGGCCTCCTTCGTGAGCTGGAGGTCGCGGTGGTAGCCGCCGGGGAGGTTGGCAGGCAACGTGAGGAGCAGATGCAGCTCGGCGGTGAGGCGGTGGACGGTGGCCCGCGCCAGCTCGAGGACGTCCGGGTTGCGCTTCTGCGGCATGATGGATGAGCCCGTGGTGTACTCCGTCGGGAGTGCGACGAACCCGAACTCCGAGCTGGCGAACAGGACGAGATCCGAGGCCAGGCGGTTGGCGGTGAGCCCGAGTTGGACGAGGGCGTGGACGACGGCCGCCTCCATCTTGCCCCGTGAGAGCTGCACGGCGGTGACGTTCTCCTGCACGTCCCGGAAGCCGAGGCGCTCGGCCACGGCGCGGCGCGGCAGATCCAGCACAGGCACGCCGTAGCCCGCCGCGCTGCCCCACGGCGACACGTTCGCCCGGTCGCGCGCCTCCGCCAGCCCGACGAGGTCGTCGGCCAGAAGCTCCGCATAGCCCGCGGCCCAGAGGCCTGCCGTGGTGGGCATGGCGCGCTGGAGGTGCGTGGTGCCCGGCATCAGCAGATCATCGTGCTTGCGCGCGTGGTCCACCAGAGCCTCGGTGGCATCGGCGGCCGTCTGGCCGATGGTCGCCAGCGCGTCGCGAAGCCAGAGCCGAAGGGCAACGAGCACCTGATCGTTGCGGCTCCGCCCAGCGTGGATCTTCCTCCCCGCGTCGCCTAGCCGCGCTGTCAGCTCGCGCTCAATGACCGTGTGCATGTCCTCGTCCTCGGGTCGCACCACCAGTTCGCCCGCGACCCACTCGTCGCGCAGCCCATCGAGCTGGTGATCGATCTCCTCGACTTCGGCCTCGGTCAGCACGCCAATCTGGCCGAGGCCCCATGCGTGTCCGCGCGTGCCCATCAGGTCGTAGGGCAGCAGGATGGTATCCCAGCGCCAGTCCTCGCCCACGGTGAAGCGGGTTACCCAGTCGGCGGCAGCGGTGCCTTTGTGCCAGATGGGTGTGGTTGGAGATTGGGGATCGGGGATTGGGGACATGGTTAAACGTTGGCAATCGGTTGGGGCACCATGCAGGGTGTCCGTACGAGAACGCGTGTGAAAAGCGGTGCGTCAGCTCGCGTCGAAGTAGCGCCGGGCGATCTCGGCATAGACGTCCACAGCCGTGTCGAGCTGGCGGAGGGAGACGTGCTCGTTGGGGGTGTGCGACAGCTCGCTGCGGCCCGGCCCGATCTTGACGGCGGGCACGTCGGCGAGGAACACCCAGTCGGAGGCCGTCGGGCTGCCGAAGGGCTCAGCGTCGAGGCCGAGGCTCGCCAGCGCGTCGGTGGTGGCGCGGGCCACGCGGGCATCGGGGGCGGTGCTGCAGGGCACGAGGCGATCCGAGTAGACCGCGACCTCGCTCTCGAGCTGGTCGGCGACGTAGGCCGTCAGCTCGGCATGGGTGGCCGCGGGTGTCGAGCGGATGTCGAGCGTGAATGTGCAACGGTCCGGGACGACGTTCCTGGCGGTCCCGCCCTCAATGATCGTGGCCGTGGCGGTGGGCCGACCAAGAAGAGGGTCGTTGTGCGGAAAGGTGAGCGCGTCGATTGCAATGAGGTCACGAGCGGCACGCGTCAGCGCGTTGTTGCCAAGGTGGGCGCGAGCAGCATGAGCCGTCGTGCCGTGAGCCGTAGCGGTCAGGATGAGCAGGCCCTTCTGGGCGAGGCACGGCTTCAGCTCGGTCGGCTCGCCCACAAGCGCCGCCGACACCTCCGGCAAAGCCTGGCCAAACAGCTCTGCCCGGCACTGCTCCATGCCATTGTCCTTGCCTCCAGCCTCCTCGCACACCGTCAGCGCGACGACCACGCGCCCTCGAGCTGGCGGGCGCCATCCTGAATTCGCCAGCTCGAGGAGCGCCATCAGCATGGCCGCACCACTCGCTTTGGCATCCACGGTGCCGCGCCCGTAGACGTTGCCATCTATGACGGTCGGCTCGAACGGCGGATACGGGTGCTCTGTGCTCGGCGGCACCACGTCGAGGTGCGAACAGAGCAGGAATAGGTCGTCGCCGTCACCTAGACTCGCCCAGACGTTGTCGTCCAGGCGCCCCACCTCGATCCCGTCCACGTCCCGCATCGTGCTCTCCACGAAATCGGCGATGTCGGCCTCCTCATGGCTGAGCGAGGGGAAGCGAACGAGGTCGGCGTGCAGATCGCGAACGGTCATCATCCAGGCAGGTCAAGGTCCGGGTTGAATCCGCCGAGGCCGAGGTCGGCGGGGCTAAGGCCGTGCTCTCGCCCCTCGTGCAACAACAGGCCGATCACCTCCAGAAAAGCGAACGCCCGCGCCTTCTCGGCCTCGGTGGGCGTGTCGCCACGAGCCGCTTCCAGCGCGGTGCGCGCGCGCTGGCGGATCTGGTCGCCGACGATGTAGAGGCAACGGGTGGCAGCGTCATTCATGGCGCGGCGGTGATGAGGGTCCCGGCATCGTCTTCCGCCAGCGCGTCTGGGGCCACGATGCGAACGGAGGCGACACCCTTCGCCAGCGCGTCGAGAGCGACGGTGAGCTTGGGGCGCATCCCGTCGGTGATCCAGCCGTCGCGCACGCCTGCCTCAATAGCGTCAGCGTCGAGCTGGCGAATCCGGCTCGCAGGGTCCTCCGCATTCCGACGGACGCCTCCGGCTCCGGTGACGAGGTCCAGACGCGTGGCACCGAGCGCGACGGCCAGCGCGGCCGCGACGGTATCCGCGTTGACGTTGTAGAGGGCTCCGGCGGCATCGGAACAGACGGTCGCGATGACCGGCACAAACCCGGCGTCCAGAAGCGCCCGAGGCAACGTGGCATCGGTCCCTACCACATCGCCTACGTGACCGAAATCAACGGTCCGCCCCTCGAGCTGACGAGGCGGACGGCGCTCCACCTGCACACAGCCCCCATCGGCCCCGCTGATGCCGGCGGCGCGGACACCCGCCGCCAACCCGGAAGCGACCAGCCGGGCGTTGAGGGCGCCTCGCAAGACGTAGAGCGCCACGTCGAGATCCAGATCGGAGGTCACGCGGCGCCCGGCGACGATCTCGGGTTCATGGCCGAGCTGGCGCGCGAGAGCGGTCGATTGCGCCCCTCCGCCGTGGACAATGATCGTGTCGGTTCCCGCCTCGTGCAGCGCACGCACGGAGGCCCAGACGGCGGCGAGGTCTGCCGGATCGGTGAGCGTGGCACCGCCGAGCTTCACAACGGACAGCGGCTGGGCGGTGGGCATCGGGCTGGTGGCGAGCGCACTCATGTCGTCGAGCTGGCGCCGTCGAGATCCCAGAGCCATTCGAGAATCGCCATCTGGGCGAAGAGCCGGTACTCGGCTTGGAGGAGGTGAATGGCCCGCTCACCGTCGAGCACGTCCGCGTCCACAACCACGCCCCGGCGGACGGGCAGGCAGTGCATGAACGAAGCCCGGTCGGTCTTGAGGAAATCTGCCTCTCCGAGTCGCCAGCTCGAGTGGGCAGCCCGGCGACGCGCCTCTTCGTCGGGCTTGTCGTAGACCACATCGCCAGACCATGCCTTGACATAGACGGCATGGGCACCTGCCAGCGCCGTGTCACGATCGGCGGTCTCCACCACCGATCCACCGGAACGGGCTGCCGTTGCCTCGGCCATCTCCATCACGTCTGCCGCCAGCCCGAACCCCTCTGGGCGCGAAACGAGCACCTCCATCCCCAGGCGAGCCGCCATCATCAGGGCTGAGTTGGGAACGGCCTGTGGCAGGGCCTTCGGGTGGGGTGCCCACTGCAGGACAAACTTCTTGCCCCGCGGATCCCCCAGCGTCTCGCGGAGCGCGGCGGCATCGGCGAGGGCCTGGCACGGATGCCACCGCGCCGACTCGAGATTGACCACCGGGACCTCGGAAGCCCCCACAATGGCCTGGAAAGCGGCATCGCTGTGATCCGCCTCGTAGTCAGTCAGCGAAGCGAAGGTGCGGACCCCGAGCGCGTCGGCGTAGCGCCCGAGGACGCCCATCGCCTCGCGGACGTGCTCGGCCGCGCTGGCATCCATGCGGGCATCGTCGCGCCACTCGAGACCCCACGTTCCGGTGCCAGGCGTGAGCGTAACGGATTCGGCTCCGAGGCGCGCAGCGGCCAGTTCCATCGAGGCGCGGGTCCGCAGCGACGGATTCAAGAACACCAGCGCGATGGCCTGGTCGATGGCCGTGCGCGGCCACGCGTTGGCGGTCTTGAGGGCCAGCGCGCGGTCCAGGCAGGCGTCCCAGACGTCGTCGGGCAAGTCGGCCCAGTGGGTGAGGTGGTTCATGGGGTCAGGTCAGGCGTCGAGCTGGCGAATCCGTTTCAGATGGGCAGTGGCGTAGGGGCGCCCCAAGGGGCGAATCAGGCCTCCGCCAGCGCGTGGGCGAACGCCTCGAGGAGGAGGTCGATCTCGGCGTCGGTCGTGGTCAGCGGTGGCATGAGGCGGATCGTGTGCGGTTCGTTGGCGGTTCCCACGATCACGCCTTCGTGGTCCCCCACCGGCGTCTCGCGGAGCGCCACACGGACCGGGCCGGCGGGTCGGTCCAGCCCGACACCGATCAGGCATCCACGCCCGCGCACCTCGGCCACGCCGTCGAGCTGGCGAAGTCCTGTGGCCAGACGGTCGAAGATGTCGCCAGCTCGGCCCATCAGGTTCTCGTCCTCGAGCTGGCGAAGCGTCGCCTCGACGGCCGCCATCGCCAGCATCCCGCCGCCGAAGGTGGTGCCCTGGTCGCCCGGCTTGACGCCTGCAGCAATCGCCTCGCTCACCAGCACGGCGCCCACCGGCACGCCCGCGCCAAGGCTCTTGGCGAGCGTGATGAGATCCGGCGTGACGCCGACGTGCGCGCCATAGGAAAACGTCCCGGTGCGGCCCACACCTGTCTGCACCTCGTCGAAGATGAGCGCGGTGCCCGTGGCGTCGCAGATCTCGCGGAGCGCTTGGTAGAACGCCGGATCGGCCTCGGTGATGCCCGCCATCGACTGCATCGGCTCCAGGATTACCGCAGCGATCTCCTCTTTCGCCAGCTCGTTGCGAACGGCCTCAATGTCGCCAAACGGGAGGAAGGTGTTGGCAGGGAGTGCGGATCGGTACGGCGCGTGATACTTGTCCCCGGAGGTGGCCGCGAGGCTTCCGAGGGTCCTCCCGTGGAAGCCGCCATCGAACGACACCACGCCAGCCCGACCCGTGTGTGCCCGCGCCAGCTTGAGGGCCGTCTCGTTGGCCTCGGTGCCCGAGTTGCAGAAGTAGACCGTCCCCAGCCCGTCGGGTGCGAGTGACGCGAGAGTGGATGCCGCCTGTGCGCGGACCGGGCTGTAGACGGCGTTCGAGTAGAACAGCAGCTCGCCCGCCTGCTCGCGGATGGCGTCTACCACGCGCGGTGGGCAGTGGCCCAACAGCGCGACGCAGTGACCTCCGTAGAAGTCGAGGTAGGCGCGGCCCTCGGTGTCCCAGACGGTGGTCCCCTCCCCGCGCACCAGCGCGATGGGAGGCTTGGCGTAGGTCGGGAGGATGACGGAATCCTCCAGCGCAAGGGGATCGGTAAGCGTCTCAATCATGGTTCTGTGCTCGGTAGGGACATGGTGTCCGTACGACGGAATGTGTGTGCTCGGTACTGGCAGAAGCCCCATCGAGCTGGCGGTCAGGTTCCCGGAAGCAGCCCCAGCGCCTCGGGCCAGCCGAGAGCGAGGTTCAGGTTCTGCACCGCCTGCGAGGCCGCGCCTTTCATCAGATTGTCCAGCGCGAAGCCGACCACAAGGTGGCCATCTTTCACCACCCACCCGAGGTCGCAGAAGGGCGTCCCGGTGGTTGGCAGCAACTCCGGGAGCGTGCCCGGCGAGAGGCGCATGAACGGGCGGTCGCCGTACGCGCTGGCGAACAGGTCGGTCACGTCCGCCAGCCCGATGTCCTCTGGCAGCGCCACATGCGCGGTGCCCCAGATGCCACGGGTCCACGGCCCCGAGACGGGCACAAACTGGACGGATGCGTTCGGGCCAAGGACCTCGTTCACCTCCGCGAGGTGGCGATGGGCGAGCACCTTGTAAGCGCGCACGTTGCCATCGCGCGAGGGAAAGTGCGTGGTGGGCGACGGTCGCCCGCCCGATCCGGAGGCTCCGGTCAGTGCCGTGACGCTGGCGTCGAGCTGGTGGAAGGCGGTGGCGAGAGGCCACAGCGCCAGCGACAGGCCAGTCGCGAAGCAGCCGGGGTTGGCGACGAGCGACGCGCCTCCCACGCGGTGCCCATTCACTTCCGCCAGCCCGTAGACCGCCGCGTCGAGCGCCGCCGGATCGGGATGTTCGAGGCCGTAGACCTGCTGGTAGGTGTCGAGGCTGGAGAGCCGGTGGTCCGCCGAGAGGTCCACCACCAGCCCGTCGAAGCCGAGCTGGCGAAGACTCTGGACGGCGCGGGCGCCCTGGCCGTGCTCGGCACAGACAAATGCGGCGTCAATGTCCGTCGCCAACGCGTCGGGCGAGATGTAGTACAGGTCGGTCTGGCCGCGCAGGCGTGCGTGCGAGGCATGAACGGGCTGCCCCGCCAGGCTCCGGCTGGTGACCGACGCGATCTCCACACGCGGATGATTCAGCAGGCAGCCGATCAGCTCGCCACCGGCGTATCCGGCGCCGTGGAGAATGGCGACTCGTGTTCGAGCGGGCGTCATGATCTCGGTGCGAAGGTGCGACGGGGGCCGTTGAAGGAGGGCAACGGGCTGGGGGAATCAGCCCAGGCCTTCATCTCGCCGATGTCCTCGGCCACGAGCGCCGCCAGCGCGTCGGCGTCGGAGCGGGCGTTGATGGCGGGGATGCCGAGTGAGGTCTGGATGTAGCGTTTGCCCACGTCAGTGTCGGTCGCCGGTCCCACCACGACGCCGATCTCCGCTCGGTAGCGCGTCCGAAAAAGCTGGTCGCACGCCCAGGCGCCCGCGAGATCCGTAGCCGCCAGCACGTGGGTCGCCGTCAGGCGCTGCATTTCCATGTCCTGCAGGATCTGATCGACGCCGTACGGCCCGATGACGCCGTCGCCCAGCTCGAGAACGAGCGCGTCGGGGTTAGAGGCGTTGAGGTGCGCGATGATGCCCTTGGCGACCGGCACCATGTCGCGCCCGGTGGTGGCAACGGCCCCGGCTTGGGTGAAGCTCGCGCTGGCGATGGCGCCCTGGGCCACCATCGCGCGCACGTCGCGCTGGAGGGCCGCTCCGGTCAGCTTGGCGGCGGCCACGCGGAGCCCCTGCCTCGCCAGCCCGCCGACGAGCGCCGCCGCGGCGAGCGTCTTGCCCGTGTTCATGGCTGTCCCCGAGACCATCACAATCGGCGCGGAGGTTGGCAGCGACTCGACGGGCTCGATGGCGGCGTCCTGGATACGCGCGTGGCGCGGTGGCTCGCCCTTCAGCACGGCCCCAATCACCTCCACCCGAAGCGCAGGTCCGAGGTCCGGGTGCGCATTGGCGACGCGCCCCAGGATGCCGCCCATGTTCTGAATGTGTAGGATATCCCCCGGCGCCACATGCCTCGGAATCCGACCGCTGTATCCCTTCAACGCCTGTCGCTCTCCCAGCGCGCCCACTACGATGTCGCCAGCTCGAAGCCTGTGAAAGGAGCCGTCGGTGTGCTCGATCTGGTTGTAGACATCCTTGTCGTCCAGCACCGTCCCAGCCACGCAGTAGCCCTCTTCGGCGACGACGTAGGGCGAGATGTGGACCTCAGCCGCCAGTTCGCACGGCCCTGTGCTGCTGGAGACATGGTCGGCGGTCAGCGTCGTAATGGAGCCGGTCGGCATGGCATTTCGGGCGATTTGTGATGGGATATGGGTGATGGGCTCCTCACTCATCACCCATCACTCTTTACTGAGCGGCGCGAGCCGCGAGCAAGGCTTGCAAGCCGTAGATCTTGGTGAAGCCCTCGGCGTCGCGGCCGTCCCAGAGGGCGTTGTCTTCGCCGTAGGTCGCCACGCCCGTGTTGAACATCGAGAAAGGCGAGGTGACACCGAGGACGCGGTGGGCACCCTTGTAGAATTCGACGATCGCCGTACCTGTGACGCGCTGCTGCGAGTTGTCGAGGAACGCCTCAAGGTCGCGCATGACAGGGTCGAAGTAGAGGCCTTCGTGGAGAAGCCGCCCGTAGAGGTCGCCAAGGGCGGCCTTCTGGACGAGCTGGAGTTGGGTCAGGATCGTCTTCTCCAGCTCGCGGTGGGCCGCGATGAGCACCAGCGCTGCCGGGGCCTCGAACCCGATCCTCCCTTTGATCCCAAGGATTGTGTCGCCCACATGGACGCCTCTCCCCACACCGTGCGCCGCGCCTTCCCGGTTTAGCCGCTCCACCAGCTCGACCGGATCCAGCGCGTCTCCATTCAGCGCCACCGGCTCGCCCTGCTCGAAGCGGATCTCCATCTGGTGCGGGGTGTCCGGCGCGTCCTGCGGCGAGACGGTGTCGGGCCACGCGGCCTCCGGCAGCACACCGTCGGTCCGGTGCGTTTCCACACCGCCGATGGTGGTGCCCCACAGACCCCGGTTGATGGAGTACTCGGTCGTCTTGGGCTCCACAGCGAAGCCACGCTCGGTCAGGTAGGCCGATGACGCCTCGCGAGAGAGGCCAAGCTGACGAATGGGCGCGAGGATGTCGAGGTCACCAGACAGCAAGCGCATGGCGGTGTCGAACCGGACCTGATCGTTTCCGGCGCCCGTCGAGCCGTGGGCAACGGTCCCAGCGCCGAGCTGGCGGGCAGCCTCTACGAGAGCCTGGGCCTGCACCACGCGCTCGGGCCCCACGCACAGCGGGTAGACGTTGCCCCGGAGCACGTTGCCCTTCACGAGGTAGCTCAGCACACGCGCCCAGAGATCCGCGCGGGCGTCGATGAGCGTGTGGCTGGCGGCCCCGAGTTCCTCAGCTCGAGCGGCGATAGCCTGGCGCTCTTCCTCTGAGAATCCGCCGGTGTCGACGGTAACGGTGTGGACCTCGCGGCCGGTCGTCTCGCGGAGGTACGGGACGCAGTAGGAGGTGTCGAGGCCGCCGGAGAAGGCGAGGGCGATGGGCGAGCTGGCGTCGGGCATCGAGCTGGCGAAGAACCGGATTGAGTAGGCGAGCCCCTTCATCTATGCCGTCATTCCTGCGAAGGCAGGAATCCATACCGCGTTTGCGCGTCGCGCCAACGTTGCATGGGTCCCCGCCTACGCGGGGATGACTCATTGGGAAGGGTGGCAGCTAAACGGCAGAAATCGAGAAACGAAAAACGCCGATCCCGTGGAAGGATCGGCGCTTGAGAGGGGCGGAACCGCTGGGGTGAAGGCGGTGCCCGTCAGAGTGTGCCGCACCCTTCCGGCTGGAAAAACTCCAGTCGGCGTCGAGGACGTCGGATGAGGCAGAAGGCGTTCACGGACATGAGGATACGGGGCGGGGCAGGAATGTGTCAACGAGCTGGCGATTCGGTAGCGCTTCCAAAGAAAAAGCTCTGCATGGGATTCATCGTACAGATCGACCCGAAACGATCCCCTACGACCTGCCCCCGATCTCACCAGCTTGAGGCCATTCCCCTAGGCTCACATCTTGACGCCAGAGCCACCGTAGCCTTTGCTTCGCTTCTCCTCTTACCGACATGGCCGACACGACTTCCCCTGCGGGTGCTCCTGGCTGGTTCTCTACCGACGCCTTCTGGGAGACATCCTACACCTCCATGTTCCCCGAGCAGCGGTTTGCTGATGCTGACGCCGAGCTGGCGGCCGTGGTTGCGCTTACCGGGGAGACACCTCGGCGCGTCCTCGATCTCGCGTGCGGCCCCGGTCGGCACGCCATCGCGGCGGCGCGGCATGGAATGACAGTAGTAGGCATCGACCGAAGCGCCTTCTTGCTCGCCAAGGCACGACAACTCGCGGCCCAACACAATGTCGAGGTTGAGTGGATTCATGGCGATATGCGCGACACGGTCCCCAGCACGCCCTTCGACCTCGTCCTGAATCTGTTCACTTCCTTTGGCTACTTCAAGGACGACGCAGAGAACGAACGCGTGTTGACGAACGCCTACCAGAGCCTCCGCAGCGGCGGCCATCTCGTGATCGACGTAGGGGGAAAGGAGGTCTTGGCACGGATCTTCTCTGAGAGCACTGTCGAGGAAATACCCGAAGGGCTCGTGGTGAAACGCCGCTGGGTGACCGCAGACTGGAGCAGGATGGAAAACGAGTGGACGTTTGTCCGGGACGGCTCCGTGCAATCGTTTCAACTCGCACACTGGATCTACTCGGGCCGCGAGTTGGCACAGATGCTCCGCCGCGCCGGATTCGCTGACGTTTGCCTGTTCGGAAGCTTCGAGGGCGCTCCATACGGCCCGAAGGCGACACGCTTGGTCGCCGTCGCTGTGAAAGCGTAGACTAAAAAAATGGGCGGCCTCCCACCACAGAGGCCGCCCGCGTCGAGCTGGTGAAAAACGGTCAGGCCGCCTTCTTCCGTGGTTGCTTGGTCACGGTCACCTCCAGCTCGGTGTCGTTGGCAGCGGCGCTGTCACCCGAGACGGCGTAGCGCTCGCGCATGCGGTCCATCAGGTCGGCCACCTCCTCCGGCGTCAGCTCGTCCAGCGACGACACGCCGGTGTAGTGGCGCGCGGCGAGGAGGAGCTGCGGGCGGTCCAGGCCGAAGCCCTCGGCCTCGATCACCAGCTCGTCCAGCGTGGGGCCAGTCGGGCTGGTGAGAACCGGCTCGGGCAGCACGTCGGCGACGCCCTTCGGGAGCGCGACTGGCTTCGGCCCTGCGCCCATGCGCTCAAGAAGCGTCGCGAATGTCGGACCCTCGATCTCGAGGCCGACGGGGAAGTCCGGCGCGTTGGACTTCACGACGGTCGCCACGCGGCGCGTCTCGAAGCCGTCCTGCCGGAGCGCCAGCTCGAGCATCACGTCCACGAAGTACTCGAGACCGGACGAGGTCATGGGCAGCACGCGACCCATCTCATTCTCCTCGCGGTCCTGCTTGCCACGCGCGCCGATCTGGTCGGTGATGACCACGCAGGCTCCAGAATCCACGCAGAGGCGGCGCAGCACCTCCTGGAAAATCATCTGATCGGCCTGCAGCTCCTCAGCAGAGGGCTGGGCGGTCGGGTCGCCGGTGCGCTCGCGGACGGCCTCGAGGGTCGCGCGGTGCTTGCGGCCGAAGTACATGGCCCAGCTGTCGAGCGCGTAGCAGCCGTAGCCCTGCTCCTCGCGGCCCTCGCCGAGGGCCCAGTCGATGAACGGCAGCAGCTCGTCGGGGTGCTCCACCTCGATGGCGTCGAATACCGAGCCATCGGCGCCGGGCAGGAGGCGCGCCTTGCGCTCCGTGTCGAAGTAACAGAGGCGACCGAGGCCGGCCTCGGCGAGCGAGCTGGCGAACCAGCTCTTGCCTGCGCCTGCGGCACCGCGAACGGCGACCACGAGGCGGCGCTGCTGGGGCCGACGGCTGAGGGGATGAACGATAGGAGACGACATAGCGGTGAGGGGGAGAGTTCGCCAGTGTGGGAAGCCTAGCGAGCTGGGGTGTCAGCGACGTGTCATAGGTGAGTGATGGGTAATGACGAGTGATGAGCAAAAGCACGTCAGCCTGAGAACTCATCACCCATCATTCCTAACTCGCTTTGCGGAGCGGGATGATGCGGGCGGGCTCGGTGAGACGGTCGGCGTAGGGCTGCCAGACGCTCGGGAAACGGCGGTCCAGGCGGCGCACCAGCGCATGGGGCGCCTGTCCATTGGCAACGTGCCAGAGGTGCCGCTCGGGCGCCTCCACGGCGTCGTCCGGGCTGAGGGTGTAGGGCACCAGCATGCTGGGCTGCTCCGGGCGGACCGAGAGTGACCGTGCCTCCGGGCTAGCGAGCGTCTTGAGGTTGATGCGCCCGCGCTCCGAGAACACGTCGGGGTCCCACTGGCTGGCGAGGTAGAGGACATCGTCCATGTGGTGGAGCAGGTCCGACCCACGGAGGCGGTAAACGGTGTCCACGGCGCCGTTGGCGATGAGCGTAGCGTCGCGGCGGAGGCGACGGTCGTGGTCACGCAGCGAGCGCACACCTCCCAGTTCGAAGCCGACGCGGCGGCGCAGGCCACCGGCCTTCGCATCGACAGGGATGTCCACGACGAAATCGAGCGTGAAGAGGGCGCCCGGCAGTTCGACCTGCACCTCGGCCTCCATGTGGGCGTCGTCGCGGAGGTACTTGACGAGGTGCCAGGCGAATTCGTCCTGGAGCGCGCCGGGGTAGGGCGGCGTGTAGTCGGGGCCAGCGGTCAGAGACTCGGCCCAGTCGCGGGCGTCGAGGCGGCGGGCGGCAGAGCCATCAGTAGGGACGCGGTGCATGGCAGCGTGCGGTTGGGGAAGGGGGCGCGACGGGACGCCTTACGGGGCCTCCTCGCATACGCGCACGCGTAAGATGGCAGGCCATGGTGACACCTGAATGTCATAAGCACTTCTTCTTTGTTTTCCGACCGTTGACTCGCCAGCTCGATGCAGCTCTACCCCCCACAGATGTCATCCTGAGCGCACGCGAAGGATCTTGTTGCGGAAGGCCTCCTGTGTTCGCTCGGAGCGGCATGCTGTCCCCAACCAGATCCTTCACTCCGGGCTAGCGCCCTCCGCTCAGGATGACAGTAGGAGAGCGGGCGCTATCGCCAGCCCGATGGAGACCGCCCTCGAGCTGGCGAGACGTGAAACCGAGTTGTGGCGCGGGGCGGGGTCGGCGCGGCCTACCTTTGCCCTGTCGTCTCCCCCGATGTTCATGATCCTCCGTCTTCTCGTACTGCTGGCGTTGGTCGCCAGCTCGATGATCCCTGCCGAGGCGCAGGTCGGGTTCAACATCTTCAATGGGCGCAATCACCCGGAGATCGACTGGCAGGTGGCCGAGACGGCGCGCTTCGAGATCATGTACCCGAAGCACCTCGAGGGCATCGAGGCCGAGGCCGCGTCGATTGCCGAGGTCACACTAGACTCGCTCATCGCCAATCTGTCGCCTCCGGACGGGCCGCCGATCTCCTTTCCGGACAAGATTCGCATCTATCTCTCCGACGAAGACGAGATCGCCAACGGGGTCGCCTTCGACGTCGGACGGAGCGGCTACACAGCCATCTGGGTTCACGTCAACGACTTCGCGTCCATCTGGACGGGGGATGTGAAGTGGCTCCGCAAGGTGCTCGCTCACGAGCTCGCCCACATCGTCCACTACCGTGCGATTCGTTCTAACGTGGGGCTGTTGCAAAACCTTCTGGCTGAAGGCATGCCAAGTGTCTGGGCCGAGGGTGTGGCCCAGTACCTCACCGAGCGGTGGGACGCGCAGCGCGGCGACCGCTGGCTCCGCACAGCCACCTTCGAGGACCGCCTCAACTACAACGACGGCACCAGCCCGAACAATGGACGCCTCCTCTACGCAGTCGGCAACAGCCAAGTCCGCTACCTCACCGAGACCTACGGAGACTCGACCATCGCCAAGATCCTCGCCCATCGCAGCCCAGCGCTCTTCGGGCTGGCGCGGGTCCACGACTTCGCCCTAGCGTTCCGGCGGATCACCGGAAAGAGCTACCGCGAGTTCAGCGAAGAGTGGCGCAAGCACGTCAATGTGTACTACAACACGCAGGCGGGCCAGATGGAACGACTCGACTCGCTCGGTGTGGAGCCACTTGCATTCCCCGGTCAGGTCATCTACGACGTGAAGTACAGCCCGGACACAACGCAGATTGCAGCCGTCGTGCTGACGAGCACCACGCGCCCGGTCCGCCGCCTGTTCGTGATGAACAACCTGGGCGCCGACTCCACGAAAAGCCGCGAGACCGACGTGCTGGCGGAGGGCTCCATCGTGGCCCCGATCTCGTGGCACCCGGACGGGTCCCGCCTCGCTTACGCGCGGAGGCACCGGGGCCGCCATGGCTCCATCCTGCGCGACCTCTACGTGATCGACGTGGAGACCGAGCGCGAGCGCGCCCTCACCGACAACCGGCGCGCCAGCTCGCCCTCGTGGGCGCCCGATGGTCGCCAGCTCGCGTTTGTAGGCGTGGACGGTCCCACGGCCAATGTGTTCGTCCTCGACACGGAGACCGGCCAGGAGCGCCCGCTGACGGCCTTCACGGGCGACGTGCAGATCCCGACGGCCCGCTGGAGCCCCGACGGCCAGCACGTGGCGTTCTCGCTGTTCGATGCGGAAGGCCGCCGCAGCCTCGCCACTGTGGACGTGGAGACCCGCGAGATCGTCGAGCTGGCGACAGGCGACAGCGTTCCCGCCTGGACGCGCGACGACCGCCTCCCTGTCTGGAACGCCGCGGGCGACAGCCTCGCCTTCACCTCCCTCCGCGACGGCGCGCCGAATGGGTTCGTCGTTCGAGCTGGCGATGCCGGGGAGGGCGAAGACTCAGACCTCGCGGGCGCATCGGCCTCGGCGAGAGGGGATGAGGGAAGAGGGATGGATAGCGTTCCTGCGTCTCTGGCGGAATCGCCAGTTCGAGAGACCCCAGCGGTTCCCCTGCTGTGGAGCACACCCGAAGCGCCCTCAGCTCATCCCCCTTCCCCCTTCCCCCTTCCCCCTTCCCCCGAAACCCGTCTCACCTTCCTCTACGACGGTGCCACCGTCCACGACTGGCTCCCGCCCGACTCCCTCCACCCGGCAGGGCGCTTCGTGCTGGTGTCCACCGAGACGAAGCGGCGCGACCGTGTGTTCGTGGTCGACGCCCGTCGCCGGCCGACCGTCGCTCCCCGACAGGTGCAGGTGCCCGAGGGCTACTCGAGCTGGACGACGCATCGACCGCCAGCTCAAGTCCCGGATGTCATCCCGCCAGACGAGTCGCTGATCCAGGAGCGCTACGCCTACAACTCCTGGGCGAACATCACCCACGGGCTGACGCTGCCGTTTCCCTACGTCGACCCAGGCGAGGACAACGAGTGGTTTAACGGCGACGACGACTACGGTGTGTTCGCCAACTCGATCTGGCTGGAGCCCCTCGGCAAGCACCAAATCCTCGCGCTGGCGGGCCTGTCCATCACCCGGCCCATCGACCGCTCGTTCCTGCTGTTCTCGTACACCAACAAGCAGCTCGCCCCCACACTCACGCTGGACCTCTACCGCTTTCCCTCGCCGTCGAGCTTCTACGGCAACGGCGTGCTGGTGGAGGATCTGACTGGCGGAGACCTTTCGGCCACGCTCCCGCTCGATGTCCTCGACAAGCCGTACACCGCGTTCCTGACCGGCGCCCGGCTTCGCTACGCCTACGCCGAACCGTTCGACATCTTCTCCTCGGGCGGCCTTCTCTCCCCGTCCGATGGCGACGAGATCGACCTCAGCGGTGACGGCACCGACCTTCCCCAGCCCCAGGCTGGGACCCGATTCGACCTCCAGCTCGGCGTCGCCTACAAGTTCCAGCGGCCCTACCGCTACAACGTCATCACGCCGCTCGACGGCACGGGCATCCGCGCACGCGTCACGCTCGGTGCGCCCATTCTCGGCGCCAAGAACGAGTTCATCCGCCCCGACGTGCTTGGCTACTGGGTCTCCCCGCCAGTCGGCTTCGGGCGGCTGTTCCTGAAGGGCCGCGCGACGGCTCAGTTCGGTCGCCAGCTCGCCCAGGACTACGTCGGGCTGGCGCGCTACGACGATGTGGACATCCAGGTGCCGTTCGTCGGCGCCATCACACTGGACGATGCCGAGCGCGTGCGCGGCTTCCGGCGCTACGCCGTCGGCACGCGCGTGCTGTTCGGCAGCGCGGAGTACCGGATGCCCATCTGGTTCGACCTCAACACGACGATCCTCGGCGCCCTCGACCTCGGCCCCATCGCGCCCGCACTGTTCGCCGACGCCGGGCTGGTGTGGACCGGCAGCGACCTCGACAACGCCGTGCAGCGCGTGGGCCTCGGCGGCGAGCTGAAGAACACCGTCTCGCTCGGCGGCTTCCAGTTCCTGCACGCCCTCGGGCTGGCGATCCCCGCCGACCGCGCGGGCGACGCCTGGGACGGCACCCTGCCGTGGGAGGACGTGGATTTGTACTACCGCTTCCAGGCCGCGGTGCCGTTCTAGCTGTCTGCAATGCGGCGCTGGATCTCCGCACGTAGGCTGTCTGAGGAGGCCGCTGCCTTGTCCGCATTCCCGACTAGATAGCCCAGCAACTGGGGATACCACTGGTACTGCGCGCGAAGCTGTGCGGACTCGCCTTGGTAGAAGTCCTGATCGCCCATGTTGGGCGTGATCTGCTCATCGCTCAGCCGCACGGCGCGGTCGGCTTGGTCGAGCATGAACTGAAGGTCCGACCGGTGCCCTTCCACGGCTTGAATGAGGGCGGGGTCCAGCAAGTCGATGCCTGATGCCAGCATCGAGTCCCAGGCTCCACTGGGAGGACGGGTGGGCAGCCAAAGTCCGTAGATGTACGGTTTCTCTCCGCGCTCGTAGGACTCCACGATGGGTTCGACCCAGCCCGACACCAGAACCTCCCGGTGCTCGGCAACGTCGGCCGCCGTCCGATCCACCTCGGCGAGCAGTGCCTGGTAAATCGCTCCGCGGCGAGCCTCGTCCTTCTGGCCCTCCTGGTACCGCCCCAACATGAACGCGGCGTACACCCCAATAAACACGATCAGCAGCTCCACTCCGAGGTGCCCTGAGTACCGAGCCAGTCGGGCTACCGTCCAGCGACTCTCAGGCGGTGTCTCCTGTTCACCGTCTGTGTCTTCAGGAAGCTCTACGTCCACGAGAACAGGAACCGGAGGCGGAGACTCACTCATCGGATGCTGGCGGCATGGGTGGAAGAAGCAGCCCGTCTTTGAGCCGGACTCGGATGTCCTGCGTGCAGGAGAAGGTCTCGAGGGGGTCGCAGTTCAGAACCAGCAGACTGCCCTCATACCCTTCCCGGATCTCTCCGAGCTGGCGATCCGGGAAGATGGCCTGTGGGGTCTCTGTTGCCCACATCTGGAGCATCTCTGCGGGCGAGAAGAGACCATGCGTTGCCATGTAGTCCGCCTCCGCCCATGTAGTCCCCTGCGCACTGTCAAGTCCGATGGTGACTCGGACTCCCGCCGCTTTCAACCGGCGTAGGGTATCCCATTGCCGTGCTCGCACAGCCGTCAACCGGGCTGGGCGATCCGGGTAGTTCCAGCGCATGCTAGTGGAGGCCAGAAACACCGTCGGGCTGACGACCGACTGGCGCTCCGCGAGCCGTTTCACAGTGGCATCGTCGAGGTGATAGAGGCGCCAGCCCGAGGCCGCAAGCGTGTCGTAGCGGGCCGGCGCGTACGCCGTCACAGCATAGCCTGGAAGGTGGACGAATCCATCCACGCCGGCATCGAGGGCCAACTGGACATCCTGTGCCGTCTCGACGTGCGCCAGGACACGCAAGTCAGCGTCATGCGCGTGCCGGACGACCTCCACCAGCACGTCGGGGTGAAGGCCGTGCCCAGCCATATCTCCAGCCGCCAACCCTGCGGCCACATCGAGGAGATACACCTTCACGAGGTCCGGCTGCCCAGCCATGAACTGGGGCCACACCTCGGCAACCCGGCTCGGTGGATCGACCAACCAGTACGAATCGTTCTCCGCCGTTCGAGACGCCAGAACGGTGGTCCGCTCCTCAGGCGTAAGCCGAAAAGGGTTCAGGCCCTGCGCGTAGCTCTCAATGAGAATCTGAGGGTGGCTGTTGGTGGAGGTGAACCCGCCGAGGGCGTAGGCGACATCGAGCGTCCCTGGAGCCTCGAAGCGGCTTCGAGCGATGGCGATCTGGCTGGCGGCATCGGTCATGTTCTGAACATAGAACGTTCCCTCCCGGAGGTAGCGGGCTTCGGCAGCCTCGAGGTTCCACGGGCTGGCGAGAACATGGCTGTGGAAGTCACCGTAGGGCGGCACCAGGAATCCACCGGAGACATCGAGGACCGTGTCCACCTCCGCCGGACGGTCGCGAACGAACTGCCCCTCATGCACGAACACATCACGGCGCTCGAACCGCTCGCCATCGAACACCACCCCTCCGACTAGGGCAAGCGCTTGGGGGACATCCCCGTCAGTCGATGCCGGTTGGGCCGTCGCTCCATGAGGGCACGACAGCGCAGCCACCACGGCGCACCAGACACAAGCAAAGGGTCGACCCATCAGACCGATCGGGTTGTACAGAGCCAATATCGCTCGTGCGTCTCCGGCCTCTTCCAGAAACGCCATCCCGGCTCTCCTGGACTTCGCTCCTCGGGTCAAGTGCTTGCATGCAGGTCCCCATCGCCCACCTAGCCGGTCCTCGTCAGAGACGAATCCGACGCGTCACATCCTCGGCCAACGCTCGAACCCGGTCGCGGTCGGCCGCGACCGGGCGCAGCGGCCCATCCACCAGCAAGGCCGCCAGCCCGTGAACCGCAGACCACGCGGTCATCGCCAGCCCGAGCTGGCGATCGGGATCAGGCTCAATCTCGCGAACGACCCGGATGAGCTGGCGAAACGCAATGGTAGTGTCATCGAGGACCTTCGAACGACTCTGCTCCTCGAATGGATCGCCCAGGTCGGGCCGGAAGGCGAGCCGGAATCGCTCGGGGTGCTCAACCGCAAAAAGCACATAGGCCACACCCTGTGCCCGCATGCGCTCGCGGGGATCGGCGTGGTCTGGAGCCGCCAGCTCCGCATCGAGGGCAAGAAGAGCGTCTTCGGAGAGCGCACAGACCAAGTCTGCCTTTCCCTTGAAGTGGTGATAGGGCGCTGTGGCACTCACACCAGCCCGTCGCGCGAGATCGCGCAGGGACAGCGCCGCGATGCCCTGGTCTTCGAGAACCGACCCGGCCTCGTTCAGCAGGGTGCGACGGAGATCACCATGGTGGTAAGAGTCCGGCACGGGCGTTCGGGGAACAAACTTGACAGTGCTTAGATAATACCCAATCTTAGCACCCGTCAGTTCATCCCACTCCCCATGCCTTCTCTCCTCGATCGCTACGGCCCATGGGCCATCGTCACCGGCGCCTCGTCCGGAATCGGACGTGCCTTTGCCGAGGCGCTAGCTGACCAGGGGGTTTCGCTGGTCCTGGTCGCCCGCCGGGAATCCCAGCTTCGCCAGCTCGCCGATGCCCTGCCTGTCGAGACCCGCGTGGTGCCCGCCGACCTCGGTACCACCGACGGGCTGGCGGCGGTCGAGTCTCAAACGTCCGACCTCGAGGTTGGCCTGCTGGTGGCCTCGGCGGGCTTCGGAACGTCTGGCTCCCTCGTCGAGGCTCAACTCGACGATGAGATCGCGATGCTCGATGTGAACATGCGTGCTGTGCTCCGGCACGTCCATCACTTTGGGAACCGCATGGCCGAACGCAGGCGCGGCGGGATTGTGCTACTGGGTTCCCTGGTCGGGTTTCAGGGGACACCTTACGCGGCGCACTACGCCGCGACAAAGGCCTACGTCCAGACGCTAGGCGAGGCTCTCCATGTCGAGCTCAAGCCGCGCGGCGTAGACGTGATCGTGAGCGCGCCGGGGCCGGTCCACACCGGCTTCGCAGACACCGCCGACTTGCAGATGGGCGCCGCCATCACCCCCGCGGATGTGGTCGGCCCGACGCTGGCCGCTCTGGGCCGACGCCAGACCGTCCGGCCCGGTCTACTTACGAAGATCCTCAGCGCTGGCCTGGCGACGGTCCCGCGCTGGGGCAAGGTCCGCATCATGGAACGTGTGATGGGCGGCATGACCGAGCACCAGCGGATCGCCTGAGCCATGCTGTCGATTCCCCAGGTGTACGTCGTTTCTGCCTTCCTGCTCGCCGTCGGTGTATTCGTCCTTCTCGCCTGCGCCTCGCTGGTGGGTGCCGCCAGCTCGCGGCTTCGGATGCGCGGAAAGGATCTCGGCATCGCCTCTATGGCGCTACTCAGCGTCGTGGCTTTTTGGTTTGGAACCGGAGTTGGTGCGAGCATCGCGATCCCGCGCTCCTTCGACGTGCTGGCCCCGTTCATCGCCGTTCCGATTGTCGGAGCAGTGCTGATAACGTGGGTCCCGCCGATCCGAACGCTCCTGACTGAGATCCCGACGGCTCCTCTCGTGGCACTCCAGACATACCGCGCAGCAGGCGGCGTCTTCCTCTACCCGTTCCTGGCAGAGGGATATCTCACGGCAGGATTCGCCTGGCCTGCAGGAGTGGGAGACGTGTTGACAGGCCTTCTCGCGCTGCCCGTAGGGTGGATGGCGTGGCGCCAAGTCCGAGGCTGGAGATGGGCCGTGGTGAGTCACGCGCTGTTCGGAATAGCGGATCTGATCGTCGCCCCCGCCGCGGCTGCTGTGTATGGCTTTGCCGCGCCTGACGTGGAGCCTGCATTCCCCGTGATGTCCATCCCTCTCTTCTTCGGCCCTCCGCTCGGGATCGTTCTCCACCTCGTAACGCTCCGCGGACTCTGGCTCCGCGAGCGCGTTGATCGTCCCTATACCGACTAACCAGGGGCAACCTGACGCGTCACGAGGGCCTGCCTGAGTCTGTCATCATGAGCAACGCCAGCCTCTCGGACTGGTAGGAGCGGCTCAAGGGGCAGCGAATAGACCTAGAATATCTAGGAAAGCATGTGTTTCTTTGGGTATGCTTCGCTCCTTCTCGCTCCTGATCGGCCTTGGCGCTCTCGTGGCCTGCGCCAGCTCGCTGGAAGACCCCATGGTGCCGACGGCGAACGATCCTCCAGAGGAGGAGGACGCCTGTGAGATTCCGAGCTCGCTCCCGCAGGCCTTCGCCTTTCGCAAAAACACCGTGGTCGACACGGACCGGGGGCGCCTCGTGGACGGCC
>JBCBZH010000184.1:0-8826 GCA_039815415.1 Bacteroidota bacterium
AGCCGCTGGGGATGATTCACACGGGCTTCCGGCGCCCCGGTGCCGTAGATCGGCAGGCCGCTCCCACCGAGGTGGACAACACATGGCGCCAGCGCGTTCTCCAGGGCGAGGTCCACGATGAGGCCGCATCGGTTCTGGGCGGGGTCGCCGGACATGCAGGGCTGTTCTCGACGGCACGCGATCTGTCCACCATCGGGTTCGCGCTGGCGAATCGCGGGCAGGCCAATGGGTCGCGGCTGTTCTCCATCCGAACGCTCGATCAGTTCACCGAGCGGGTACGCGTCCGCAGTACCTACCCGGTCGGCCTCGGCTGGATGGTTCGCCCCCCCAACAGCTCAGATTATTCCTCGTCTGGGTCGCACTTCGGCCCGCGATCCTTCGGTCACACCGGATTCACCGGCACCTCCATCTGGGTCGATCCCGACCAGGAATTGTTTGTTGTGCTCCTCTCGAACCGCGTCCACCCCACACGGCGGAACAGCCGCATCGGACCCGTACGCGCGGATCTCGCCGACGCCGTTGCCACGTCCATCGCCTCTCCAATCGATGCCCCGTGGCGCGCCCTCGGCTTCGGAGAAGTCCCTGACGATCTTCCGACGATCCCGTAGCCCCGCAGAGCGCTAGCTTCTCGCCCCCACCCGGCTATCGTCCATGCCCACGTACGTCTACCGCCGCGCCGACGGCTCCACCTTCGAACACTTCCAACGCATCACGGATGACCCGCTGAAAGAAGACCCCGATACCGGCACGCCTGTGACCCGGGTTATCTCGGGTGGCGCAGGCGTGCAGTTCAAGGGCTCAGGGTTCTATGAAACCGACTACGTGAGAAAGTCTGGTGCATCGGACTCATCAGAGGCGACGTCCGACAGCACGCCAGCTGCGACGGACTCGTCTAGCACCGCTGCGGAAGGGTCAACGTCTACGGACTCCACATCCGCCAGCTCGAGCGAGTCCGACACGTAGCGCCTCCTGGACATCTCTCGAGCTGGCGACCTAAGGCGTATCTCCTCGTCGCCACGCGCGCCGGGCGCGCTGCCACGCGACCTCATACGCGGGTCCCCGCCGTAGCGTCCAGACGGTATATGGCCACCCCGCAGGAAGGCCGGGAGTGGCTTCGAATTCCAGCTCCAGCCCAGACACCGGGCCCGAGGTGTAGATCCATCGCTCCGCCCGAAACAGGCGCTCTACGCGATCTGGAGGCCCGAACAGGATCGTGGCCATGCCTTGGTCCGTCTTCCATCCGGACTTGTGATTGGAGAAGCGGCGGTTGGCCTCCTCAACCAGCTCAGCATAGGTGCGAACGGTGGTAGCAGCCAGTCGGCGATCTGGGATGCGTTCTCCCCAGAACCGGTCGAAGGCACGGCGTTGAAGGAACGGATCGAGGCGTGCGGTCAGCGCACGCATTTCGCTCTCCGTGGCGATGTAAGACATGGCTGCCACGAGATCACCGACCCGCTCAACGGAAGGAAACCCGGCTCGCCGCACAACGAGGAACCGATCGAGTGCCTGGTCCTCGGTCTCCACTCGGATCCGGTACGCCCCGGTCCCCAGGGAGGGGATCGGCTGCATCACCTCCGCCAGCTCGTCTGAAAGAAAGAGCCGACGAACGAGCGTGCTCTCCGCCACCTGCTCTTCGATGCGCACCCCGCGTATGGTCAAGGATCCCTGCGGAGGTGCCATCGCGAACGGTGGGAGTGCCACCGTGGAGTCCACGTTGAGGCGTTCGACGACCACGCGTCCGGTCCCTCCAACACCATTCGCGATCTGCGCCCGTACGCGCATCGAGTCCCGATCTACCGTAGTGGCCCGAGACACCAAGGGAAGCCACGTGTTGCCATCAAAGGCCTCGACCCGCGTCCCGAGAACGGCGACCGGTCCACTCAAGGCTGGCACCTGAACATCCTGCCGTGCCGTGTACCCCCCCCCCGTCGCCTCATCTTCCGCTGTCACAGCGACCAACACTTCCCCAGGCGGGACCTCAGCCGTATGCGAGACAACAGAGGCTGCCACCGTCGAGTCAGCAGCCCCGATGGACTCCACCCACGAGGTCTCATAGATCTGCCGACCCGACGGCCGCTCCAAGATTTCGACTGTCCATCGTACCTCGACAGCCGTCCCACGTCCCGGCTGGCGGATTCCGGTGAGCGAGCTCGGCGCTGTCATCAGGACGTCGAGAAACGCCTGGCCTGATGGATCGAGTCGGGGGATGGCATCCAGCTCGAAGGCCGGCGCGCGGGGGCCCTCTGCGGGAAGGCCTCCTCCGCCCCGCGAGAACACGGAACAGCCCGCCAGCCCGATCCCTGCTACCCACCCTGTGAGAAGCCAGACCGCGACCCATCGGCGCACCTCAGACAGAGGCACGGGCCGCCTCCACGAGAGCCACGAACGAATCGGCATCCAGACTCGCACCGCCGATCAGCCCTCCGTCAATGTCGGGTTGGCGGAACAGCTCGGCCGCGTTGGCAGGCTTGACGCTTCCCCCATACAGAAGCGGCACATGGACGCCCGGCAAGCGTGACGTGAGATGCAACCGGATGGCCCCATGCATGGCTTGCGCCTGCTCGGGCGTGGCCGTGCGACCGGTGCCGATGGCCCACACCGGCTCGTAGGCGATGACCAACTGGCCGCTCTGCACATCAGACACGCCGTCGAGCGAGGCGTCGAGCTGGTCGAGAACGACGCGCTCCGCATCGCCAGCCTCTCGTTCGTTCAGCGTCTCCCCCACGCACAGGATGGGCACCAGCTCTCCTGCGAGCGCCGCTCGCACTTTCTGGGCAACGAACGCGCTGGTCTCGCCAAACAGTTGGCGACGCTCGGAGTGGCCAACGATGACGGCAGTGCAACCGATGTCCTGAAGCATGGGCACCGCCAGCTCGCCGGTGAAGGCGCCGCTTGCCCCCGGGTGCACGTTCTGCGCTCCTACCCATACCGATGAAGCCCGCACGCGCTCTGAGACAGCCTCGAGCCAGATGGCAGGCGGGCACATCCCCACGGAGACGGGATCGTCGCCCGCTCCCACGGCGCGCGCAACGTCGGACGCCAAGCGCACGGCGTCCTCCAGACTCGTGTTCATCTTCCAGTTGCCGACGACCCACATACGATGCATGAATGAAGCGTTCGCCCAACGCGCGAGGGACCTCGGGAAGGGGACACAGGTTTGGATCTTTCCTCGGGCCAAACGGCCCGATCTTACAGGACGCAAGATATCCCTCACCCATGCGTCTCTTTGCCCTTTTCGCTCTCACCATCCTGATCGGGCTGGCGGCATGCGACACCACCAGCTCGACGATCCCAGTCTTTGGCGAACCCTACCGAGTGGCGCGAACCCCTGCGCCGGTCTTGGAGGCGGACTCGCTCCGCCTGACCGTCACGTACAGTGGATGCAACTCCGAGTTTGAGGTTCTCTCGTCGTTGGCAGGAAGTGAACTGTGGCTCAAGCACACCACCAGCAGCGGTACCTGCGTGCAGTCTCGAACCAGCGAGCTCTATCTGCCGGTGGACACCTCGAAACTGGCGCCGCCGCCGCTCCGCATTTACATCAACCGGGCGGAAACCATGGCGCTGAGAATCGACTCCACCGACATCGTCTCTCCCGAGGCGGTCACGCTCCGCTTCGCGTCCTCGCGCACACCGCTCCACGCCTCCGCCCAGTGATGCGACGTCTGCCTCTCCTTGTCGCAGGCGCTGCCGTCGGGCTGGCGTCATGCGACTCCGCCAGCTCGACGATCCCTGATCTTGGGGATGCCTACGTTGTGGAGATGGACTCAGCGCCGCTTCTCGATGGCGATGTCCTCCAGGTCACGGTCTCCTACAGCGGCGGCTGCGAGCGGCATGAGTTCGAGCTGGGGACCTCCGCGACCGGGCCTGAACACGAGCTGTGGCTGAAGCACGACGCCAACAACGATACCTGCGAGGCGTACATCACCGAGCGCCTCCGCATCTCAGTGCCCAGAGACGCGCTCCAGGGACGCCCTGTTCGTCTTTACATCAGCACCACCGAGACGATTGTGCTGACGGATTCCTTGCAACAGTAAGCCTACAAGGCGTCCAGCTTGGCGAGAATCTCCTCCGCGTGCTGGGCGGTCTTGGGCCGCTTGAACACGTGCCGCACGACGCCCTCCGGGTCGATCAGAAATGTCGTCCGTTTCACGCCAACGATCCTCTTTCCGTAGAACGACTTCTCCCCGTAGACCCCGTACGCCAGCTGGATGCTTCGGTCGGGATCTGAGACCAGAGGGAATGGGAGAGCATACTTCTCTGCGAACCGTTCGTGGCTCTCGAGGCTGTCTCCGGACACACCGATGACTGCGACTCCCGCCTCCGTCAACGCGCTGGTGTTGTCTCGGAGGTTGCAGGCCTGTTTGGTGCAGCCTGGCGTGTCGTCTTTGGGATAGAAATACAAGGCCAGCCACCGCCCTCGGTAGCCTGGGCTCTTCTGGGATGTGCCGTTCTGGTCGATTCCGGCCCATTCAGGGGCCTGTTCTCCGATCTGAGGCATCTCAGCCATGTGCATCTGTGGATAGGCTTGTCCCGATCAAAGGGACAGAAGTGGACAGGGTTTGCGGAAGGAGTGCGGAAGGCACCGTCTCGCGGTAGAGTGCACCGCCGAACAGCACATCCTGGATACGCAGTGAGGAGAAGCCCGTGAGCGGGGCATGGCCCGCCCCCAGCGCCAGCGCTCCACTGACATCGACACCCGCGAGCCCGGCGGTCTCCTGCTTAATCGTGTCGGCATCTACGCCAGGGCACACGAACGACAGGATCTCGGTCGCGACCTCGCGGGCACGTCCGGCCATGAACTCCTGCTTCACCTTGGCATAGCGGCGCTGTGTGTCAAACGATCCGTGCCCCGCGATCTCCAGGACGGCGTAGGGGCTCACGTCCAGCATGACGAGCCACGAGATCCACGAATGCCGGAGCCCGTGAAACGAGATCGTCCCCGGCAGGCCCACAGCCTTCCGGTACTTGGAGAACAAGCGCGAGGTATGGGACGGATCGAGCCGGTCGCCTTTGGGACCGAGGAAGAGCGGTGCGTCGGGGTTGTCGGTCGGGCTGGCGTCCAAGAGCTGGCTCGCAACCAGGGCCGCGCGTGGAGGCAGCGGCACCACGCGGTCCCGGCCCGTCTTCGTCTCGAAGCGCTCGCCCGTTCTGGGGTTGTGCCAGGCGGAGACCGAGAGCTGTCCACAGACGGCGTGCTCGCCAATGCGAGAGATGCGGACGTGGGATCGGTTGCGGGAAGAAAGCTCACGCAGTCGGAGCCCGGTGCAAGCGGCGAACTCGTAGACGGCCGGCAGGTGGGCGCGGTCCGCGAAGGGACTCGACTCGGCAGCGATGGCCGACGAGATTCGTCCGAGGGATGAAGGCAAGAGCGCCTCGCGCGGGGGGCGGGCATCCTTGACGCGCGCGCGTCCAGTGCGGCGGGACTGGCGACGGCGGCGCACCCGGTCCACGGGGTTCTCGCGTAGGTAGCCCTCGTCCACGGCCCATGCGAGCACATGGCGGAGCTGCCCGAGCTGCACGTCGATGGTGGACGCGGCCCGCCCGTCCCGCTCTCGGGCTCGGATGAAGGCCTCCACGTCGGCCTCCGAGATGTCAGCCAGGTACGGCGTCTTGGCAGTGGCGAGGAAGGTGCGGACGGTGGAGGCCTTGTTCTCTCGCGTGTGTTGGGCCTGGTGGCGATGGGCGCGGGTGTAGAGCGCGAGCGCAGCCTCGAGCGTCAGGTCGTCGGCGCGGCGGTCTCGCCACGGGTCGAAGCGGCCAGCGGCGTACTCGTCCTGAAGGGCGGCCCATTCGCGCTCGGCAGCGGATTCAGTGCGGGCCTTGAGCTTGGGGTACTTGCGGGTGGGGCTGCGGCGACGGTCGTAGAAGGTGCCGTAGAAGACGCCCTCGCCCTTCTCTACGAGGCCCTTCATTCGCTTGCGTCGTCTCGCCATGCTGCGCTCGGGTTCCGCCTGCGCGGACGTTCGCGCGGGGAGCCCAATGTAGCGTGACCGGCCGCTGGGGTACCAAGCGAGGCGCGGAGACGATCCACCTCCGCTGGGTGATAGAGCGGCCTGCCAGGGCCGGGCACGGATCGGATGAGGCCCTCCTGCTCCCGGCGCTGGATGGTCTTGGGGGAGCAGCCGAGTTGTTCGGCGACCTGCTTGCGGGTGAGGAGCCGGTCACCCAAGCGGCTGTCGAGGTGGGCAGTCTCCTGCCGGATCTCCTCACGGACGGCAATCCGCATCACGTCCATCACGGCAGCGGCCTTCTCGGGCGAGAGGCCGAACGCGCTGGCGATGATGGAGAGGTCGGCGGAGGACACAGTTCAGGGGGCCTTTGTGTCGTTCTTCAGTCGGACGGCCGTAGCTACCTGGCGGATCGCTTCTCGGAACTCCTCCACTGCCAGCATTGTGGCGCGGAGGCTTGCGATGGCACGTTTGAGGGCGGGCCGCAACTCTGACTCCATCCGATGCGCCATCCATCGGTATTCGGCCTGACGTTGCTCCTCGTAGAGACAGACGAGGGCAATGGCGATGTAGGCCGTGAGAGCAATTAGAATCATGGTTCAGAGGTGTGCGAGCTGGCGCAGCGCGTCCGCCAGCGAAGGGGCTTCGCTAAGAGGGCTAGGCATTGTCCAGTATGGCGAGTCGCTTCCGAAGGGTCGTGCGCTGCTGCTCTAGGCCGTAGGGCATGGCGTCCTCTGCGAACTGCCGCGCTAGCACAGCGATGCTTTCAAGGCGCGAGATGCGGGCGACGCTCTCCACATAGACGCGGATAGGGCGAGCGCCCTTGGTCTTCCAGTCGCGCCACAGTGAGCGTCGGTCGGAGTCGCCGGGTTTCGTGAGCGTGAGGGCAGTAATCGCCTTGCTTTTGCTCGGTTCAAGAATCCAGGGCACGATCTCTCCACCGATGGAGATGGACCAAGCGTAGTAGCCCTCCGCATGGTGGGGGTAGGGGTTTGAAGGAGCCATTAAGTGTGGAGGATGCGCCGCGCCTCCTCGGGCGCGGACGGGTCTAGATCAGCGGGCTCGAAGAGGTCCGCAGGAAACGGAGGTGGTTCACAGGTGCACGACAGGCGCTTGACCTCGCTGACCCTGACCCCAAAGACCCTGGGCTCTGGATAGTTGGCCGGAGTATGAGTCACCCACAGATCCCAGAAGTCACTGGTGTCGATAACGACCAGTGGTTGCCCAGGTCGTGCAATCACACCTCGGGGCGTATCGGCCCCGTCTCCGTCCTCCAAGAATGTGAACGGTGTTACAACGTCACCAACACGAATGGGCGTGATACGGTGGTCGGGCGTGGGTGGGGGCTCAGGAGGCATCACTTGTGGGGTACGCGCTTGATCGCAGGCGGTCGGGGGGCGTTCTGGGCGTCCTTCGTGAGCGTCGTTGTGTAGTAGCCACAGGTGTAACAGGTGTATTTGAGGCGGTTCACTCCTTGGAGCCACCTGGGACCGGAGATGTTGGAGCCTCCGCATTTGGGGCAGGTTTTCATGTGTCTGTCTGGATGTGCCCTGCACGGGCGAGGTCGAGCGGGACGACGAGGGAAGAGGGGTCAGTCATGGAAACCGGGGAGGGTGCGGGCAACGTCCACGAGTGCTGCCCCCTTTTTTGTGACCACGAAGCCTTCGCGTAGGCGTTCGGGTTCGTACAGGACGCCCCAATCGTCTACCAACGAGACGACCCCGACCGACTTGATCAGGCCGCGTCGATAGAGCGCCATGAATCGACGCCTTGGAAGCTGTGAGTTGGAGCACGCTGAACCGTGCTGTCCAGCCAGATCTGAGATCGTGCAGAGGTCCCCAAGCTGGCGCTCAGTAAGCGGGGGAAAGGTCTTGTCAGGCATCAGAGTCGAGCTGGCGAAGGATGCGCTGGACACGGCGGCGCCAGAGCAGGAAGCGGATGGTGGCTCGGATCGAGCGATCTGGATTCCAGAACGAGCGGGTGGGGCGTGGGGTGGTGGTGTCCATCACTTCAAAGCAGACGAGAAGGCCGTCGTACGAAAGCAGTATTCCGAGAGGCGGCACGGTTCGGCGGGACGGGCTCCACACTCAGAGCACGGCGGCACCATTGACGGCGGGGCCACGTCTCCGCAATGGCAGACCCACCGACCATCCGGTTGGAGGCGGTAGATGTGGGAGCCTGTTTCTTTGGTGGTGTCCATCACTCTGCCTCCTCTGCGGGCGGAACGGTCCGGTAGTCAATCAGGACGTGTGTGATGGGCTGTACCTCGGCCTGCGGGTCGAATGCCCCATGCCTCCCATCTAGCACATCAAGGGCCTTGTTGTGCCAGCACTTGACGTAGTGGCTCAGTCGTCCATCGGACACGCGGGAGTCGCCGTACGTGAACCACGCTCCGATGTCGAGCCGGTAGAACCGGACGGTGCTGCTGGCTGGTCGTCTGTTGCGCGGAATGCTGATCTCGGTTGTCATGGTGTCTCTGCGGGCGGGGTGGCGCGGGAGAGGGCAGCACGGGCACCGACTAGAGCGTCTTGAACGGGCATCCATGTGTCCTCGCTGTCGTGTGCTAGGACGGCCTCCACCAGCTCGCGGAGGGCGGCGTAGAGGTCTGGGGCGGCGGCGATCAGGTGGGCATCTGCGCGAGACCGGCATGGCCTAGATGTGTCGTCGTCCCAACAGTCATTCCCGTGCAGCGGAACGTCGGCGATTCGGGTCGGGAAGAAGTCATCCGTCCAGACGGACATCACGAGCCCGCCGGTATTGTCCTCGAGGTGCCAAGGTCCGGGCGTGTGGGTCGGTGTCTCACTCATCGTTCAAGGGTCTGTGCCTGCACCGCCGAGGAGCCGGAAGCGGCTCCGGTGGCGACAGGCGGCGTTACGCC
>JBCBZH010000081.1:0-15085 GCA_039815415.1 Bacteroidota bacterium
CGAGGCGCCCTGCTCCTGCAGGGCGCCTCGCTGGCTTTAGGGGCTTCGAGTGCGGGCCAGCTTGTGCCGGTCGCTACACGTCGGCTTGGACCCGCGGGGCACGGCCCTACTTTGAGAAGAGGTAGCTGAGGCCCGTGGCCGGATCACTCACGACCACATCGCCGTCTCCAGCAGGCAGGACGATGGCACCGTCCTCGGTGCGCTCGAGCTGACGAGCATCGAGCGCGACCGATCCTCGGTACATGTCCACATCGTAGCTGTATCGGCTGTACTTGGTGATCGATCCTGTGACGGCGTCGATGACGAAGCCGACGGGGACGAAGAGATTTAGCAGCGTGACCGCGTTGATGTCATCCTGAAGCTGAAAGGTGACCGGGTCGTAGCCGTCGAGACGGAGGGTCACGATCTGATCGCTGAATCCGGGCCGTTTGACGGGAATGGTGAGCGGCGTCCGGCCCTGCACGATGCCCCCAATCACGACCTCAGCCCCATCCGGATCTGACGTGAACGTGATGGTGTCCGTGGACCCGGTGAAGATGGTGGCGCAGCCGGGAGAAATCAGACCGATGACAAGTGCGGCAAGAAGGGTGAGTGTGCGCATGGTGTTGGAGAGGATGAACGGCAGGCGATTCTCAGGACTGGCGAGAGACGCCCGGTAGGCCGAAAGCAGGGTAGCGAGGAGCGGTGCCCTGTGTCAGGAGCCGCGACGTGCAGCGGTAGCGTAACTCCCCCTCAGAGCCTCTGTAAGCCGAGGCAGTACGTCCCCCTATCGCACGTTCAACGAGCTGGCGTAACCCTGGACCGCCAGCTCCGTAGAGCGGCACAACTCACTTCTCGATCCGATGCCGTCCTCACCCATCGCGCCCGTCCTCACTTACAACCTGAAGCTGTGGTTGGCGAGCCTGACGGCGGCGCTGTTCATTCCGCTCTCCGTCGTAGCCCTCGTGTTGGATCTGGTGACGCGGCGCTCCCTCTCCGATGGCCTCTCCGGTCGCGTGCTGCGCGCCAGTGCCCAGATGGAAGCGGCCATCGATGTCCACGGCGACCTGACTGACATCCAGGTTCGTGACGATGCCTCGTTCGCGACGGCCTAGTCAGCTCGAGCTTTGTCCCCTCCGACCATGTTTTCCGTATCCATCACCGACGTGTTTGCCCTGACGTTCGGCCTCGCTTGCATCGCGCTCTACGTCGCTTCCCTCGTGTGGGTCTACCGCGACGCCGAGGCACGCGACACCAACCCCCTGCTGGTTACGCTACTGGCTGCACTCATCTCCTGGCCACTCGGCCTCCTGGTGTGGCTCCTCGTCCGCCCAGACGAGTACGACATCTACGACAACGTCCTGGAGCCCGGCGACGATCCGCTGCTGTAAGTCGCCAATCGACTACTGAGTGACAGCCAGCGGCGCCCCTGCGGCCACCCACTCCGGTAGGGCCACGCCCCCTGCGATCTGCCGGAGATAGCGCGGCGCGCTGGCATGGATGGACTCGCCTAGCTCCATGTCGCGTTCGTAGAAAATCACGGATGGGAGCGCAAGCTGGCGAGGCTCTTGCCCTTCGGTGACACCGAAGTGGATCAGCGCTGCCGAGTTGAACCAGTTCCGCCCGATCACCATCTCGTCGAACGTTCCGGATTCGTTGAGGAAGTCGAACCCAACCTGCGGGTCGTAGTCGATGGAGACGCCGATAACGGCGAAGCCTTTCCCCTCGGCTTCAGCTTGTTCAGCGAGGCGAACTTTGGCCTCTTCAAGCGCTGCCTTGTATTCGGGCTGTACACACGGCCCGCAGTGCGAGGCGCCGATGTAGACCATCACCAGCTCGGTGCCGGTCCTGATGTCGTCATCCCGCTCGTAAACGGGGGTGTAGGTCTGCGCGGAAACGACAACCGGAATCACAAACAGGAGAGCAACGGCGAGCTGGCGGATCATGAGCCGGATGGCGAATGGGAGAATCAGGGTAAACCCTCCTGAGCTGATCCGCAACTCGCCGTTACGAAGGACCGGCTCGCCGGGACTCAACGGAACTCTGCCGAGCGCCGACCGGTTCTTTCTCACACCGCACCCCCACCGCCATGGGCTCCTCCTTCCGCCTCGGCCGGATCGCCGGGGTCGATGTTCTCCTCCACTGGACCTTCGGGCTCCTGATCGCCGGGGCCATCGGGTTTTACGTCTTTACGGGTCGGCCGGACCAAGCCGTCACCGGGGTCCTGCTGATTCTGGCTGTGTTCGGATGCGTCGTGCTCCATGAGTTCGGGCACGCGCTGGCTGCCCGGCGCTACGGCGTCCCGACCAAGGACATCACGCTCTACCCGATCGGCGGCGTGGCGCGGCTTCAGCGAGTCCCGGAGAATCCGACGGTCGAGCTGGTGATCGCACTCGCTGGACCGGCCGTGAATGTCGCTGTGGCGGTGCTGGTGTGGGCAGGGCTTGGGGTCGCCGGCCAGGGCGTTGGTGCCCCAACCGGGCTGGCGGAACCGGCAGGCGCTTTCTGGGCCAACCTGTTCTGGGCGAACATCGTCCTCGTGGTGTTCAACCTGCTCCCGGCGTTTCCGATGGACGGTGGCCGGGTCCTCCGAGCGCTGCTGGCCTACAAGCTGAGCTACACGCGAGCCACGCAGGTGGCGGCAGCGGTGGGGCAGAGCATGGCGATCTTCTTCGCGTTCGTGGCGGTGGTCGGTCGGTTCGACCCGTTCCTGCTCTTCATCGCGTTGTTCGTGTACCTCGGCGCCCAGCAGGAGGCCTCGGCGGCGCTGATGCGAGCCGCCGTGCGGGGCATCCCGGTCCGGCAGGCCATGCTCACCGAGTTCACGACGCTCGGCGTGGGGTCCACGCTTGGCGAGGTTGTCGAGCGGCTCCTGGCCGGGAGCGAGCAGGACTTCCTGGTGCTGGCTCCCGACGGGACTCCAGCCGGAGTTCTCACGCGCCGCCGCCTGGTACAAGCACTGGCCGAAACCGGCACTGGCGGCCGTGTGTCAGACGCCATGGAGCCTGTCGGGCTGGGCGTCGAGGTCTCAGCCATGCTGACCGAGGCCCTGGAGGCGATGCAGGAATCGGGGCGCCCACTCCTCCCCATTACGGAGCGCGGACGGATCGTCGGTGTATTGACATCCGAGAATGTCGCCGAGCTGATGATGCTCTCCAACGCCGTTCAGAAGCGAACGGGTGAGCGTCCGCTGGTGCTCCGGGAGGCTCAGGCGTAGCGAACCGTCGGCTCAGGACGGCACGGGCCTCGAGCTGGCGTCTATGGCATCGGCATAACCCGTCATCTCGAGAAAGCCGGTGCCGGTAGCACCTCCCGTCACATCGACCGCGCCTTCCCAGTACTGGACCGTGGCGTCGAACTCCTGGGCGGGCATCATGGCCGAGACTGTCAGGTCCAGGTCCTGCGATGGGACGCGGAGGCGCCAGCGGATCGGGTACTCCGCACCAGCCTCGCTTGTCCACATCTCGAGCGGCTCCATCACCAGCTCGGAGGGGTCCAGCTCGGTCTTCACGCCCTCCGCAGAAATGATGGAGCTTTTACGGAAGGGCTCCGAATTCGACCCTTCGCGAACGCGGAGCTGGTACATCATCAGGTCGCGTCCGTCGTCGAGGTGGAGCGCGAACCAGTCCCACCCAATCTGGTCGTCGGCCAGTGCCGAGGTGGACCACTCACGATCCATCCACGTCAGGCCCTCAACTGGGACAACCTCGCCACCGGGCAGCGTGATGGTGCCGGTCGTCGCCATGCGGGTCTGCGCGAAGTAGTAGCTGGCGTTGCCAAGCCCCTCCCCTTTCGGACTCAGCCCCCGGTCGCCCTGGTAGATGATGGGCTTGATGGGCTCAGCCACCAGCTCGTAGGTCGCCCCTTCCGCCGCACCCGCGAGGCGTATCGGCGCCGTGCCGTCGGCAGCCAGAGACCCGGCTCCTGCCAGCTCGACCGGCCCCAGCCAGACGCGGATCGGATCGGCTTCTGCTCCTGCCAGTCCAGCGGCCCCTCGCGCAAACCGCTCCTCATTGTAAAAGGCTCCCGCCGCGCTGTCTCCCAACGCGACATGCGCCATGTAGAGCTGATTCGTCGCCCACGGCGAGTCCCGATTTGCCGTGCTGGTATCGGGCGTGAGGGCCGACCGGAAGATGGTGAACTGGATGCCGAACCGGCGGTCGGTGCCATCGGTGGCGCGCAGGTTGCCGGTGATGTACCACCACTCTGTCTTGTACGCGGGGTGCGGGCCATGATCGTCCGGGTAGGTGAACTCCCGGATCGTCTCGGCGCGGGCGTACCCAGTCGTGTCGCTGTTCATGGCTTCAGCCACAGACACCGAGGCTCGGACCGCCTCCGTGGCATCGTCGCAAGCTGCCAGCGCGAGGAGGCCCAGCATCGAGCTGGCGAGGAGGAAGGCTCTCATATTTTGCACCAATGACGGAGGGGTGACGGTCGGGCGAGGTACGCTGAAGAACCATCAACCTTCCCACCCCCAATGACTCTTCTTGAACAGGCCTCCGACTTTCAGCAGAAGGCCGCAGGCCCCGACATCATGGACGCCGTCGACACCTACTACGCGGAGGACATCACCATCGTCGAAGGCAACGGCGAGACGTTCCACGGACGCGATACCCAGAAGGGCCGCATCGCCGAATGGATGGAGAGCGTGGAGGAAATCCACGGCGGCGAGATCACATCTATCGCTGCCAACGAAACCGCTCCGGGCACAGGCGTCGTGTTCGTGGAGACCTCCTCGGACATCACCTTCAAGGGAGCGGGGCGCGTCAACATGGAAGAAGTCGCCGTCCAGCAGTGGAACGACGGCAAGGTGACTCACGAGCGATTCTACTTCGACACCAAGGGAGCTGGGATGTGACCCTCCCTCGGGCTGGCAGCCGGTTCGCCAGCCCGGCGTCTTGTTCGAGCGTCTGCGGTCGTTGGATCGCAGGCGCTTTACTTTACTCGAGCCTCACCCGCTCCAACTCTTCCGCCAGCTCGAAGCCGTTCGCTCGAATCGTGTCTCGTGCTGGCGTGCCAGGTCGCAGTGCCGGGTTGGTGTGGTTGAGATGGATGAACCTCACCTTCGCCTTCTCCTCAGCGGGCAGCGGCTCGAACCGCTCCATGCTGTGCGTAATGAACGGGTGCGGGAACGTGGACATGTCGCGGCCCGGAATCTCGCCGTTGGCGTAAAACGTGGCGTCGAGGTAGGCCACGTCCGCGCTGGCGATCACGTCCTCGATGCGGGTGCCCAGGTCGTCCCACTCTTCCCAGGAATCGATGTCTGGGATAAAGATGACGGACCGCTTCGGCCCTTGGATCCGATAGCCGACCACCTCGCTGTGCTCCTGGCGGTGCGGCACCAGGAACGGCGTCACTGACAATCGTTCGTTGAGCTGAACCGCCACGCCATCGTCTAGCTCGCGGAGCGACACGTTCTCATACCGGACGAGCTGGTGCCAGGGCTCGTTGGACGTCAGGAACGACTGCATCTCGGGCATCACATACAGCGGAACGCCCCGCGCGCCCAGAGCCTCGTGACCGAGGTGGAGCAGGCCGGTGTAGTGCCCCATGTGGGCGTGGGTCAGAAAGATGCCGTCGAGGCCCGGCGCGTTCTGCTCGACCGGCGCGATGAGATCCAAGCGGTGCATCTGCTCCCGGATATCCGGCGTCGCTTCGAAGAGCCAGCGCTGGCCGCTCTCCGGGTCCACCAGAGCAAGAGACGTAGCGAGACGCTTGAAGGCAGCGTCTCTCCACCCCGGATGGTCGGAGGTCCCGAGCTGCGGCGCCCCGCCATCTTGGGCCACGCCGAGAACCACGATGTACGGTGCCTGGGCAGAAGCCGCAACGGTCCCCATCGCCAGCGCGATGCAGAACAGGAATCGACCAATCATTCGGGCGGGGGTGGGTACCCTCAGAATCTAGACGCCTGAACCCGATGACCATTCCCGAGACTGAACGCCTCCGCCTCCGCGAATACGTCGAGACAGATGCGCCTTTCGTGTTCGAGCTGGTGAACCAGCCATCATGGATCGAGAACATCGGTGACCGAGGCGTTCGGACGCTGGACGATGCCCAGGCCTACATCACCGACCGACTGCGACCGAGCTATGCGTCCGATGGGTTCGGCTTCTGGTGCGTCGAGCTGCTGGATGGCACGCCCATCGGTCTGTGCGGTCTGGTGAGGCGACCTCAGCTCGAGGCTCCGGACATCGGATACGCCTTTCTCCCTGCGTACTGGGGCCAAGGATATGCGCGTGAAGCGGCTGAGGCGACCGTTCAGCTCGCACGCGACACGTACGAGCTGGCGAGGCTCGTCGCCATTGTGACGCCTACCAACGTACCGTCCATCCGGCTCCTTGAGCAGATCGGGATGACCCTTGAATCCACGACCCGAATGCCCGGCGACGACGAGGATGTGAGCGTGTATGGGATGGCTCTATAAAGCCAGGCGCAGGCATCGCTCCGTAGCTTGAGCGCCCCTTCTCGCCAGTTCGTCCTCGATGCCCTCCCCTCTCCATGTCGGCCTGATCTACGGTGGCCAGTCCTCTGAACATGAGATCTCGATTCGGTCGGCGCGGAGCGTCTTCGAAGCCCTCGATGCCGACCGGTATCGGGTCACGCTGATCCAGATCGACCGCGACGGGCGCTGGCACATCGACGCCAGCCCGGACACGCTCTTCGCCACCGCCAGCGCAACGGAAGGAGCCCCTGCCCTGTTCGCACCGCAGGATCCCAACGGGCCGGTCTGGAGTGCCGAACCAGACGCTCACAGCTTCACGAGCCTGGACGCCATGGGCCTCGATGTGGCATTTCCGATGCTCCACGGCACCAATGGCGAGGACGGCCGCATCCAGGGCTTTCTGCAGACCCTCGGACTGGCCTACGTCGGCTGCGACGTGCTGGCCTCGGCGGCGTGCATGAACAAGGACGCCACCAAGCGACTCCTCGATCACGCGGGCCTCCCCGTCACGCCGTCCCGCACGCTCCGACCCAGCGACGCGGCCGACTTCGACTCGCTGGCCGAGGCCCTCGGTACGCCGCTGTTCGTCAAGCCCGCAAACTCGGGCTCGTCGGTGGGCATCACGAAGGTGGAGCACGCGCACCAGCTCGACGCCGCCCTCGAGCTGGCGTTCGCCTACGACCGTACGGTGCTGGTCGAAACCGCCATCGAGGGTCGCGAGATCGAGTGCGCGGTTCTGGGCAACGAGACCCCCCATGCATCGGCGCCCGGCGAGATCGTCTCAACGGCTCAGTTCTACACCTACGACGCCAAGTACGAAGACCCCGAAGCCTCACGGATGGAGGTTCCGGCAGACTTGCCACCCGAGGTCTCAGAGCGCGTTCGCCAGCTCGCGCTGGCGTCCTACGTCGCGCTCGGCTGCGAGGGCATGGCCCGCGTCGATGTGTTCGTGACGCCGGAGCACGAGGTGCTCATCAATGAGATCAACACGATCCCGGGCTTCACGGACCGCAGCATGTACCCGGTGATGTGGGCCCACGAGGGCCTCGAGTTGGCGGCGCTCGTGGACCGTCTCATCGAGCTGGCGCTTGCCCGCCACCAGCGCGATGCCCACCTCTTGACGATTCGATAGCCCCCATGCCGTTCTCCACCGACACCCGCACCCTGCAGCCCGGCGACACGTACGTCGCCATTCGAGGCGACGTGCACGACGGTCACCGCTTTATCCCACAGGCGCTCGCAGCCGGGGCCATCGGCATCGTGACCGAGAAGGACGTAGACGTGCCAGAGGGCATTGAGGTCACCCAGGTCGAGAGTTCCATCGGCTGGCTCGTCGAAAACGCCAGCGCGAAGGTGCGCGCTTCGGACGCTCGGGTGGTCGCCATCACCGGGTCGGTGGGCAAGACGACAACGCGGGCCGCCATCGAAGCGGTCGCGAGCGAGAGCTTCCACGTGGTGGCCTCGGAAGGCAACAAGAACACGCCTCTCGGGCTGTCGCTGATGCTCGTCAACCGCGAGATCCCGAGCGGCGCCGTGCTGGTGCTCGAGATGGGCGCCCGGCTGCCCGGCGACATCCGTGAGCTGTGCGAGGCGTTCCCGCCCGACGTCTCGGTCGTCACTACGGTCAAGGCTGTACACGTCGAGACCCTGGGAAGCATTGAGGGTGTGGCGCGCGAGAAGAGCGAGATCGTTCGCGCCCTCGGCCCCTCCGGCATCGCCTGCCTCAACGGCGACGATCCGCGCGCCCGCGCGATGGCGGACCTTCACGAGGGCACATCCCTCTTCTTCGGCACCGGCCCCGACTGTGACCTCGGCCCCGACCTCGTCACCACCACGCTGCCCATTCTTGGCGACCATGCCATGCACACGGCGCTCTCTGCCTTCGCAGTCGGCCGCGCGCTCGGCATGGACGACGACGCCATTAACCGCGGGCTGGCGAACATCGCTCCCGAGAAGGGCCGCCTCGTCCGCCTGGACGGTGCCAACGGGAGCACGCTCATCGATGACACCTACAATGCCTCCCCGGATGCCGCCGTGGCCGCGCTCCGCGTGCTCCGTCAGCTCGAGGGCAATCGCAAAGTGGCTTGTCTGGGTGACATGCTCGAGTTGGGCGAGACCGAAGTTGCCCAACACGCCGACGTACTCCGGGCTGCGGCGGAGCACGCTGACCTCGTGGTGGCAGTCGGCCCCATCATGAACCAGGCCGCCGACGGGCTGGCGATCGAGACCGTCGCCAGCTCGACTGAACTGGCCGAGCAGATTCGGACAGGCAAAGCAGGCTTTCCGCAAGCTGGCGATATCGTGCTGGTCAAGGGCTCACAGGGCACCCGGATGGAACGCGTGAGCGAGGCCCTGCTGCACCCCGACCTCGACCCAGCGGACGTGCTTCCACGGCAGTCCACGAGTTGGAAGCAGATCGCGTAGTGGATCGGCGAGGATGCCGTGGGCGTACGCCCGGCCTACCCTGCACAGCATCCCATGACCCTGTTCGACTTCGAGTCCCCGTCGGACGCATGGCGCGTCGTCAACGATGGGGTGATGGGAGGCCTCTCGAAGGGTGCGTTCACGATCACTGATGGGATCCTCGCATTCACTGGGACGCTGGTCACCCAGGGTGGCGGCTTCACATCCGTTCGTGCGCAGAAGCGGGTGGACCTCTCAGCCTATGCGGGCATCGAGCTGAGGGTCCGAGGAGGTGGCCGAACCTTTGAACTTGATGTCGGCGACGGAACCCGCCAGGTGTTTCGTGAGGTCTCGCGCCGCGCCGCGTTCCCGACCTCTCCAGACTGGCAGACTATCCGCATCCCATTCAGCTCGCTGCAGACGAGCGTGTACGGCCGGCCCGTGAAGACCAAGCCCCTTAATCAGGCTCGCATCGAGAGCCTCAGCCTGTTCATCGTCGACCAGAAGGACGGCCCGTTCCACCTCGATGTGGACTGGATTCGCGCGTATTCCTCCGACGAGCCCGCCAATCACCAGCTCGAGACGGGCAGCTCGCGGATCGAGGCGTAGACGATAGGCGTACGCACTCCATGCCTTTGCCTCTACTCCTCATCGCCGCAGTATGGCTTGGTGGCTGCGACGCTCCACCACCGCCAGCCCCCACCCAGTCGTCTCCGACGGTTCGGTTGCTGTTCGACTTCGACGATGCTACCGATCAATGGCGCGTGGTCAATGACGGCGTGATGGGAGGCCTCTCCCGAGGCGCCTACACGGTCTCTGAGGGGGTGCTGACCTTCTCCGGGACCCTCGTTACTCGAGGTGGCGGATTCACGTCCATCCGCACACCCAAGCGGGTCGACCTCTCCGGCTTCGACGGCGTCGAGCTGAGGGTGCGAGGCAGCGGTCGCGAGTTCGAGGTGGAAGTGGACGACGGGACCCGATTCCGACGCTTCCGGTCCGTCTCTCGACGGGCCCCCTTCCCAACCACTGCCAACTGGCAAATCGTCCGAGTGCCCTTCGCCTCGCTCCAGTCCAGTGTGTTCGGCCAGCGCGTTCGCGCGCCTGCCATCGACCCCTCGCAGGTTCAGAGCTTCAGTCTGTTCATCGCGGACGGCCAGGATGGCCCCTTCCGGCTTGACGTGGACTGGATCCGGGCGTACCGCGACGACACCTAGAGGAACAGCTTTGCCACGGCGGTGATGTTCTCACCGCCGTGCCCGGCCTCCTGCGCGCGGGCGTATACGGCACGGGCCAGGTCCGTCGTGGGTGCGTCCGTCGCCAGCTCGAGGGCATAGCGCAGGTCCTTCTCCACGAGGTCGATAGGGAACAACGGGTCGAACGCGCCCGCCGCCATGGCGCGCAACGCACCGCCTGCTGCCGGGCTGGTCACCGGGACAGCGGTGAGCACCTCCACGATGCGGTCGTCCTCGAGGCCTGCTCCACGAAGAGCGCCGAACAGCTCCCCCATCGCAGCCACCTGCGTGGCAAAGAGCGCGTTGACTGCCAGCTTCATGGCTGCGCCCTGCCCTGTCGGCCCGACGTGGTGGATGACACCGCTGTACGCGTCCAGAACCGGCCGCGCACGGTCCAACGCGCTGGCGTCACCGCCGACGAGCGAGATCAGCGCCCCGGCATCGGCTTGCGGACGCGAGCCCGCGACGGGCGCATCCAGGAATGTGGCTCCGCGCTCCACCATTCGATTCGCCAGCTCGTGGACCCACGCAACGGTGAGCGTGCTGGCGTCGACGGCAACCGCTCCATCGGCGAGCCCGGCGAGGGCTCCGTCTTCCCCGAGCCACACGGACTGCGAGGCGTCGTTGTCCGTTACCATGCACAGAACCACATCGGCACTTTCTGCAGCCTCCCGAGGAGTCATGGCGACGGTGGCTCCGTGCGATGCGAGATCTGCGGCACGCTCGGGCGAGCGGTTCCAGACCGTGAGCGTGTGCCCGGCGTCGAGCTGGCGAGCGGCCATCCGGGCGCCCATCGCGCCGAGACCGAGAATGGAGACGTGCATCCGTGAATCGTGCTGGTGAGTCCGCAGAATCGCCAGCCCGACGGCGTCGCACCTTTACATGGGTTCAGATCGTCGCCAGCTCGCGACGGACACGCGACAGATGCACGTCGGTCATGCCGAGATACGACGCGAGGTGGTAGAGCGGCACCCGCTGCACAAGATCTGGCCGCGTCTCGAGCAGGTCCGCGTAGCGCTCCGAGGCGCTCTTGAGCATCAGGTCTCGCGCCTTGCGCTCCTTTCGGGCGAGAATCGTCTCGGCCAGCTTGCGCCCCAGCCGCTCGAACGCCGGATCGGCGTCCATCAGCTCGGAGAAGGCCCGATACGAGCTGGCGAGAACGGTCGTCGCCTCCAACGCCTCAATACCGTAGAGCAGCGGCACGCCAAGTTGTGCCGACGCCACGGCACCTGCGAACTCGCCTTCCACCACAAACGCCTTGTTGGTCTCGCGTCCGTCGGAGCCGGGGTAGTAGAACCGCAGCAGGCCCTCCGCTACGAAGAGGATGTCGTGCCGATCGTCTCCGGGCAGGGCGAGTGCCTCACCGGCCTCCACACGTCGCATCTCAAACCGGTTCGCCAGCTCGAGCTGACGGTTGGCGTCGAGCGGGGCCCAGCGGAGGGCCGCGTCGAGGAAGGCTCGGATGGGTTCAGCCATGCTGCAAGGATACCCCGGGCCAGAATCAACGTTGCGTGCACTGTGAGGATCTGGCGATAGGGGGCCCCAACCCTAGTGCGCCTCGGCCCAGGACACATCTGCTGTCGTGCCGACTCGTATGGAGACAAGGGCTACCGTGCCGTCTGAACTCACATCGAGGCTTAGGTCGCCACGGGGCACGTCCATATCGTGGAGCACACGCCTCCCGATGGACTGCCCATCCAAACTGCGAACGTTCAAGACGGGAGCCGCTTCGGCCTCCCCACTCCCTGATTCTGGCTGCACCTCTTCCCATTCGACTGAATAAACCATAGTGTCGATGAGGGCCCAGTTCCCCCAGTCTCGGGCCACAGGGGTCTCCGAGAAGCGACGAGGCGATGTACCAGGGGCCCACCTGAACAGGCCATCCTGGCCGTTAAGAGCCACAATCAGAGAACCATCGGAGACCTCAGCGGCGATCCGTGCGCCTGAGATGCCAAGGGGCGTCGGATCTGCCCCATTGAGGGGGACCCGCCACACGTCCCACGCATCGTTGGTCTCAGCCCCTACGAGAATGGCCGCGCCATCTCGTGTAGCGCTTGGCGCTACCAGGGGGTGGTCAGGAGACCAGAGCACGCGTGAGACCGAGCCTCTCGCATCAGCGAGGTAGAGCGTGGACGCTCCATCAGCGTTCGTGTGGACGTAGGCCAACTGGCGGCTTCCCGGAAGCCATGCGGGAGCGCCGACTGCTCCCTCCTCGAAGGTCGTCTGGCGTGACGGCGCAGACCCATCGGCACGGGACACCCACAGCTCACGCGTCCCGCTTCGCGAGGAAACGAATGCAATCTGGCTGCCATCCGGGCTGAATCGGGCTCCCCGATCGGAGCGGGTCGAGGCGAGAACTGGTTCCATGGCACCGTTTCCGATCGGGATGCGCCATGTGTCCACCTGCCCGCTCCACTCCTCAAAGACAAGCCGCCCTGAAGCCGCACTCACGTTTCGGACGAGCGGCATGCTACGTGAGAGCAAGCGCGTGATTTCGCCACCATCGAGCGGAACACGCCAGAGACCGAACCCCTCACCAGAAACCAGAGCGGCGACCGCGAGCGTCTGATCGTCCAGCCATGCGAGACCATAGAGGTCCGAGTCGGCGGCTGTCACAGCAGTCACTCGGTCTCCCTGCAAGACGAACACCCGTCCGCGCACCGCGGTTAGACCTGAGGCGATCTCAGCGGGGGCAGTGCCACGAAGAAACGCGAGAGCGTTGCCCGAGGGGCTCCACACGGGTTGCCAGTCCCCGAACGCACCGGGCGGCGGCTCAGTGATCGGTTCAATCTCACCGGTCGCTAGATCAAGTGAAGAGATTGCGACGGGCCGATCTGCATGACGGATCGCGAAGGTCAGTTGGCCTCCGTCAGGATGCCACGACAGGCCGCCGATCTCGCAGGCGTCGCAGGGAACGTCCGCGAGTGTACGCTCGCTGCCGCCCACGAGTGGGACCGCGCCCAGCGCGATGCGCCCCGCCCCGTACCGCGCGAATGCGAGAGAGTCTCCATCGGGGCTCCACGCTGGATACGCGATGAGACCGTCGGGGTCACCCATCGACGAGGCAACATCTCCATCGAGGCGGCGCACGACGAGTTCCCCAGTGGTCCAGAGGTCACGTACGTAGGCCACGAGTTGTCCGTCAGGTGAGAGGGCCGGATAGCCTTCCAGACCTGGGTCGCTCGAAAGAGGCCGGACCTGCCATTCGCGCGGGCTCGGGGAGTCGCCAGAACGGAGCGCCCATACGGACCCCGCGAACACCACCAAGGCAAGAGCGAGACCCGCCACAGCGATCGGCCAGCGCCGGGACAGTGGCTTGGCGATGGTTGCAGGCAGCACAAGAACAGGCGGAGACACCGGCCCACGGACTGAATCCCCACCGACGCGGGCATCCCCGCCCCCGTGGACAGGTGCCACGAGGCGGTATCCCACCTGCCGGACCGTCTCGATGTAGGCCGGGTCGCGCGCGTCGTCTCCGAGGGCCTGGCGAAGGTCGGCGATGGTTCGGAAGAGCGAGTCGTCCGAAACGATGGTGTCGGGCCAGACGGCCTCGAACAGCTCGTCGCGAGTGACAATCTCACCCGGAGCATCCGCTAGCCGGAGGAGCGTGCGCATCGTCCGATTGGTTAGCCGCGCCTCTGCGTCCTCGCGGACGAGTCGGTGGCGGCGAGGCTGGACGAGCCAGTCGGCGAGGTAGAAGTCGTGCACCATTGACGGTTTCAGGCGTCCCTCGGGCGAATTCAGATGCACTCAGGTGCTTTTCAGGTGGGCCTCAGGGCAAACGGCGGGGCGCTGGGCAGGTTGTCCCAGGCCTTCGCCTCTCCAGAATCTAGGCTTCCGAGCCGCCCTCTCCACTCCCTTCCGCTGCCCTCTGATGCGCCCCTGCTTCGCTGCCCTCGTCCTCGCGCTGGCATCCCCCCTTGCCGCCCAGCCCTTCACGCCGGTGGTTGTCGACACCACGGCTACAGGCTCCGGCCCCGTCGTCTGGGCAGACCTAGACGGAGACGGCAGGCTTGACCTAATCAAGAACAGTTTCTATACCCATGCCCTCGTCTACCGAGGCGGTCCGCATGGAACGTGGACTCGGGTCGAGGGCAGCCCGCTCAGCGAGCGGCCGGACATGACCCTCGGGCTGGCGGTGGCTGACATAGACAATGACGGCGACCTCGACCTCTTTGAGAGCACGGCCAACCATCGATTCGGATACGACTTGGAGATCGGGTCGTTGCTCTGGCGCAACATGAGGGGCACCTTCACACGCACCGAGACGGGCCCCCTAGGCGCAGTCAACGACGTCAGCTCGAATGGAGGGGCCTGGGCGGACTATGACGCGGATGGCGACTTGGACCTGATGGTCGCTGTCCATGACCTGTGGTCTCTGAACCCGGATGCCCCCACGAGCGAAAACGTGCTCTTTGAGAACACAGGGGCGGGCGCCTTCCGTCGGAACACGACCGCGCTTCCGGATTCGCCTGGCGACGCAGATCTTCGCCCCATCTGGGCGGACTATGACGGTGATGGGGATCTCGACCTCAGCATCCCTCAAGGCTACTTCGAGACGGCTCCAGCGCACCGGCGGTCCGACTTCTTCCGGAACCAGCTCGCAGAGACCGGCTCCGCAACGTTCCAGCACGACAGCACGAGTGCGTTCACGCGCGCTACGACCAATACGACCTCGCTGTCGTGGGTGGACTATGACAACGACGGAGACCTCGATCTCTACCTCTGCGCATTTGCCCCCGGCGATCGTCCGCCGACAGAGGCCCCTGGCCTCCCGAACCAGCTCTGGACAAACGTGAACGGCACCTTTGTCCGTGCCACAGAGGGACCGCACGTGACTGACGCAAAGCTGACGACTGGCCACATCTGGCTTGACGCAGACAATGACGGCGATCTCGACCTCTTCGGGCGTTGGGTGCTCCAACAAGCGCCACCTCGAAACCCGTGCGTACCCTTTCAGCGGCGGCGGCACCCTTCGTCGCCTCGCGAAGCATTGCTGCGAGTGGCTGGAGGAGGGCCCAGACCTCAG
>JBCBZH010000297.1:0-4998 GCA_039815415.1 Bacteroidota bacterium
CCAGCTCGAGAACGTGATTTCTCGAGCTGGCGAAGGCCTCTACTGGCTTCGCGAGCCTGCGCGGGAACTGGGGGGGCGCCGCGTCTGGGCGCGGGACTGCACGCCTTCGGTGGGGGGGACATACTCCGCCGGGACGAGGTCGCCGAGCCGCTCGAACGCGAGATAGCCGCTGGCAGAGATCCCGAACGGATCTGACGGGTTGCCCTGTGGATCGACCTCCTCGATGTCGCCACTGAGCTTCAGGTTGGACTGCTGAAACGGCTCGGGCGCCGAGCGGGCCTCTCGGAACCACTCCGACGAGAGATAGGCCGGGACTTCAGGCTCCACATCGTACTTGACTCCCAGGAGGCCGTCGAAGCGGAGCGAATACCACCCCGGCTCATTGCTGCGGACGACGATGGAGTCGATCTCCACCGTGCGCCCGACGTACTCGAGGAGGCGGCCCTCGCCATCGGTCTTGCGGAGGGTGACGACGAAGCCCTCCGCCTCAGACGTTCCTCGTTGGAGGGCCTGGAGGAAGTGGCGCAGCGAGCCCCTGTAGGCCTGCGCGCGCGCGATGGCCCACCGCCGTGCCTGGTCGTCATTCTCGGGTGCCATCTCTTCGAACCGCTCCGTGCCATCGTATTTGATGCGCGTCGGGGCGGCTTCGAAGTCGCTCAGGTCATAGTAGAGCGTATACCCGAGAGCCTGATTGTGAATGATCAGAGGCGCCGAGGCTGTCGCGCGGAGCGTGCCGCCTCGCTCGCTGAAGTCCAGCACCCAGGGGTTCTCAATGTCTGTCCGAGCCGCATTCTCGGACTCCCCGATCAGGACTTTCTTGAACCTCCGGTAGCGTCTCTGCCAGCGGGCATCGCCTTCGGCCTCCACCTGCACGTTCCCCAACTCCGCGACGTTCTCTTCGAGCCGAAAGGTCAGCGGGGCCACTGTGGCGGTACTGCGCACCTGAACGTTCTGGACGCCCGCGGTGTAGCCTAGAATGGAGGCCACCACCTGGTATGCACCAGGCGGCACGTTCGAGATGACGAATTCGCCGTTCGCGCTGGTGGCGGCACCCCGCGTGGTGCCGGAGAGGTAAACGTTGGCGCCGGGCAGGGGCTCGCCGTTCACATCGGTGACAGTTCCTGTGAGATCGGTCTGTGCAGTGACAGAGCCAATCGTCAGCAGCGCAAAGAGGCAAGCGAGAGTGAGTCGGGGCATGAGAGGCAGCAGAAACGGGTCGGGTAGACGCCGGTGTCATGCAATTCGTGCCCGGTTCGGTCAGGACCCATCGCTTTTGCCCCATGCCTCCGGGAGTGTCGCCAGCTCGTAGGCGCCCCGCTGGTGGGTGACTGGGCCTCCGAGTGGCGTCGCCAGACATAGGCGGGGCTTAAACCCGGTGTGGGACTAGGCGTGTCCCCACGCGGAGCGAATCCGCCGAATCATGCTAGCCTCGGCAATCGTCAAAACGCCATCGGCACGTGCCACGTGGGCGAGGTCACTCAGCACGCGCTGGCGATGGCCAGGCAGGAGCGCTGGGCGAAGAGCCCGCACGATCTCGTCGATGGTGGGGCCGAGGCCAGAGCGGGTGGCAACAGCGGCTGTGTCTACGATCGCTTCCGTGTCATATCGTCCCTGCCCAGGTGCCCACTTCTGCGCCAGCTCGACGATCGCGTCGTGCTCGGCCGTCGCAAGACTGTCGTCTCCTCCATACCCGACGGCGAGGTAGAGGAGGACGAGGTCGCGAAGACGCTCAGGAGAAAGGGGTGTCGGCAGAGGCATGGAGCAGCACACCGCAACGGAAGATGGACAGGCGGTGTAGAGCCATGAAACGCCAAGAGATCCCTGAATCGCATGAGGGAAAGGTGAGGAGCGCCCTCAAAACACCTGAGAAGGCGGATTCTAGGGCCTACGGCCCCATCTCGAAGTCCGTGGGAAGAAGATCGGCCAGGCGCTCAAACGCCATGTAACCGCTTACCGTGAGCGCAAAAGGGTCTTCCGGTGTGCCTTGCGGATCGATGCGCTCGCCACCTCGGAGCTGGATGGAGGAGTGCTGGACCAGGGCTGGGCGTCGGCGTCGATCCTGGAACCAGGACCACTCGAGGTACGCTGGCGATTCGGGCTCGGTGTATGCCACGCCGAGCTGGCCGCGAACGCGGATTGTTCCCCAACCCGCCGTGTCTACACGCAGCACGCGATCCCCGTCGATCTGGCGATTGGGCATCCCAAACGACGCTCGGTAGCCCAGCGGATCCTCCCACGTATGGGTGAGCGAGAAGCTGTCTCGGTCGGTCGTGCTGGCCAGAAGTGAGCGCAACAGGTGGCGCATGGAGCCTCGGTAGGCCACTGCTCGCGCCTTCGTCCACCGTGCAGCCTCGGCCGAATCCGACGGCGTCAGCTCGTCGAAGTGCTCCTCGCCGTGATAGCGCAGCGAGGCCGATGAGCCTTCGAACGTCTCAAGGTCATACTTCAGCCGGTAGCCGAGGGCGCGATTCACGATGACGAGAGGCTCCGAGGCCACAGCCGTGGTTGTTCCCCAGCGGCTTCGGAAGGTGAGGACGTGCGGGTTGAGGATCTCGCACAGGGCCGCATTGTCCGTTTCCCCGAGTAGCTGCTCCCGAAACCATCGAAATCGCCGCTCCCAGCGCCGGTCTCGTTCCGCCACGATGTCTACATCTTCCAATGCCTCCGTCGAGCCAGCGAGTGCGAACGCTAGCTCGAGCGTGTCGCCAGCAGCCAGCGTCACGTCTTCGGTGTCTACCTCAAACCCGATCATCGACGCCACCACGCGGTGAATGCCTACAGGCACGCGGTCGAGGACAAAGCGCCCGTGGGCATCCGTGGCCGTCCCGCGCGTGGTTCCGGAGAGATAGACGTTGACTCCGGGAAGCGACGCACCCAAGCCGTCCGCGACGGTCCCACGAACCACCGCGTATTGGGCCTGAGAGGAAGGAACCGCCAGCCCGATCAGGACACAGAACAGAACGACGCGCATGGCACCACGAACGCGCCTACTGCCGGGCCTGTCAAGGCGATTGCGCATCAAGCACGCTATGCCGCTTCGCGAGTGGCCTCGTCGAGCTGGCGATAGATATCGTCGGGGAGGTCGATCTCAGCGGCGGCAGTGTTCTCTTCGAGGTGGGCCACGCTCGAGGTCCCGGGGATCGGCAGCATCACGGGCGAGCGTTTGAGGAGCCACGCTAGCGCAATCTGGCTGTGTGAGGCCCCCACAGCATCTGCAGCGTCGGCGAGCGCCTCGCTGTCAGAGAGCTTGCCCGCATTGAGGGGGTACCACGGGATGAATCCGATGCCCTCCGCCTCGCAGAAATCGAGCACGTCCTCGTGTTTGCGGTTGCCGAGGTTGTACTCATTCTGCACAGTCGCCACAGTCAATCCTGCTTTCTGGGCTGCCTGGATCTCGTCCACACCCACTTCGCTGAGACCAAGGAGGCGCACCAGCCCCTCGTCCTGAAACTCTTTGAGGACTGCGAACTGCTCGTCGCGGTCGGTCTTGGTGTCGATGCGGTGAAGCTGGTAGAGGGGGATGGTGTCCATTTGCAGGCGCCGAAGGGACATCTGAACGCACTGGCGGAGGTAGTTGGGATCTCCCAGCGCGTGCCACTTCCAGGAGCCGGTGCGGAGCAGGCCGCCTTTCGTGGCGATGGTGACGCCGTCGTATGGGGCCAGCGCCTCTGCGATCAGGTCCTCACTGATGAATGGGCCGTAGCTGTCCGCCGTGTCGATGAAGTCAATTCCTAGCTCGACGCTCCGCTTCAGAACGCGGATGGCCCTGCCGTGGTCGTCAGGAGGCCCCCAGACGCCTGGGCCTGTGATGCGCATTGCTCCAAACCCAAGCCGATGGATCGTGAGGCCATCACCGAGGTCGAAGGTGCCTGAGGCGTGAGCTGGCGTGTGGCTGGAAGCGGTAAACGTCATGGTCGTTGAAGGGAAGAATCGTGTTGGGATGTGGATCGAACCGCGGCGGAGAGGTTCCTGAGGCGCTCCCAGTAACTTTCTGGAGACCCCGTGCGTTGGGATTTGAATGGGAGAGACCCTGTCCGATACCTCCTCCACAACCGTCTTCTCGCTATGCAGAACCTCCTTTCACGCCTCCTGATGGTCGTTGCAGTCGTCGCGCTGGCAGCGTGCGATACCACCAACACCACAGGCGAAACTGAGGCGCCTACACTGATCCCTGAGGCAGCCTTCGCGTTTGACGCCGACCTCGGCGACGCCAGCTCGGCTCGTTCCGCGTCGGGTGATGCCGGGCTCAACTTCTTTACGGGCGCGGCTCGGGTGGGCATTGTGTCCCTCGTGGTGAAGGCCAACCTCATCCTTCCTGCCGCCATGACGGGTGCAGCCACGAGCGTGGACCCGGTCGTCACGGATGGCGTCTGGGTGTGGTCGTCCACGCGTCCTGTGAACGGCACCGACGCCACCTTCCGCCTCGAAGGCACACCCAGCGGATCCTCCATCGACTGGAACTTGCGTGTGACCACGGCCAACCCTGCCACAGGCGAAGCCCTCGACGACTTTGTTCTCTACACCGCTCGTACATCGCTGGACGGCCAGACCGGCACGTGGCGCCTCTACTACCGCATCGACGGCGAGCGCACGGAAGTGCTGAGCGCTGAGTATGACGTCTCTGGCGACGTGAAGGAGCTTCTGTTTACCGTCGAGAACGAAAACGACGACAACGTGGGCAGCACGGTGCTCTACCAGACCGAGGGTGACATCAACACGTTCGACTGGCTGCAGAAGCCTCAGGACATTCGCACCCTCGTGCAGTGGGATGAAGTCACGGGAGTCGGCTTCATCGAAGCAGACGATTACCGCGAAGGCGTTCGCTCGTGCTGGGATGCGTCGGGAGATGACGTGGCCTGCGAGAGCACGTAAGGCCGCCTTCCTTGTCAGACGGTCGCGGGGGGGGGGGGGGGGGGCGCAACAGCCCGGCCGCGGGCGCCGGCCACCGGCAGGGGCGGAGCTAACCCACCCCCCCCACCCACCCCCGCCCGCGGCGCC
>JBCBZH010000339.1:0-3822 GCA_039815415.1 Bacteroidota bacterium
CACGGGATCCGCATGGCGCCGTCCTTGGAAAGAAATGGCTCCGCGCGAGACAGAAAAACGACAGCAGAGCAACTGGCCCTTTCCCCCTTAGTCCAGGGCCGACTCTACTGCCTCCACCAACGATAACGGGATCCTGGCGGGTTTTCGGTCACCCGTCTGTTATCAGACGTTGCCAGCTCGTCGCTAGATGAAGGAGCCCCCTGCACCGGTAGCGCCGCCTGCACTACGGGGACTCGATGCATCAAAAGAACTACAACCTGCGGGTCTCTGAGCCCTTCCGGTTCCCTATTGCGGTTAGAAGGATAGAATCATCTTCCTCGTCTTCCTATGCGGCGTCTCCTTCTTTGCGGGCTGGCACTCTGCCTCGCCCCCCTTTCCACGGCTCAAGTCGATCTCAGTGCTCGACTTGGCCTCAACACCTCGAGCATCGTCCTTTCGGAGGGCACGACCTCCGACCGGGGTGCGCGGCTCGGCTTCGTCGCAGGGGTCACTGCAGACTACCCCATTTCACCGCTCGTTGGTATCCATGCAGAGATACTCTACAGCCAGAAGGGCTCTACTCAGGAAGTCCCTGCAGGCACCGTCACTTCTACGCTGGACTACCTGGAGGTCCCCATCCTCGCACAGGTCACGATTCCAGCGGTGGAATACCTCGACCTCGCCGTGGTGGCAGGGCCTGCCATCTCGACCAAGCTCAGTGCAGGCATCTCCTGCGACTTCCCCTGTGTAGAAGGAGCAGACCGGACCAAGTCCGTCAACCTCTCAGGCGCTGTCGGGCTCTCCGCAGCCTCCGGCCCGTTCGGGGTCGATGTGCGCCTGACGCGAGGCGTCGGGTCTGTCTTCCCGGACGACGATCCGGTCTTCCAGAATCGGACGGTCAACTACAGCGTTCTCTCCGTAGCAGGCCTCTACCGCTTCGGACGCTGACTGATCTCGCCAGCTGGTCAATGCGGCCTCTGGATTGAGACCAGTCGCTTCGGTTGACTCCGTCGGCTGCCGCCTCGAGCTGGCGAGCGTTACGAGTTGATCCATCTGCGCCACGGCAGCGAGGCCTCGCCCCAGGCAAAGACGGCCGGGTTGCGGAGGTCGTCCTTGTTGTAGCGAAGCCGCTGCCCATCGCGGGTGGACACGCCGCCGCCTGCCGCCTCCACGATGGCCTGCGCCGCCGCTGTGTCCCACTCGAACGTGGGCACCGTGCGCGGATACACGTCGGCCACACCCTCGGCGATCAGACAGAACTTGAGCGAGGACCCCATCGAAGCGGCCTCCACAGTCCGGCCATCGGCCTCGGCGTGCTCGATGAACGCGGCCACCTCCGGCCCTGCGTGGTCCCGGCTTGCAACAACCGTCAGGGTGTCACCCAAGCCAATCCGCGTCGAGATGGCGACCGGCTCTGCGTCCTCGAGTTGCTTCCACGCCAGCCCGTCGGCGGCGTAGTAGGTCACGCCCAGCACCGGCACATGCACCACGCCGAGCACGGGCTCGCTGCCCTCCACCAGCGCGATGTTGACCGTGAACTCGCCGGTCGTGGCCTTGATGAACTCTTTGGTGCCATCGAGCGGATCGACACACCAGAATCGGGGCCACCCCTTGCGCCCCGCTACTGCCTCCGGGCGGGACTCCTCAGAGAGGACCGGAATATCGGGCCGGGCTGCGGTCAGCCGGTCGACGATGGCATGGTGCGAGGCGAGGTCGGCCTGCGTGAGCGGCGAATCGTCGGCCTTGACATCATGCGGCAGTGACTGCCCGTAATACGTCAGGACCTCTCGCCCTCCGGCGCGAGCCGCATCCAGAGCGAGAGCCAGCAGATCGGTCATGCGTACATGCCCACACGAGAATCACCAGCTCGTCGGCGCAGTCCCGGGTAGATAGACGTCTCAGGCAGATTGAGCCCCGACGCGCTCCTTGAAGTAATCCAGCGTGCGCTTGAGGCCATCCGCACGGTCTACAGTCGGCCCCCAGCCGAGAACCGCCTTTGCCTTTGTGATGTCGGGCTGGCGAACCTTGGGGTCATCCGACGGGAGATCCTGGAAGGTGAGGGAACTGTTGGATCCCGTCAGCTCAAGGATCTCTTCGGCGAACTCCTTGATCGAGACCTCCTGCGGATTGCCGATGTTGACGGGCTCCGCCTCGTCAGACATCAGGAGACGATAGATGCCCTCCACGAGATCATCCACGTAGGTAAACGAGCGCGTCTGAGACCCGTCCCCGAAGACGGTAATGGGCTCGCCGCGCAGCGCCTGGCCCATGAAGGCCGGCAGGGCCCGGCCATCGTCGAGCCGCATCCGGGGTCCATAGGTGTTGAAGATGCGGATGATGCGCGTCTCCACGCCGTGGTAGCGGTGGTATGCCATCGTGATGGCCTCCGCGAAGCGCTTGGCTTCATCGTACACCCCCCGGCTGCCAACAGGGTTGACGTGCCCCCAGTAGGTCTCCGGCTGCGGGTGCACCTGCGGGTCACCATAGACCTCACTCGTGGAGGCGAGCAGAAGCCGCGCCCCCTTGGCCTTCGCCAGTCCGAGCAAGTTGTGGGTGCCTAGCGAGCCCACCTTCAGCGTCTGGATCGGAAGCTGGAGATAGTCAATCGGCGACGCCGGGCTGGCGAAGTGCAGGATGTAATCCAGCTCCCCGGCGAGGTACACGAAGTTTGAGACATCATGCCGGACGAACTCGAACGACGGATTCCCGATCAGATGCGCGATGTTGTCCGGGTTGCCAGTGATGAGGTTGTCCATACAGACGACCTCGTGGCCTTCTGCGATGAACCGGTCACACAGGTGCGAACCGAGGAATCCGGCGCCGCCGGTAATCAGAGTGCGGGGCATAGTCTGTTATGTGTCTCGTCGTGCGTGTTCCTCCGCGCTGGGCACCCCAACACGCACTACGAAACACGCAACAGGTCTCTAAGCGGCAGCCTCGGTTTCGTCCTGCACCACGGCAGGCGCGATGTACGGCCGGCCGATGGAGTGGTACTCGAACCCAGCCTCGGCCATGCGGGCCACGTCGAGCACGTTGCGGCCGTCGAAGATGACAGGCTGCGCGAGCGACCGGCGGACGCGGGTGAGGTCCGGGCGGCGGAACTCCGGCCACTCCGTGGCAATCACCAGCGCGTCGGCGCCTTCGATGGCGTCGTAGGCCGATCTGGCGTAGGCCAGCGTGCCTTCGTTCAGGTCTCCCTCGCCGAGCACGTCCTTGGTCGTCTCGACAGCCTCCGGGTCAAAGGCCACGATGTTGGCCCCTGCGGCGGTCAAAGCGCGAATGATGACATGAGCCGGGCTTTCGCGGACATCGTCGGTGTTGGGCTTGAACGCGAGGCCCCAGACAGCAATGGTCTTGCCCACAAGGCTGTTGTTGTCGTCGCCAACGAGATCCAGAACCTTAGGCACGAGGATCTCGCGCTGGCGATCGTTGACGCGCAACACGGCGTCGAGGATCTCGAAGTCGTAGCCCTCCTGGCGTGCGGTCCGGTGGAGCGCCTGCACGTCTTTCGGGAAGCAGGAGCCGCCAAAGCCAATGCCCGCATAGAGGAACTTGGGACCGATGCGGCTGTCGGTGCCGATGCCGCGCCGAACCTTGTCCACGTCCGCCCCGACGCGCTCACAGAGGTTCGCGATCTCGTTCATGAACGTGATCTTGGTTGCCAGCAGCGCATTGGCCGCATACTTGGTCATCTCGGCGCTCTCCTCGTCCATCACGATGATGGGGTTGCCCGAGCGAACGAACGGCTCATACAGGCGCGTCATGATGTCGCCAGCTCGCTCTGACGAGGTGCCGATGACGACGCGCAACACTTCATCCAATCCACTCATGCCGGCACACCCC
>JBCBZH010000121.1:0-11817 GCA_039815415.1 Bacteroidota bacterium
CGACCGGCGCGTTGTTGCTCACCACGGATGGGGATCTCGCGCATCGGCTGATGCATCCCCGCTACGGTGCCGTCAAAACCTACATCGTCACGACTGAACGCCCGGTTCAGGAGACGGAGGTGGCCTCGCTGGTCTCTGGCGTAGAGCTGGAAGATGGGCGTGCAGCAGCAGACCATGCCGAGCGCTTCGCGGACGATCCGCGCCGACTCGCACTTCAGCTCCATGAAGGCCGGAACCGTCAGGTTCGTCGCATGATCGAGGCCATCAGCCACTCTGTCGTCACGCTAGATCGTATTGGCTATGCTGGTCTCGACCTCGATGGACTTCGCCGAGGGCGCTGGCGTCATCTTCAGCCGCAGGAGGTTAATGCCCTGCGGCGTTCCGTTAAGCTCAAAGCCATCGTGTTCGAGAGCACGCAGTAGGCGAGGAGGCACTCTCCTCGCATCCGCCTTGCTCCTTCTAAGATCCCATGTCCAAAATCGCTTTTGAAGGCCTCACCTACGACGATGTCTTGCTCGTCCCCGCTCGCTCCGAGGTGATGCCCCGCGAGGTTGACACCTCGACGCAACTGACCCGAGGCCTACGGCTCAATATCCCCTTAGTCTCTGCGGCCATGGACACCGTGACGGAGTCCGGGCTGGCGATTGCCATCGCTCGCGAGGGCGGCATCGGCATTCTTCACAAGAACATGCCTGCCAAGCTGCAGGCGCGGGAGGTCCGCCGCGTGAAGCGAAGTGAGAGCGGAATGATCCTCGACCCCATCGTGCTCCATCCCGAGCACACGGTCGGGGATGCGCGCGAGCGGATGGCCCGCTACCACATCGGAGGCATCCCAGTGGTAGATGAGAATCGCCAGCTCGTCGGCATCGTCACCAATCGGGACCTGCGGTTTCAGCCGGACAACGGGACGGCGCTGGAGATGATCATGACCCGCACCGGGCTGGTGACCGCCCCAGTGGGCACGACGCTCGATGAGGCGGAGGCCATCCTACAGGAGCACAAGATCGAGAAGCTGCCCGTCGTCGATGACGGGGGAATGCTCAAGGGGCTCATCACCTTCAAGGACATCCAGAAAAAGCGCAAGCACCCGCTGGCTGCGAAGGACGAGTATGGCCGCTTGCTCGTAGGGGCCGCAGTGGGCGTGACGCCCGACACGTTGGATCGGGTCTCCGCACTCGTGGAAGCTGGGGTGGATGTGGTGGTTGTGGATACCGCCCACGGGCATTCCCAGGGCGTACTAACAACAGTCGAGCGCGTAAAGAGCGAGTTTTCCGGCCTGCAGGTGATCGCTGGAAATGTGGCGACGGCGTCGGGGACAGAGGACCTCATCCTGGCAGGCGCGGACGCGGTGAAGGTGGGCATCGGGCCGGGCTCGATTTGCACCACGCGAGTCGTAGCAGGCGTCGGGGTGCCGCAGCTGACCGCTGTGATGCACTGTGCCGAGGCCGCAGCGCGGTATAACGTGCCTGTGATTGCCGATGGGGGAATCAAACAGACGGGCGATATTCCCAAGGCACTCGCTGCTGGCGCGGCTACCGTTATGATCGGAAGCCTCTTCGCTGGCGTAGACGAGGCGCCAGGGGAAACGGTGCTGTATGAAGGGCGCCGGTACAAGAACTATCGCGGGATGGGATCTCTCGGCGCGATGGAGGCTGGGTCCAAGGATCGCTACTTCCAAGATGCTGAGGACGACCTGAAGAAGCTTGTCCCGGAGGGCATCGAGGGCCGTGTGCCCTACAAAGGGTACCTGGGCGAGATCACGTATCAGATGGTCGGTGGACTCCGCGCCGCGATGGGGTACTGCGGGTGCCCGACGGTCGAAGCCTTAAACGAACGGGCTCAGTTCGTCCGCATCACCGGCGCAGGCCTCACGGAGAGCCATCCCCACGATGTGACCATCACGCAGGAGTCACCGAATTACTCCACGCGGTCCTAGCTCGTGGCTGACCGGATTTCCGCTCTTCGCCAGCTCGCTGCCGACAACGACGCCGATGCGATTCTGGTCACGCACCCGCCGGATCTCCGGTGGGCACTGGGCTTCTCAGGTTCGAACGGGCTGTTGGCGGTTCGGGATGACGATGCACTGTTCGTCACCGATGGGCGCTACACGGAGCAGGCGAGGCAGCAAGTCGCCCGCGTTCCCACCGCCATCGCGGCCTCCGGGCTGGCGGAGCATGTTGCTGGGTCGGGATTCCTGACGGGTGTGCAGCGGGCGGTTGTCTCCAGCGATCACCTCACGGTTTCGGCCTTCGAAACGATGACGTCGGCCTTGGGTGGCACGGAGGTGATTCCGGTTCGCCAGCTCGTGGCGGTCGCGATTGCTACGAAGACGCTGGCTGAGATCGAGGGTGTTCGCCAGGCGCAGTTGGTGACGGCTGATGTGTTTGACGCAGTGCTCCCGTTTCTGCGAGCTGGCGTCTCTGAACGAGACATCGCAGCTGAGATCGTCTACCAGCATCTCAAGAAAGGCGCTGAAGCCATGTCGTTCGAGCCAATTGTCGCAGCGGGAGCTCGCGGTGCGTTACCTCACGCGCGGCCGTCGGAGCACGTGCTCGCGGAAGGGGACCTCGTGGTGATAGACATGGGTGGCATCGTCGATGGGTTCTGCAGCGACATGACGCGTACCGTTGCCATTGGTGACCCCGGAGACGACGCGCGGGAGGCGTACGCTGTCGTTCTCGAGGCCCAGATGGCCGCCGTCCACGCTGCTCGTGCCGGCATGACGGGTTCAGCTCTCGACAGGGTCGCGAGGGATGTGATCGAGCAAGCGGGTTTCGGGGATGCGTTCTCGCACAGTCTCGGCCATGGCGTGGGCTACGAGGTTCACGAATGGCCGCGTCTCTCGCAGCACGTCGAGCATGTGCTCCCCGTCGGCGCGACGGTCACCATTGAGCCTGGCGTCTACCTTCCAGGCCTGTTTGGAATCCGCATCGAGGACATCGTGGCGCTCCGAGAGGGTGGGGCCGACAACCTGACCACGCCCACCAAGGAGCTTCTCATCCTCTAGTGCGCATCCTGTTTGTTCTGCCAGCTCCAGTGCGGGTCCCGTCAGGAGGGGCATCGGTGGTGTATCAGCATGCGAAAGGGTTGGTGGAGCGCGGGCACGAGGTCACCGTTGTCGCGCCAAACCGGATGAATGGCCTTCCTGGAGTCGCTCGAGCGGCGGCGCAGCGGCTCCGCAATCGGTGGCATGGCGTGGCAGAGCGTCCGTTGTGGGCGCCGGAGGGCGTACGGACCGTGGAGGTCGCCAGCCCGAAGGGGCTGAACATCGACTCCTATGAATCCGTTATTGCAACTGGGCATCAGACCGCTCCCTGGGTCCACCGAGCGATGGGAGAAAGGGTCTCTGGGCGTGTCTACTTCATCCAGGGGGACGAGCGATATCAGACTCCTTTGGCAGAGGCGACCTGGGATCTCCCGTTCACGCGAATCTCGATTTCCCACTGGCTCGCAGACGTGCTCGCCGAACACGGCGCCCCAGTCGCGGCTGTCATCCCCAACGCGGTGGACCGTGAGACGTTTACGTGCACGAATCCTCCAGAGGGGCGGGAACCACGCGTGATCGCCTTGTATCACCGGCTCCCGGTGAAAGGCCCGGACACACTGATCGATGCCTTAACACGTCTCAAGCCCCTCGTTCCAGAGGTCCAGGCGACGGTGATCACAGCACGACCTCCTCAGCACCGGTTGCCGTCGTGGGTGTCTGTGCGTATCCGTCCAGATGCCGACTCGTTGGTGGAGCTGTACAATCGCGCAGCCGTCTGCCTGCATACGAGTCGTCTAGAAGGGTGGGGGCTGGTTCCGATGGAAGCCGCCGCGTGTGGCTGTGCCGTGGTTGCCACAGCGAGCCGAGGCGTTTCTGAGTACCTCGCTGACGGACGCTCGATGCTCCAAGTGAACGTCGGGGACGCGAACGGGCTCGCGACGCACACTGCGCGATTGCTGGCCCATCCAGAGGAGCGTGCCCACCTTGCTCAAGCCGGGATTGAGGATGTCTCGCGCTTTTCGTGGGAGTCGTCTACGAGCCGCCTTGAGTCTGTCTTGAAGGCGGCGCTATGACGGTGTCCGTCGTCATCCCGGCGTACAACGCCACGGCCTTCCTGGAGAGAACGGTTCCTGCCGTTCTCGATCTGCAAGGGGCGCTCGAATGGATCTGGGTAGACGATGGATCGACGGATGCGACTGGCGTTGAGCTTCGACGTCTCACGCAAGGGCACCCATCTGTTCGCATCCTCGAGCTGGGGCGCAACGAGGGGCGTGCGGCCGCTCGGAACGCTGGGATCGAGCTGGCGAAGGGGGACTGGATCGCTTGCCTGGATGTCGATGCGAGGCCTCGTCCCGGCTATCTCCTCGCGCACCAAGAGGTCTTCGCGCGACCTGAGGCCGTTGTCAGCATGGGATCCATTCATCCGGCGGATCCGGTGCCCGGTGATCCGTACAGCCAGTATCTCTCTGCGTATCCCCGTGGGGTTCCGAGTCGGCAGCTCGTGGCCTCCTGGAAGCACTTTGTGACGTGCGCGGCATGCATCCGTGCCGATGCACTGCGGTCGGTCGGTTGCTTCGATGAGTCGATCTGATACGGCGAGGATGCCGAGCTGGCGTGTCGGTTGGCGCCGTTCTCGCCAGCAGGGCTGCACGTCGCGTCAGGTGCAGTCGTAGACCTCTTTGGGACAGAGACGCTGGACGGTGCCCGGGCGAAGGCCCGGCAATTCGGTTGCTCCCTTCGCCAGATTGAGGCTCGGAATCCACACGCTCTCGACCTTCTCGGTTTAGGCGCCCTTCGAAAGCCAGTGCAGAACGCGATTCTGCGTTCAGATGGCTTCGCACGCTTTGCAGAGGCTTCTCTACGGTGGCTTCCTGATGCCTTGGTGAGTACAGGCGTGCGGTACCTTCTGGGACACGCGCTGGCCCGGGGCTATGCCGATGGTTAGGTCCACTTTTTCTCACACACACGCCGGGATGCTGGACGCGCTGGCGTGGATCGAGGGTGTGCTCTCCGGCTCCGACTCCGACCGTGTCGACCGCGCGCTTCTCGTGGCCGGAGAGGTACTCGCGAATGCGGTCGAGCATCGGGGAGAGAACGACGCGCTCGAGATGCACATCAGCATTCGCACGACAGACCGCCAGCTCGACATGAGTATTGTCGAGCCCAGTCGTGAGGTGACCCTAGAGAGACTGGAAGCTGCTACGTTGCCCGAGGAGGCTCTGGCAACCAGTGGTCGTGGTTTGTTTTTGATTCGGACGCTGGCGGATGAGATCGCGACCGTGGGCGACTCGGGAACGACGTACTCGTTTTTCGAGCGAGAGATGCCGTGACATGGCGAGTGCCCGCGGCCGTGTCTCTTGCGTGCACGGTCGGAATGGCAGTCTTTGCACAGCCTCCTGAGTCTGGGGTGCTCGTACGTGGAGTCTTTGTTGCGTGCGCCCTGGGCGGAGCATGGGCGTGTTGGTGCCTCGCCCAAGCGAGAGACCTGGAACTGCGCCACGTCCTCGTGCTGGCGGTGTTGGGACGCCTCGTTTTGCTTCCTCTCATGCCCACGCTCTCAGATGATGGGTATCGCTACATCTGGGATGGCGTCCTCGTCGCTCAGCACGGCATCAGTCCGTACTCCGTTGTTCCGCGTGATCTTGATCTGGCGACGAACTCGCTAGAGGGGTTATTTCAGAACCTGAACTCGCCGGAGTACTACTCGGTGTACCCGCCGGTCTCACAAGCGGTGTTCGCATTGGGCGGGCTCTTCTACGGCTTCGGATGGCAGGTCTCGTGGCTGGCAATCAAGCTCGTCCTGGTCGCCGCGGAGGGCATCGGCATTGTCTGTCTCGCCCGATTGGTCTCGGTCCGTGGCGTGGCGCTGTACGCTCTGCATCCTATCGCACTGATCGAGGTCGCCGGGCAGGGCCACACCGAAGGCGCATTGGTCGGCCTGATTGGCATCGCGCTTTGGTCGTTTTCACGCAGGCCTGGATGGGCGGGCGTCGCGCTGGCGATGGCCGGTTGGGTGAAGCTGTTCCCACTCGCGCTGGCTCCTTTGCTCGGGAGGCGAGGCGCAGCGTGGGGCGGCTGGGGAATCGGTTTGATCATGGGTGCAGCGTTTCTGATTCCAGGGAACGGCCTTGCTCATCTCCTCGACTCGGTGCGGCTCTACGGCGGCACTCTCGACTTCTATGCAGCGCCCTTTCTGGCGGTGAAGGCGCTTCTCTATCCGATTGGAGGGGAACTGGCGGGCCGATGGGCCGCACTAGCGCTCTCTTGCGTTTGGGGCAGTGTGCTGGTCTGGCTGTTCCTCACCCATGATGGTACCCCCGCGTCGTTTCGCCGAGGATTGGGTCTGAGCCTGGTCTTCTATGGGCTCCTGTCACCGATGCAGCACCCGTGGAATTGGCTTGGACCTCTGTTTGTTTTGCCGTTATTGCAACAACAACTCTCACTCTACTGGCTCATCACACTGAGCTTCATCACCTACCTCCGCTATGTTGGACTCGAGACTGCATACATTGGCGCCATCATCTTGGGGTGGGGAGGCGCAGCGCTGCTTTATGTGCTCCGAGCGAATCCCCGTGGTCTCGACTCACTCGCTAGCCGATAGAAGCGCAAGTAGGTCCGCAGGAGACACCGTCTCAGCATCCATCCAGTCGTACTCGGGATACCGCCGGAACCATGTCAGTTGCCGCTTCGCGTAGCGCCGACTGTTGCGCTTCATCAGCTCAACCATTCGTGCTTCGGTAAGCTCACCAGCTAGAAACGCTTGAGGCTCTTGATACCCGATGGTGCGCATCGCCCGTGCCTCGCGGGGAACTCCTCGCTCCAGCAGCTGCCTGTTCTCGTCTAAGAGGCCATTCTCGAACATGGCATCGACTCGCTGCTCAATGCGCTTGTAGAGAACATCGCGAGGTCGATTCAATACCACGACCTTGAATGCGTGGCGTGGCGTTGGTGCAGCGCTCCACGCTCTTGACGGCGGAGTATGAGCGGCCCGCAGGACACCCACGAGACGGGCCAGCCTGTGTGTCTTGCTGGCATCCAGGGTCGCTGCTGCTTGAGGGTCTGCCATCGTCAGCTCGTTGAGGAGAGCTTCCCGGCCTTCGAGGGTTGACGCCTCGGATGTGACCTCCGCAGCAATCGCTTCTGGCACCGGAGGTAGCTCGGCGAGGCCGTGCACGAGAGCCGTGAGGTAGAGCGTGGAACCGCCTACAGCCAGCGGCACGCGGCCTCGGTTCAGAATGGCCTCGATGCGCTCATGCGCCTCCCTCGCGAACTGTCCCGCGTTGATGGGGTCGAGAACCTCGCGTTCATCCACGAAGTGATGGGGCACACGCGCGAGTTGCTCGGCTGTGGGCTTGGCCGTCCCAATATCTAGGCCTCGGTAGATCTGCCGACTGTCGACTGACACAATCTCAGCGTCTAGCCGCTCAGCGATCTCGAGGGCGAGTACCGTCTTCCCGACAGCTGTTGGTCCTGTGAGTGCCAGGAACGGACTCACGCTGGCATCTCCGTTGAGACTGATGGGTCAATCTCAGCGCTCCAAGCCAGGATGCCACCTTTGAGGTTGACGACGTTGGTAAAGCCCTGGCTCATGAGAAACTCTGTGGCTTTGCCAGAGCGTCCCCCGGATCGACACTGCATCACGATCTGAGCATCGTCCCGGTGAGCCTCCAGTTCGCCGATCCGATCGGGTAGCTCGCCCAGCGGAATCAAGACACCGTCGATGTTTCCAATGGCGTATTCCTCGGGCTGGCGAACATCGACCACGAGGGGGCGATCACCGCTCGCAGCGAGCGCATGCAGGTCTTGGACAGTGATCTCAGGAATGGACATAGCAGCGTTGCAGGGCGTGGTGAGGGGACTGAGGGAGTGAATGGTTGGATGATCGCCACAAATAGCACATTCCGGGTCCCGTTCAACTCGGATTGCTCGGAAGGCCATCGACAGCGTATCCACGAGGAGGAGTTGATCGCCCAGGTTCGTCCCAATGCGCGTCAACACCTTGATGGCCTCTGTGGCTTGTAACGTCCCCAGCAGGCCAGGGAGAACCCCGAGGACGCCTCCTTCGGCACAGGACGGGACGAGTCCATCAGGCGGCGGCTCCGGAAACACGCATCGATAGCAGGCGCCTCCGGGCAATCCGAAGACAGACACCTGACCATCGAACTGATTCACTGAAGCGAAGACATTGGGCGTCTCCGTCAGCAGGCAAGCATCGTTGACGAGGTAGCGGCTCTCAAAACGGTCCGTGCCATCTGCGACCAGATCGTAAGCGCCAATGAGACCGATTGCGTTCTCAGCCGTAAGCGCAGTAGGGTGTGCCTCGACCACAATGTGGGGGTTGACCTCACGAAGCCGGGCCGCCAGAACGTCGACTTTCGGCTTTCCGATGTCGGATTCCGCGTAGAGCACCTGGCGGTGAAGGTTCGACACATCAACGACATCGAAGTCGACCAATCCGATGCGTCCAACGCCGGCTGCAGCGAGATAGAGAGCTGCCGGAGTCCCAAGGCCGCCCGCTCCCACGATGAGAACGGATGCCTCTTTCAAGGCACGCTGGCCAGGCGGGCCGAACCCAGGAAGGCGCAGCTGCCGGTCATAGCGCTTGGCTTCGCTTGATGTAAACACTGAGTAAGCCGTTATTGGATCTAACTTAACGCTTTCAGAACAACCCGGGCCGCATTGCGCCCGGAGGCTCCCATGATGCCTCCTCCCGGATGTGTGCTGGCACCGGTAAGGAATAAGCCCGGGATGTGAGACGAGTAGCCACTCATGCTGAGCGCTGGTCGGAGACTGAACATCTGATCGAAGCTCATTTCGAGATGCATGACGTTCCCGCGGAACAAGCCCAGCTCGCGCTCCAGCCACAGCGGGTGCTGAAAGAGCTGGCCCACGATGGAGTCCCGCGTTCCAGGGGCATATGTCTCGAACGTATCGAGGATCGAGCTGGCGACACGGTCTTCGATCTCGTCCCAGGACTGGCCCCTCGCCAGCTCGTAGGGGAAATACTGAGCCCACAGCCAGAGCACCTCACCACCTGGGGGGGCCAGCGTGTCGTCCACTGCCGAGAAGCTCATCCCTACAATGGGCGGATCTGATGCGGGCTCTCCTTTCAGGTAGTCGGCGTAGGCATTGTTGATCTGTTGCCGATCCCGGCAGACAAGCTGAAGCGCAGTCCTGGATTCCAGGCCAGGCGCGGCCTTGTACTCCAGAGGCTTGTCTAGGGCAAGTCGGAGGATGGCCCCAAACCCATTGCCTACACGCATCTGCTCCGCTTCATCCGGGTGTTGATTAGGTGGCAGAAGTGCCGTCAGGGTTTCAAGAATGTGCGTGCCGGACAGGATCGTCTTAGAGGTGCAGATTTGATTTGAAATACGTATGCCTATGGCTTTGCCGTTTTCGATGAGGATCTCGTCAACCGGCGAGCTGGTGAAGACATCTCCACCGTGAGCCTCGATATGTGCTTTCAGCGCCTTGGTGAGCCCTCCGGATCCTCCGCGAGGGCGCGCAATTCCACTCTCGTGGTAGAGCGGATGCCACAATAAGAAGGGAGCGCCAAGGGGCTCGGTAGGAGGGGGGCCACTCTGCGCGGCCATCCACACGAGCGGCGCTTTGATCTTCTCCTCGTCGAAGTACTGATCAACGACCTCACCGTACGGTCGGAGGATCGTGCCAAGGGCACGCTGCCAGTCCATCTGGGCGGACTCACCGAACGCAAACGTTCGTCCGAGCTCGAACGGGCTGGGTGCACGAAGGAAGACATCTCGGACCGTACGAGAGAACGGCGCCCATTCCTGAATGAACCGGACGTAGGCATCGCCTTGTCCAGGAAACTGCTCTTCGAGGCCTTGGGCAGTCTGGTCGATGCTGCGGTGAATGAGGACACTGGAACCGTCCTCGTACGGAGCAAAGAAGAGTGGGTCCAACTCCAAATAGTGCAGCCCATATGCCTCCAGGCCCAGTTCTTCGACGATGGGCGTCAGTCGGATCAGGATATGAGCAGAGCCACCGAGATCGAACTGATATCCGGGGACCATCTCTACTGTGGAAACCGCTCCACCGACAATCGGGCGGCGCTCAAACACGCCAACTCGGTAGCCCGCTTGTGCAACATAGGCGGCCGCTACGAGCGCATTGTGGCCTGCTCCGATAACGATCAGGTCGTAGTCATGTCCGGTCATTCACCGAATCCTGTTTGTGAACCGCCGGTACTGCTCGGTACCCACCAGAGATCCTTGTAAGCTCGCACTAGACGCGAGAAGTGGGAGCGATTTAGAAGTCGATGTAGTCGGCGGCGCTGTCGGCCAACCGGTCTCGCTGGTGAACATAGAGCATCGTCGTCTCGAGGTTCTTATGACGAGCGTGGGTCTGCACTTGCTGGACACTTGCACCGGCCTCAATGGCGAGCGTGCAGCCTGTGTGACGCAGTGTGTGAGCTCCTACAGTGTCCTTAATTCCTGCCTTCTTCGCATGGCTAGATACAATGTTATATATAGACGTGCCCGAGAGGCGTTTTCCTTTGCTGTTCCGGCTAAACGAGCGCCACAATGGACCCGATGTGTATCCATATACAGATCGAAGTCCCTGCAGTGTCATTGCTATGGTAGGTGGCATTTTTACCGTTTGGTTAGCACCTCCTTTGGTGCGCGGAAGCACTAGGATCCAGTGCTCGCCAGCTCGTCGGATGTGCTCGAAATCCATGGCGGCTGCTTCAGAGCGCCTCAGCACGCAGTGGAGCAACGTCAAGAGCAAGGCCTGGTCACGTGGGCCCGTTTCGCGGCTCAGGTCCACAGAATCCACAAGCTGGCGGGCTTGCTGCTTCGTTAGAACCGTGAGAACCCGATCCTGAGGCCGATCAAGGGCCACACGGCGAACGAGCTGGCGGTCGGCTGGATTCAGCTCTAGAAATCCGAGTGCTACCAGCCACGCAAAGAGGCCGCGTACTGCTGTGACACGCCGTCGGATCGTTGCAGGTGACTTGTTCTGGTCCTCAAGGCTAGAAATGAACGCATTCACGTGCGGAAACGTGACCTCACGCGCCATTTCGAGTGTGACGACCTGCGATCCAAAGAAGGATTCTAGATCGCGTTCGTATGCCCGCCGCGTGTTCGGCCGATCGAAGCGCAGCAGGTACAACTCAATCAGATCAGACTGATCTGTAAAGGCGCGCCCCAGAGGCGCAGCCTGGTCCGCGTGAACAGAGAGATTGGGCATGGAGAACGGCTGGATCCGGTAGTTCGATAATAACTGTTATCGAAAGTAAAGCATAGTGGGCAGACATAGAAACGCCCCGGGCGGACTACCCACCCGAGGCGTTTCAAGTTGAGGACTGGACTAGTTGCCAGTCACGGCGTCGGCAGCGTCGCCAGCGGCTTCACCAACGGCATCCGCTGCGTCACCCACAGCTTCTGTCGTTGCGTCGGCAGCATCGCCAGCTGCCTCACCGACGGCGTCGGCAGCGTCGCCAGCGGCTTCACCAGCAGCATCAACGGCGTCACCGGTTGCGGCGGCAGCGCTATCCATGGCGGCGCCAGCTGCATCGGCTGCGTCAATCATGGCGTCACCGGCCGCATCAAGCATGCCACCGTCCTCTTCGGTGGTGGCATCGGTATCGGCCTCAACGCCCTCGGCGCGCTCGCAGGCCGAAAGGCCAAAGACGAACAGCGCGGCGAACGCGGCAAAGAAGAACTTCTTCATAGCTCTATGGGGATTGCAGTTCCAGAGAACAGACTAGTTGGCGTCCTCTTCGGTTGCGTCGTCCATGGCGCCGTCGGCGGCCTCAGCGGCGTCGTCCATGGCGCCGTCGGCGGCCTCAGCGGCGTCGTCCATGGCGC
>JBCBZH010000009.1:0-36171 GCA_039815415.1 Bacteroidota bacterium
GCGTAGGAATAGAGGACCTGTCGCATGGCTTTGCAGGCGACCGCTATAAAGTGCCCCCGCCCCTCATACCGATTCTCGCTGCCCGCCAGCTTGAGAAAGGCCTCGTGAACGATGGCGGTCGTGTTGAGGGTCGCATTCCCGTACCAGCGCGCGCGCTGCGCCCCGGCCAGCGTGTGCAGTTCCGCATACACGCGGTGATAGAGAGCCTCACGGGCCTCGCTTTCGTCAGGACCACCCTCGTGCAGAATCTCCAGTAGGTGCGTGACGCCAGCATCCGCAGGAGGCAGTACGGAAGCATCCATGAGGCTCAAGGTCGGGTTCACTCTACAGTACGGGTTTTCGAGAGACGGCCCATCAACGCACCGTCCGCCAGCTCGATCTGGCGGCAGCATGGCAGGATCGAACTGGCGATTCAGTAGAACAGGATGAGCACGTCTCCTTCTCCAGCTCCTGCCTCCGATGAAACGCCTGCCTTCCGCGATTCCGCTCGTCGGCCTGTGCCTGCTCTTCAGCTCGGCGTCGCTGCCTGCGGTCGAGCCCGCGCTCTCCGACGCCCTCGACTGCGACATCACGATCCAGGGTCATCACGGGGGAAGCAAAGGCCGCATCCAGGTACGGCTTCACTCGAGCGAGGTGCGCAACAACGTGGGCTGGTGGGGAGATATCGGCACCAACGGGTACAACATCGTCTTTCTCGATCCAGGCCAGCGGTTCTCCGAAGTCGTGAGGCAGGACTTCGGCTGCAACGCCCGTCGGAAGTGGCGCTTCCCCCTCAGGGCCACCGTCGACGAACGCGACTACGACTTCGTCTACTACTACCCCTCCGACGACGGATTTACCCGAGAGACGGTCATCGACCTCGGTGACGTGAGCCGCTTCTTCGACGCCATCGAGCCGGGGCCGCCCATCACATCGCCGCCGACCTCGACAGAGCCTCCAGCCTCTCCCCTATCAGGCCTCAACCTCGGCGGTGAATGGGTCCGCCGCGAGAGCAACAACAACCCCAACGACGGAATGCTAATCACCGTCAGTGGGGACCGGGCCGTGCTCACCTACGTCCCTCCCACCGCGAGCCGCAACTGGCACGAAGGCGAAGTGCTCTGGCAAAACATCCGACCCGATGGCACCCTGGAGGTACTCGGCAGCAACGACGCCTACTACGATGCGGAGATGATCGCCGAAGGCGTCAACGTCGTCCACATCGACATCAACGCAAACGGCAGGGGCAACGACCAGTCCTGGGAGCGCGCGCAGCAGTCTATCGACGGCGACTCTGACGAAGGCTCCGTATTCGAGGACGTGCAGATCGCCGAGGCCTGCGCCGACCAACTCCAGCTCGACCCAGCAGTGGCGGCCCTCATCGATCCTATCGTGGACGAGGAGATCACCGAACAGGAGCTGGTCGGGCTGGCTGTCGGCATCATCCGAAACGGCCAGATCGTGCACCTGAAGGGCTACGGGTACGCCGACCGCGAGAACGACGTGCCGGTTACGACCGAGACGCTCTTCCGCTGGGCCTCGATCTCGAAGACGGTCACTGCTGTGGCGGCGGTCCAGATGTGGGAGGACGGCGAGTTGGACCTCGATGCCGATGTCGGAAACCTCGTTCCTGAGTTCAGGGAGGTTCCCAGTCGTGTCATCACCATGCGGCAACTGCTGGCGAACACCGCTGGGGTCGAGGCCTACCCGGACGGCTGGCGCGCTCGCGCCCGGAGCTACCCGAACACGTCGGCCTATGACCCCATCGCGGCGCTGCCCATTCTTAACGACACCCTGCTGTTCACACCGGGTTCGCAATGGAACTACAGCACCATGAACTTCATGCTGGCCGGGGCGGCGATGGAGCGCATCGCCCGAAGCCGGTATGGCTACCCGACGGGCGACTTCAGCAGCGGCTACGTGCAGTTCGTCCACGAGCGGATCGCCGAGCCGCTGTGCATGGAAACCCTCGCCGTCGATTACCCACGCGAAACGTCCCACCTCGACGCCAAGCGGTACGGAAAGGACCTCAACAACGTGCTCTTTCCGTACGCGGGGGATCGTGACGAGATCATCCACTGGCGCCTCCCGGGCGGCGGGTTCGAGTCCAGAATTGTAGACCTGGCTCTCTTTGCCAACAGCCTGCTCCGCCAGAGCCTGCTGACCGCGGAAGGGGACAGCACCCTGACCGCGGAGACCCCCATGAGCGCAACCAGGGAGCCGTCGTACGCGCTCGGCCTGTACCTCGGCGATGCGGATACGCCTAACCGGCTGGGCCACGGCGGCGTGCAGCGTGGCGTCCGCAATCACATGTACCTCTACCCGGCAGCGGACCTGGCGATCCTCTTTCTGAGCAACAATTCTCATACGAACCGCGAACGGATCCAGCGCCGGCTGCTCGCTGCGCTCGCGCCCAGTACATGGCCGGAGCGCCAGTACAATCTCACGAGCCACATCGACTGCGACACCGACCAGCAGAACTCGGACAGCCGATTTGCCGGGGTCTGGCAGGACGGCCCCACAGACCAACTCCTGCGTCGTGGCTACACCCAGAGGCTGTTCGCCCGCGAGCGGGAACGCCTTCGGGCACAGGGCTACCACCTGACTGACCTTGAGGCGTTCGTGGAGGATGGCGAGCGGCTCTGGGACGGTGTCTTTACGAGGGGCGTCCCACCAACCCGCCTCTGGCGCGATTTCACCCCCGAGGCGTTCGTGGCGAAGATCGCAGAGCAGCGTGCGCTCGGCTACGAGCTGGCGGATGTCGAGGTGTACTCGCGGCGGCCTGGCGTGGGAGCGTGGGCGGGCGTCTTCGAGCCCGCCGACGAGGATCGGACACTGATCCAGGACCGCAACATCGCTGAGTTCCGAAACGTCTGGGACCGCCTCGCCGATCTCGGCCACCGCCTCGTGGATGTCGAGAAGTACGAGGGGCCGAATGGCGAACGCTGGTTCGCAGGTCTGTTCGTCCGGGGCTCCGGAGGGCACGACATGGACCTCGATGTCGCCCCCGAGGACTTCGACGCTCTCAGGAATGACTTTGCGCGCGAGGGCCTGCGCATCATCGACGTGGAGCGCTACACCAGTGGAACGAACCCGCCTCAATGGGCCGTCGTCGCCGGCCCCATCGACGGCAACCAGACCTCCCGCATAGACAAACCCTTCTGCGGCACTTGGAACGGCCCGTTCACGGGCTTCTGGGAGACCCATGAGGACCTCGCTCGGCAGGGCCGCGCCCTCCTCGACTTCGAGCGCTACCCAATGAATTGACCCCGCCAGCCCGACGCACACCACGCTGTTCTTCTGTCCACCTTCTTCCGCAATGAAACCTCTTGCCTACGTCTTCCTGCTGCTTCTCCCCTTCGCATTCGGATGTGCCAGCGTCGCCGACCGGATGGTGCGGGGCGTCGAGCGCGGTACCGAACGCGCCGCCGAGCGCGAAGCCTCTCGCCAAGCCGACAACGCCGTCACGAGCGTCATGCGTGGAGCGGAAAACGCCGTCGCCTGCATCATGACAGACGAGGCATGCATCGAGACGGCCCAGCGCAACGGGCATCCCGTTGAAGTCCGCGACGAGAACGGAAACGTCGTCCGCCAATACCCCGCGCCGAGCAGCGATGTCAACGCCAACTACGACTACGTCGAAGGGGAGCGCGTGCTCTTCTACGAAGACTACACGAGCGATCCGCTCGGCAACTTCCCCAGCAGCCTCGAATTCGTGGACGGCAACTGGGAAATCGCAGAGTGGCAAGGGCGCCGACTGCTGCGCCATACCGGGCCGCGAGGTGCGGCACTTCGCATCCTCCTCCCGGATGAGTTGCCGGAACGCTTCACCCTCGAAACAGAGATCTACTTCCCGCTGAGCGCACAGCGCTTTTTCCTCTTCACGGAGCCGCCGCGAGGGAGCTGGTCGTCGGTGGACTTCAACTACTTCAAGATCGGTGGGAGCCACGGCAGCGGCGTCGAGGCGAACAGCGGCTCGGGCCTCTCCTCGAGCACCAACCCTGACGACCGGGTCCACGATAGCCTCATTCCATTCCGCATCATGGTCCACGGCGAGTACGCGAAGACCTATGTGGGGCACAACCGCACAGCCAACATTCCGAATGCGTTTCTGCCTCGTTCCAGGGCTCTCCACCTGATGAACCCCTACAACTCAAGCGAGGAGAACCCGATGTACCTCGGCCCCATTCGGATTGCCGAGATTGACGACGAGGGGTAGCCGATCCACCTCCCGTACCAGATCACAGAGTTGCGACCTCGCTCTGCTCGCCAACTCGACCTTTCCTGATCCAGAGATGGAGGACTTCCAGACCTACCCCTGCGAGTCACGGCTCTCCTAGCGAGAAATCAACTTCTAGGGGCGCACCATGGTGCCTCAGATTGCGTTAACGTGAGCCTCCGCCAGCTCGCACGCCGTTGTTTTCAGCCGCCGCCATCCGTCGCCGCCGCGTCGCCCGCTTCGCCTGGGGCGTCCTGGGCTACACGCTCTTCGTCATCCTCTGGGGCGGTTTCGTTCGCGCGTCTGGTTCGGGCGCGGGCTGTGGGGACAGCTGGCCGTTCTGCAACGGCGAGATCATCCCGACGAACCCCGCTCTCAACACGGTTATCGAGTTTGGACACCGGGTGACCAGCGGGCTGGCGCTTCCGCTGGTGATTGTCTTGGCCGTCTGGGCGTTCCGGGTGTTCGAGCGTGGGTCGCCCGTACGGAAAGCGGCTGTGGCCGCGGTCGTGTTCATGGTCCTTGAGGCGGCCATCGGGGCCGGGTTGGTGCTGTTCGAGTATGTGGAGTACAACCCATCGCTGGCACGGGCCATCTGGATGGCAGCGCACTTGGTGAACACCCTGTTCCTCGTCGCCGCGCTGGCGGTAACGGCATGGTGGGCCGGAGGGCATGCCCCCCCGAATGGGTTCCTCTCTCGACGTGGCCTTGCAATAACGGCTTCCATCGTGGGCATGGTCATCCTTGGAGCCGGCGGCGCCGTCACGGCCCTTGGCGACATGCTCGTGCTGGATGGCGGCCTGGACGAGTCTCACCCGGTGGTTGCGACGCTCCTCTGGGCGCGCATCTTTCACCCCACGGTGGCGTTCATCGTGCTGGCGCTGGTGCTTGCCGCCGTCTGGTCTGGACGCGGCGCCAGCCCGATGGCCGACCGGCTCGGCGCTTGGACCATCGGGCTCTACCTCGTTCAGCTCGCGCTTGGCGGCATCAATGTGTGGCTACAGGCCCCAATCTGGATGCAGATGGTTCACCTGATGATGACCGATGCCATCTGGATTGGGCTGGTGCTCTTCGCCAGCGAGGCGTTATCGGTCCGCCAGCCCGAGCGCGTGCCTGCTCCATCCCTCGCCCGCACCTGAACCGATGTGCCTCGTCCTCTTCGCCCTCGACGCCCATCCCACACAGCGCCTCGTCGTGCTGGCGAACCGGGATGAGTTCTACGCCCGCCCGACGGCGCCCTCGAGCTGGTGGCGTGACGCCCCGGACGTGCTCGCCGGACGCGACCTCGAGGCAGGTGGTACATGGATGGGCATCACACGATCCGGCCGCTGGACTGCGGTCACGAATGTCCGTGATCCGAGTTCGATTCGCACCGACGTGCGCTCACGCGGCGATCTCACCCGCGCGTTCCTGACCTCAGACGTGTCGGCACGTCAGTACGTGGCAGACGTGTTTCGCCAGCGCGATGCCTACAATGGCTTCAACCTGCTCGTCGGCGACACGCAGGAGACCTGGATCGTCTCGACGCGCCTATCCGAGCCTCGCCAGCTCGAGGCAGGGATATATGGCCTGAGCAACGACACGCTCGATACACCCTGGCCGAAGGTGCAACGTGGGAAGGACGGGCTGAAGCGCCTGCTCGACTCCGATGAAATCCATGGCCAGGCCGCCTTTGCGGTGCTATCGGACGCTGAACCTGCTTCCGATGCCGACTTGCCGGATACAGGCGTCGGGCTGGCGTGGGAGCGAGCGTTGTCGTCGCCGTTCATCCAGATGGAACGCTACGGGACGCGCACCAGCACGGTGTTGACAGTCTCCTCAGATGGGCGTGCAGCATGGGCCGAGCGGCCGCACCTCAGCGACGACGACCGGTCGTACTCGTTTCGCCTTCGCGGCACAGAGACGTAGCGATCTACGGGGAGCGCAGACGCGCCTGCAGCAAGTACGCCCCCTCCGTAGCCATAGATAGCGGCATACTGAAGTGGCGTGTACGAGATGATCCCGCCCTTGTCTTGAGTACTCGCGACCAACCCGAGAACGACTCCGACGCCGATGCCCACAGCGGTCCACCGGAGAATCCGGCTGCGCCATGGCCGAAACGACACCGCACGAACCTCGTCCGTCGCCACCGAGCATGGATCACCAGTGAGGCGATCCGTCCACGTCGTCGTCTCAGGTCCAAGGGTCAGAGCACGAACAGCGCGTCCTCTCTGGCCTTCCAGATAGAGCGTGCTCGGGCTTCGTTCGGAATGCGCGTTGACTTCAGCCCGCCCTTCTGGGGTCGAGAGCAACACCGGCGAAGTGGACACACAGCCCGAAGCCGCGAGACCGATCAACAGTAGGGCGAGTCGAATCCGCGTCATGGATCCAGTCTAGCCGTCCACCGAGCTCGATACCTGATCTGATCGTACTACCAGCCCAGCCCAGGATGAACCAAGACATGGATCCACAGGCTACTGCGACAGCGCCTCCACAATCACACCGATGAGCACGGCCACGGCACCCATCACGCGTGCTGCCACACCGTACCGGACCTCCCTCAAGAAGGCGTCTGCAATGAACGCGCCTCGAGCTGACGACGGGCTCTCCTCGGCCTCGTCCCGCGCGCGATAGTCCGCCGCCTGAGTACGGAACGCCTTGATCTGGCGCACGGCCCCCATCGTCACGCCCACGACAGCTGCCAGTGCGAGAGTCAGAATGCGCTCGGGCAGAAACCACACCCCAATCATGACCGCCAGCACGCCAGTCCCCAGCCCAACAAACCCCTCGGCAGCAGCGATCAGCGTGGCCCGCCAGAGGCTCGGCTGCATCTTGAGAAGCCGGACCGTCGCCGTCCATCCCGACTCTGTCGCCGCAAAGGCGCCGGCAAGGTAGACGACGGCGACGAGGACATAGCTGAGAGCCGACGGCACTGTCTAGCCCTCCAGCAGTTCGGCCTTGAACCGCTCCGCCAGCGCGTCGGCGGCCTCCGGGCTGGCGGCTTCCGTGTAGACCCGTAGGATGGGCTCCGTGTTGGACTTGCGGACGTGTGCCCACCCCTCATCCAGATCCACCTTCACGCCGTCAGCGGTCGAGACCCGTCCCCCCGCGTAGCGCTCTGCCAGCGCCGCGAGCAGCGCGTCAGCGTCCATGTCTGGATGCAACGGCAGCTTGTGCTTGGCGATGGAGTAGTGCGGTAGCGACGCCCTTACGCCGGAGAGAGACTGGCCTGTCTCCGAAAGATGCTGGAGCACCAGCGCGACGCCCGCCAGCGCGTCACGTCCGTAGTGCAGATCCGGCAGGATAACGCCCCCGTTGCCCTCTCCGCCAATCACCGCATCCGCCGCCTGCATGGCACGAACGACATGGATCTCGCCCACCGGCGAGCGCTCGACCCGCTGTCCGTGCCTCGCCGCCACATCCTCAATCGCACGGCTGGACGACAGGTTGGTCGCCACGGGCCCGGCCTTCTTGCCCAATATGAAGTCGGCGGCCACCACTTGCGTCAGTTCCTCGCCGAAAAACGTCCCCCCATCCTGCACGAAGGCGAGCCGGTCGGCATCAGGATCGACCACAATCCCCAGATCCGCATCGGTTTCAGCGACACGTGAAGTGATGCCTTCAATGTGCTGCGGCAGAGGCTCCGGATTGTGTGCGAACTGCCCGTTGACCTCGGCATTCAGCACCTCAACATCGTCCACGCCCAACGCCGTCAGCATCGCAGGAATCGCGAAGGCCCCGACGGAATTGATGCCATCGACTACCACCTTGAAGCCACGCTCGCGAATCGAGCTGGCGTCGATGTAAGGCAGGTTGAGGATGGCCTGCACATGGTCGTCCAGCACATCGTCGGTGGTGTACCCGCCGAGATAGTCGATGCCCACTGTGTGCTCAGCCACCGATTGTTCCGCCAGTTCGAGGACTTCGGCGCCCTCTTCGGGAGAGAGAAACTCACTCTTGCGGTTGAGCAGCTTGAGAGCGTTCCACTGCGCCGGGTTGTGGCTGGCCGAAAGGATGACCGCGCCATCGGCCTTGTGCTTCAGCACGCCCATCGCCACGCTGGGCGTCGTCGCTAGCCCAACGTCGATCACATCACACCCCGACGCCTGAAGGGTGGCGGTGACGATTCGCGCGCACACGTCGCCCGTAATCCGGCCGTCGCGCCCAACGACGACGCGCGGCTGGGCCTCCGTCTGCTGCCGGAGCCAGGCTCCAAACGCTGCGCTGTAGCGCGTGAGAACCGACGGATCGAGACCGTCACCGAAGACACCGCGAATGCCGGAAACCGTTGCGAGAAGAGGCATAGGAGAGGGAGAATCAACCGGAGAGGAGCGGCAAGCTATCGCGCGCGAGTGCCCAGGCTTCGCATCACCCGTTTCTCCGCTGGGATCTCCCCACTTCTCCACGAAAACCGACACCGATTCGACGTTGATTGGGACCTCTCGCACATCCCTCGCATGAGCAGCCCCGTCGTCTCTGCCACCGCCCCCCTACGTCTCGACCGCGTGGACTCGACGCACGGCGTTGTCTCGGACTACAAGGAGCTTCTCAAGCCAGGAATTACCGGGTTTGTGGTCGTCATGGCCGCGGCCTCCTACCTGATGGCCGCCGACCCAGCCTTCGACTGGCTCACCCTCGTGGGGCTGATGGTAGGCACAGGCCTCACGGCTGGAGGGTCCGGCGCGCTGAACCACGCCATGGAGCGACGCTACGATGCCCTGATGGCCCGAACCAGGGCGCGTCCTGTCGCAAGCGGCCGGGTAGGCCGGATGTCCGCCACGCTGTATGGTCTCCTCTGCGCGGTTGCGGGAACCGTTGTGCTCGCTCTCACCACCAACGTGCTGACCACGGGGCTGGCAGCCCTGACGGTGGTGCTCTACGTCCTGGTCTACACACCACTCAAACGGCGAACCGTCCACAACACGCTTGTTGGAGCCATTCCAGGTGCCCTACCGGCTCTCGGCGGCGTGACGGCGGCGACAGGCGTGCTGGACAGCACCGGATGGTCGCTCTTCGCCATCCTCTACCTCTGGCAGCTCCCCCACTTCTTCGCGCTGGCGTGGATGTACAAGGCGGACTATGCAGCGGGGGGCTTCAAGATGCTACCGCAGACCGAAGGTGGCGCCCGGGCTGCCGCCTGGATCGCGCTGGTGGCAACCTTGCTCTTGCTCATCGCCGGCATGTTGCCATCCGCCATCGGCCCAGCAGGACTTCTGTATCTCGTGGGGATGGCGGGCCTCGGAACAGCCTTCACGATTCCCGCCTTCTCGTTCTTCAGCGAGCCGACGGATGAGCGCGCGCGGCGTCTCTTGCTGGCGTCCATCGTCTACGTGCCCGTCTTCTTCGCGCTGGTGGTGCTGGACGTGCTGCTCGGATAGCACCAACGCCAGCTCGAGGCCCGACGACATGGTTGATCCCGCGCTCTGGGGCGGCCCGGGCCTGTTCGTGGCCGCCTTCGTCGGCGCTACGCTCGTTCCGATCTCGTCTGAGGCTGCGTTCGTCGCGGTCCTTGCGTCGGGCTATCCGGTGGCCCCGGCACTCGTATGGGCGACGGTGGGCAACAGCCTCGGCTGCGCGCTCAACTATGGACTAGGGCGATGGAGCCGCGACCGGATCGAGACCCGCCTGATGGCTTCCCGGGCGGGCCGAACGGCCTTGCGCTGGACGGAACGCGCTGGCGTCCCGGCGCTTCTGCTCTCATGGCTCCCCATCGTCGGCGACCCCCTCACGCTAGCGGCGGGCGTGGCGCGCGTCCGGCCCATCGTGTTCGCCACGCTGGTGGTGAGCGTGCGCTTCGGCCGTTACGCTGCGCTGGCGCTGGCGTTGGCGATGGCGCGCTGAGACTCGCCAGCTCGAGTCCGCTCTACGAGCTGGCGACGTGGGCCTCCGCATCCGCCCACAAGGCCTCGATCACCACCCAGCCGACTTGGCCCAGGCTCTCCGCCGACATCCGATCTGGCGTGTCGAACGTCGTGTGCCACGTCTCCGGGAACGGCGTCTGGATGAGATTGACGACCGGGATGCCTCGGCTCAGAAACGCGATGTGGTCGTCCTGCACCGGCATGCCGATTTCATTGAGGAAGGCAGAGGCCTCCACGCGGCGGGCCGCAGCCCAGACACTGTCCAGGACAACGGGAGCATAGCGCTGGGAGAAGCCCTCACGCGGGATTCGCAGATTGCGGTCGCCCACGATATCGAGCAAGATGCCCCATTCCGGTCGGTAGGTCGGGTTGGCCTGCATAAACAGCTCGCTGCCTGCCGCATACGGCACATCGAGCGTATCGCCAGTCGACTCGCCGAGGTCTTCCAGGTCGAAAAACACGAGGTCGATGCCGATGTCACCGGGGGGAGGGCTGGCGACCAGCAGGCGCGCAATCTCGAGCAGCACCGCCACACCGGAACCGCCATCGTTCGCGCCCAGCACGGGCTCCATTCGGCGCGCGGGGTCCGGGTCGTTATCGGCCACCGGTCGGCTGTCCCAGTGGGCGCAGAGCACCACGCGCCGACGCGCCTGGGGCCGGAATGCCGCGACCACGTTGGTGCCTTCAAAGACGCGCGTCGAGTCGGCGGGGTCCGCGAACGCGACGGACTGGCGATCCACCGTCAGCCCGAGGCTGTCCAGGCGCGCCACCATCCAGCTGAGCTGCGCGGCGTGAGCGTCGGTGCCGGGCACGCGGGGCCCAAAAGCGACCTGACGCTCCACATCGGCGAAGGCACGCGACGCATCGAATCGGGGGCGTTCTGCGGGCGGGGGCGGAGCGGGCTCCCGCATCACGAACCAGGCAACTCCAGCCGCCAGCGCGAGGAGCCCGAGCCCCAGGACCCACGCACGGGTCCGCGATGAGCGAGCTGGCGATGACGAGCGGGGCACAGGCTACGCGAGGGCAAAGAACTGGAGGTCCGCGTACTGCCCGTCGATGCGAGCGCCGAGGTCGGGCATCTCGAGTGCGCTCGCCAGCTCGTGGGCCTTGTTCAGGGCATCGGCGTAGTAGGCCCGCCTCGAGCTGGCGTCAAGCAAGACCGAGGCGGTCGGCGTCGCGTTGAGCGCTGCCGCCAGACCGTAGGCGAGCGGCTCGGATCGCCCCCTGCGGTGACTCCACGCTCCAGACTCCACGTCGAACGCGTACTGAGGCAGGAACCGGGCGCCATGCTCAGCCACGAACAGGACCGCGTCGGCCACGAAGTCGGCTTCGGCGTCGTCCATCGAGTAGTGGAATCCCACGCGTGCCCAGCCGGGCTTGAGACCGTGGAGGCCTTCCAACGAAGAGGCACGGAACTTCGCGCTGGCGGCCGGGCCGATGTTGAGCAGGCGATGTCCATACGGCCCCGCACAGGAACATCCGGCGCGGCTCTGGATGCCGAAGAGATCGTCGAGCAGCACCGTCACGAAGCGTGGGTGCAGGACGCCCCCGACGCCGTCGAGGACATTAAAGGACACGATGCCGATTCGGCCCACGGGCTGGTCTGAGCCTAGGATGTCGATCCGTCCATCGTCTCGCCAACGTGCCAGCGCCCGCTCCAAGTGCGCGTGCTCGCGCTGGTGGATCGTGTCAGCTCCGATGGCGTCCTTGATATCTAGTGCGTAGGCTGCACGGAGCACCTGAAAGAGCCCTGGCGTCCCAGGCGTCTCGCGAGCCTCGATGTCGTCGATGTAGTCGTGGTAGGTCTCGTTTACGTAGACGACGGTGCCGCCCCCGCCCACGCTCGGCGCCAGCTCGTGGGGGTAGATGGCCTCGTCGAACACCAGCACGCCACTCGACCCCGGGCCGCCGAGAAATTTGTGGGGAGAAAGGAAGACGGCGTCGAGCCGCGCCTCCGAGTCCCCCCTGCCGCTCATGTCGATCTCGACGTACGGCCCTGAGGCCGCGTAATCGAACACAGCCAGCGCGTCGTAGGCGTGCAGCAGGCGGGCGATGTCATGAACCGGGGCGAGAATGCCCGTCACGTTTGAGCCCGCGCAGAAGGAGCCGATCTTGCATCGGCCCTTCCAGCGTGGGTCCGTCAAATGCTGCTCGAGGTCAGCGAGATCGACCTGTCCCTTAGCGTCAAGCTGAATCTCGACCGTCGTGCAGAGACCTTCCCGCCACGTGATCTCATTGGAGTGATGCTCCATCGGCCCGACGAACACGACGGGTCCTTGCTCCCGGAGATCGTAAGCGAGCCGCCCACCAGCCTCCTCGTCCACGAGCTGGCGATCCAGGCGGTCGGCCACCTCTCGGAGCGTCGCGGGCGGAATGGCAATGCCGAGGAGCTGCTGAAGTTTGTGGATGGCACTTGTCGATCCGTTTCCACAGCAAATCACCTTGCCCGTCGGCCCAGCACCGACGGCCCGCTTGATGGCCGCCTCGGCCTCGTGGAGCAGCCGTGTGGCCGTCCGTCCCGTCACACTGTCCTCGGTGTGAGCGTTTGCATAGACCGCCGCCACATCCCGGAGATGGTCTTCCAGAAATGCGAGCTGGCGGCCCGACGCCGTAAAGTCGGCGTAGACGATTCGACGCTCCCCGAACGGGGTCTGGATCGGCGCGTCGATGCCGAGCGTCTGGCTGCGGAGAAACTCAGGCGTGATCGAAGTCGGAAGCGTTTCCATGGCATCAGCACGAGGCGAGAGAAGCAAGCTACGGCTTGGCATCCCGCTCCCCAGCGAGGGCCGCACGAAGGATGTGGGACGCCGCTTCATCGAACCCGACAAGGGTGACCCACACGGGATGCTCCCGACCCTGCCACGCTCGGATGGTTTCGACTGCGATGCGGGCCGCTCGGGCGGGCGGAAAGCCGTAGACGCCCGTCGAGATGGCGGGGATAGCGATGGCTTCGAGCTGATGCGCCTCCGCCAGCCCGAGGCTGGAGCGGTAGGCCGACGCCAGCGCGTCGTCCTCGCCGTGCTCTCCCCCGTGCCAGCGCGGCCCGACGGCGTGGATGACGTGGCGGGCAGGCAGCTTGACCCCCCGGGTAATGCGCGCCTGGCCCGTCGGGCATCGGACGCCTGGACGAAGCTCATGGATCTCCCGACAGGCCTCGAGCAGCTTGGGGCCTGCGGCTCGATGGATCGCCCCATCCACGCCGCCGCCTCCCAAGAGGCTGGTGTTGGCCGCGTTCACAATCGCGTCCACGTGAAGGGTGGTGATGTCGCCGGTCCACACCCGGATCTCTGGCCCTGCCGGCACCTGGGTCAGGTGCTCCCCCGCTGCGACGCGCTGGCGAATGTCCGTCGTCAGCTCGCGCATCTGGATCATGAGCGTATCCGGCTGGCCAGGCCAGCCACCGCCCTGGTGGTAGTGGGCGCGCTGGCGACCGAACAACGCCAGCCTCAACTCATCGACCGTGAAGTCCTGAAATCCCTCGGCCTTGAGCCGCGCTGCCATGGCCCGAACGCCCTCCTTCCCGTCAGCCTTGTACCCGTTGTAGGTCTGCGCAAAGCGGATGATGTCTCGGTCTTCGGCGCTTCAGCGGGAATCCTCGCCAGCTCGAGCTTGTGCGTTGGGAGGTGGCTCGGCATGGCTACACCACGGCCTCCACGAGCTGGCTGTTGTTGACGATGGCCCACGCCCGCCCCACCATCGGCGCGCCGACGAACGGCGTGTTGTGGCTCTTCGATCCGATGTGGCGCTCCTCGAACGTCCACTCGGTCTCCGCGTCGAAGAGGGTCAGATTCGCCAGCTCGCCCTCGGCGATCTCAGGCACGTCGAGGTGAAGGATCTCACGTGGAGCGACAACCATCTTGTAGACGGCGTCCTCCATCGAGATCACGCCCGGCTGAATGAGGTCGCGCCCGGTCAGGCCCCAGCACATCTCGAGCCCGAGGATGCCGAACGGCGCTTCAATGAACTCGACCTCCTTCTCGAAGCTCGCGTGCGGCGCGTGGTCGGTGGCGATCACGTCGATGGTGCCATCCGCCAGCCCGTCCTTGATGGCCTGCACGTCGGCGGCGGTGCGGAGCGGCGGGTGCATCTTCGTGTGCGTGTCGTACTCGCTCTCGGCCACAGCCTCGTCGGTGAGCGCCCAGTGGTGGGGACACGCCTCGGCCGTGATCGGCACACCCCGGGCCTTCGCGCGGCGAACGATGTCGACAGCGCGGGCCGTCGAGATGTGACAGACGTGGACGTGGCCGCCCGTGAACTCCGCCAGCAGCGCGTCGCGCGCGATCATGGCCTCCTCGGCGAGCCCCGGGATGCCCGGCAGACCGAGGCGCGTGGCGACCTCGCCTTCGTTCATGGAGCCGTGCCCGGCGTTGAGCGTCAGGTCCTCCTCGTGGCCGAGGATCGGCTTGCCTACCGTCCGTGCGTACTCCAACGCCCGTCGCATGAGCCCGCCGTGTTGCACCGGCGAGCCGTCGTCGGAGAACGCGACCGCACCGCCCGCTGCCATGTCCGCCAGCTCCGCGAGACTCTCCCCCTTCCGTCCCTTCGAGACGGTCCCAATGGGATACACGTCCACGGGGAGTCCTTCTGCCCGCTTGCGGACGAACTCCACCACATCGCGCGTGGCGATGGGCGGCTCGGTGTTTGGCATGCACGCGACGGCTGTGAACCCCCCTTGCGCAGCTGCGCGCGCACCGGTCTCGATGGTCTCCTTATGCTCTTGTCCTGGCTCGCGGAAGTGGACGTGCATGTCCATCCACCCCGCTGAAATCGTCTTGCCCGTGGCGTCGTACGTCGCGACGCCCTCGGGAGCCGCCAGCTCGTTGCCGAGCTGGTGAATCTTGCCGCCGCGGATGAGGATATCGGCGCGTCTGGTGTCGCCCGTACGGGCGTCGAGGAGGGTTCCGCCGGAGATCAGAAGGTCGAGGGACACGGGCTCGGGATCGGGTGCTGCGGCAAGCTAGCGAGGTCGAGCTGACGAACGGCGGGAGGTCTTGTGGAGAGCAGCGTGTCGTCGTACCCTAACGAATGTCCTCCCGCCAACTCGATGCGTCTCCTCCTCTGCTCCGCCCTGCTCGTGTCCCTCGCCGCCTGCCAGCCCAGCGAGCCGGTCGGGCATGAGTCCGATTCGTTCTTCGTCTTGAAAGACGCGTACCCGACGCCTCGCCAACTCGCGATCCAAGGGAACGGGGACGCCGAGCAGAAACGCGCGATCTGGCGTACGCACTACGAGATGATCCGACCGACTCGGGATGCCCTTCGCTCGGCCATTTCAGCCGAGACGTGGACCGAGGGCGACCGGGCACTCCGTGCGTTCCTTGCGGACGCACACCCCGATGTGGCGGTTCAGTCCCGTCGCGAAGTGATTGCTGCAAGCGGATTCCTCCACGGCCACCTCGTCAACAATGACCCGCTGACGCGCGAGCGGCAGGAAGCGATTGCGTACTACACCACGCTTCTAATCGAGAACCAGACCATTCCGAGCATCACGTATCTGGGTCCAGCCCTCGACCGCCTGGAGGGCTACTGGTCCAACGCCAAGCTGGCAGAGGCTCGCCAGCTCGTTGCCGAATCGACATCTCGAAGTGGCGCCAGGACGTCGTAACAGCGTATCTCGATACGCTCCTACCTCACATCCGCAGCCACCTCGTGGGTGAGGTGCTCGGCGATGTAGCGCGTCATCATCGTGAAGAGGTGCTGCCGCGTGCGCCCGCCGTAGATGCCGTGGTTGCGGCCCGGATAGATCATCAGGTCGAACTGCTTGTTCTGGGCCTGCAGCACATCCACCATCAGGAGCGTGTTCTGGAGGTGAACGTTGTCGTCGGCATCGCCGTGGACGATGAGAAGACTCTGCTCGTCGCGCAGGCGCTCAGCGTAGGTCGTCGGGCTGCCGAGGTCGTAGCCGTCGGGGTTCTTCTGAGGGGTCGAGAGGTAGCGCTCGGTGTAGATGGTGTCATACTGGCGCCAGGTGGTCACAGGCGCGACGGAGATGCCGGTGCTGAACGTCTCGGGGCCGTCCTCGTAGGTCATCGCGAGGAGCGTCAGATAGCCACCGTAGCTCCAGCCCCAGATGCCCATGCGGTCGGCATCCACATAGGATTTCTCGCCGAACCACTGCCCGGCGGCGATCTGGTCCTCGGCCTCGAGAATGCCTAGGCGGTCTTGGGTAGCCGTGCGGAAGGCCTTGCCGCGCCCGCCCGTGCCTCGGTTGTCGACACCCGCCACCAACACGCCATAGGTCTCGGCGAGGTAGTGATGCCACAAGCGCTCGGTGCCCGCCCAGCTGTTGCGGACTTCCTGGCTTCCCGGCCCGCCGTAGGTATGTATCAGGAGCGGATAGGCCCGATTCGGGTCGAAATTGCGCGGCTTCACGAGGTAGGCATTGAGCGGCGTCCCGTCGGCGGCGGGGACCGTCATGAACTCCGCGGGTGGAAGGTCATAGGCCGCGAGGCGCCGCTTGAGCGCGGCGTTATCCACCAGCTCGAGGACGAGCGTGCCATCGGTGCGGTAGAGAGCCGTCGTCGGCGGGCTGGCGACATCCGAGACGGTGTCGATGAAGTAGTCGAAGTCGCGGGAGAGATCGACGCTGTGCCATCCCGGCTGGCGGGTCAGCTTCACGGGCTCGCCGCCCGAGAGGGGGATCTTGTAGAGGTGCCGCTCCATCGAGCTGGAGGCCGTCGTGGTGACGTAGATCTGGCCGTCCGCCTCATCGATGCCGTGGAAGTCGGTCACGTCCCAGTCGCCCTGGGTGAGCTGGCGGACGAGCGCGCCATCGAGCGTATAGAGGTAGATGTGTCCGTATCCGTCGCGGGAAGAGCGCCACGCGAAGTGCTCGCCATCGTCGAGGAAGGTGATGGTCCCGGTCTCCGTATCCGAGAACCCATTCTCGACCTCGATGTAGCTGTCGTTGGTCTCGGTCAGGATCGTGCGGACCGCGCCCGTCTCCGGGTCGGCGTAGAGCAAGTCCACGTGGTCCTGATCGCGGTTGAGGCGCAGCATCCACACGTCGCTCTCACCATCCTCAAGGGGTGGCGTCCAGCCCATCGCGGCGATGTACTCCGTCTCGTCTCCGCCCTCCATCCAGGTGTCGGTGTCGAAGAACAGTGTCTCGCCATTACGGGGATCAACAACGCCGACACGGATCTCCGCGTTGGTCTCCCCCGCCTTCGGGTACCGGAACTGCGTCATCTCCGGGTACAGCGAGCGGTAGTCGATCATCTGATAGTCCCGCGTGTTGGACTCATCGAGTTGGTAGAACGCGATGCGGTCCCCGTCTGGGCTCCACCGGAAGCCATCGCGGAGGCCGAACTCCTCCTCGTAGACCCAGTCGAACGTGCCATTGATGACGGTCCCCGGCGCGCCGTTGGTGGTCAGCGCCCGCTCGTCGCCCGTCGCCAGCTCGACGACGTACAGATTGCGGTTGCGCACGAAGGCGACGTGCTCTGCCGCCGGGTCGAACTTGGCAAACATCTGATGCCCTGCCGACCGCCCCGAGACAGGCATCACATCGCCGGAGCCAAGGTCGTAGACGTAGTTGTATCCCTTCGTGTTGAGGCGCCACACACGCTCGGAGTCCGTGTAGAGGAGCACCTTCGAGCCGTCGGTGGCATAGGCATAGTCCTCGATGGCGATGCGACCGTCGCCGTCCGGCTTGGTCAGGGTCGCGCCTTCGAGTAACGTCCGCCGCTGGTCGGTCTCCAGGTTCCACTCGATCAGATTGGAGGCCCCGCTCGGGTCCGAGTCGATGTAACGCAGCATCGGTCCCTCTTCGGCCCAGCGCCCGCCCTGGAAGCTCTCGCCGAAGAACTCGCCGCTTGCGAACAGCTTCTCGAGCGTCAGGGTCTCGGCGGCCACGGTCTGGAGAACCGGGGGCGTGCGTTCTTCGGACAGAGGCGGATCTTCGACCCGAGGCTCCACCGTCTGAGCGGTGGCGCAGGCCGCCAGAAGAGCAGCCAGGACGAGAGTCGCGAGTGTCGGAACAGGAAGAGGGCGCATAGACGCAAGCAGAAGAAGGAGGGCAAAAAGTACGGACGGCTCCGCCAGGGATCCCACCTCGAGCTGGCGACGGCTGAGGGGACGTCAGCTCGAGGGATCGCCGTCCTGGCCCATGGTTTGCGTCGCCTGTACCCTTCTGGCGCGCCCCTGCGTCATGTGTAGATCCTGCCGGTTCGCGCCATGCGTCTGACACTCAGCCTCTGCATCGCCCTCCTTCTCACGTCCGGCTGTGATCCGGCCACGACGGAGGAGAGTCCTGAGGACGTGGTCCCACGTGGGGACCGAGTTCTGTCTATCGACATTGTCAATGCGAACGGCGAGGACTACGGCGCCGCGCTGGCAACCGCCCAGGCGCTCGGGTCGGAAACCGTCTTCATCTCGCTGACCTGGGAGCGTCTGGAACCTCAGCCGGGCGTCTACGACTTCACGTTTCCAGACATCATCGAGACGTTCTACCCATCGCGCGAGATTGGCGTCGGGATGATGATCGGGCCGGTGGACACCAACAATGACGTGCGTCCTGCCGACCTGCGCGACCTGCCGTTCGACCACCCAGACGTGATCGCCCGGTACCAGACGCTCATCGACACCGTGCTCTCGCGCGTCCCAACGACCGAGCTGACGACGATTGCCCTCGGCAACGAGGTCGACGCCTGGCTCTCCGACCCGACCATGTGGACTGCCTACCAGGCACTCTATGAAGCTGGCGCGGCCCATGTCCGGGCGCTCCGCCCTGAGGTGACGGTGGGCGTGAAGGTGACGTTTGGCGGCTTGACCGGCGGGAACGCCTCCCGCGCCGCCCAACTCAACACCACCTCTGACGCAATCCTGACGACCTACTATCCGCTGGAGGACGACTTCACCATGCACCCTCCCAGCGTCGTGAGCAGTGACTTCGCCGAGCTGGTGCGCCGCTACCCGGATCGACCCATTGAGGTGCTGGAGGCCGGGTATCCCGCCAGCCCGACGTGCGACAGCTCAGACGAGCAGCAGGCGGAGTTCGTGACGGAGCTGTTCAAGGCCTGGGACGTCCAGAAGGACCACATCTCGGTGGTGTCCTACTCGTTCCTGACGGATTTCTCGCCTGCGGAGGTGGACGAATTCGAGACCTACTACGGCCTTTCCGACCCGGCCTTCCTGGCCTACCTCGGCACCCTCGGCCTACGCCGGAACGATGGCTCCCACCGCCCGGCTTACGACCGGTTCGCAGCCGAGGCCTCCGCTCGAGGTTGGTAGTCGAGCGGGAGCGTGATCCGAAACGCACTGCCCTCACCGACCTCACTCTCCACCGCCAGCTCGCCCCCGTGCGCCCGCACGATAGCCCGAGCGATCGCCAGCCCGAGACCTGTGCCGCCCTCCCCTCGCGTGCGCGCGTCCGAGCCCTTGTAGTAGCGCTCGAACACCAGCTCGAGGTCGCCTGGCGCGATGCCCACGCCTGTGTCGCGGACCTCAATCACCGCCTGCCCTGGGTTCGTACGGGCCGCGAGCGTGACGTGCCCTCGAGCTGGCGTGTGCCGTCGCGCGTTGTCCAGCAGGTTCGAAAGCACCCGCACAAGACGACGCCCGTCCGCGTTCAGTGTGGGAAGCCCCGTCGGCAGGTCCAATTCGAAGTCGACCTCGGCCTCATCGAAGGCGCGGCGATGCCCTCCTGCGACATCGCGGAGGAGTTCACCTAGAGGAACAGGACCTCGATGCAAGGGCACGCTCTCCGGCGGACGATCCAGCACGCTCAGCTCAAACAGATCGGAGACCAACGCGCTGGCGCCTTCGGCCTGCTTGCGTGCAGAAACGAGCGCCTGCGCCGCCGCCTCCGAGCGTCCCTCCGTCGCGAATCGTTCGGCCTCCTCGAGGTACCCGCGAAGCCCTGCCAGCGGCGTGCGCAAGTCATGCCCGACGTTCGCCACAAGCTCGCGGCGCAGCTGGTCGGTCGCCCGCAGTTCGTCCAGGCTCGATTCAATGCGCGCCGCCATCTCGTTGATCGCACTGGTGAGGCGTCCCAACTCGTCACGTCCACCCTCCGGCAGGCGGTCTGCGAAGTCCTGCGCCCCGAGGCGCTCCACGCGGCGCGTGATCTGACGGACGGGCCGGATGAGCTGCGTGGAGAACAGGGCCCCCAGCAACAGCGCCAGTCCAACGGCCACCACTACCGTGGCGAGCATGGCGCGCTGGAAATCCCCTCGTGTGCCACGGGTCTCCTGCTCGATGGTGCTGTCGAGCGGTCGAATCAGCAGCCCGCCAACGGGAAGCCCGCCAACGTCCAGAATCGGCGCAAGCGCCCACGTGTCGTCGCCATCTGCGTCGAGAGCGATCCGCCCATCGGCGAGTGCCGTGAGTGCGCTGTCTGGCACGACCGGGACCACGCCGGCAACATCCAACGTGTCGAGAATGCTTCCGTCGAGGTCAAGGAGGGCCTGGGGGTCGTCGAACCGCGTCGCGAGGTCGAGACGAAACCGGGGCGAGAGCGTGACGCCGCCGAGGGCGTCGACCTCAGCACGTTCCTCGATCTCCTCAGCCACCGCATCAAGGCGGAGTTGGAGCGTGCCCACCAGAAGCTCGCGACTCCGCTCTTGCGCGAAGTAGGCACTCAGCCCCACCGCGAGCAGGGCGGTCGCCACCTGAACCCCCACAAGGACGCCAGCGACTTTCCAGAAGATGGTGCGAGGACGTGAGATGGACGGTGGATGGTGGATGGTGGATGGTGGATGGTGGATGAAGATGCCTCCAGAGCGGCGCCTCCGCCAGCTCGAGGCCCCTACCGCCCTTGCTGGCAACGGTGTGTTCTCACGTCAGATCCAGCACCGCACCTGCGATGGCGGGACTGGGAAACGCTTCCTTTACCCGTCTCCCATCTGCGCGAGACGCGTCTCTCGATCGGCAACCTGAAGGGCGCGGATGATCGGATCGAGATCGCCGCCGAGGATGCCTTGAAGCGCGTGGTTCTTGTCATCTCCGTCGAGACGGTGATCCGTCACGCGGCCCTGGGGCCAGTTGTAGGTGCGGATCTTGGCCGAGCGGTCCCCGGAACCGACCATCTCTTTTCGCGCTTCCGCACGCTCAGCGTGAACGCGGTCCAGCTCCGCCTGGTAGAGCCTCGACCGCAGCACACGCATGGCCTTCTCGCGGTTCTTGCGCTGGCTCTTCTCGTCCTGGATGGACACCACAAGCCCCGTCGGCTCGTGCGTGATGCGGACTGCCGAATCCGTCGTGTTCACGGACTGGCCGCCCGGACCGGAGGAGCGATAGTAATCGATCCGAAGATCCTGGTCACGGATTTCCACATCCACCTCCTCGGCCTCCGGCAGCACGGCCACCGTCGCCGCTGACGTGTGGATGCGCCCCTGGCTTTCGGTCTGCGGAACGCGCTGCACCCGGTGGACGCCGCTCTCAAACTTCATGGTGCCATACACGCCCGTCGAGTTACTGCTACCCTTGAGTGAGAACGTGACTTCTTTGTAGCCCCCGGCACCTCCGTCGCTCACGTCGAGCACCTCCATCTTCCATCCGTGCTGCGAGGCGAAAGACTGGTAAAGGCCAAACAGATCGGCGGCGAACAGGGCGGCCTCGTCGCCTCCGGCCCCTGCACGAATCTCGACGATCACGTCGCGCACATCTTCGGGGTCTTTGGGGATTAGTTCCTCCTCGAGCGTGGCTTCAGCGGCCTCCAGCTGAGGCTGCTTCTCTTCCAGCTCCATCTGGACCATCTCCGCCAGCTCGCCCTCCTCCGCGTCTGCCATCTCACGAAGGCCCTCGACTTCATCTTTCAGCTCGCGCCAGACCCGGGCCGCCTTGACCGCTGGCTCCAGCCCGGACAGCTCGCGTCCGAGTGGGGCAGAGCGAGCCGGGTCGCTCGCCACCTCCGGATCGGCCATCCGGTCGATGATCTCCTTGTAGCGGGCGAAAAGAGCGTCGAGGGCGTCCGTATTGATCATGCGCCAAAGTTACGGACGTCTGCGCATCGCTAGCCTGCTCCCAGACGAGTCACCGACGAACGGATCCCCTCGAGCTGACGTCCGGATGGCGTGTCGCGAATGACATATCGATCGGTCTCGCTGTTGTGGCGGATGGTGAGCACCAGCGAGTCCTCGAAGGCTGGCAACGTGCGGGTCCACGTCGAGGGAATGAGGGCAAGACACCCGGGGCTGAGCGCCAGCCCGAGCACGTCCACCGCCAGCTCGTCAGACCACACCTCCGACTCGATGACCATCGGCGTCGCGCAGCCCGGGGCACCGTCCGTGGTCAGGCGCAATACGGTCTCGTCTTCAATCTCGACGATCAGCCCTTCGGAGAAGGGTGAGGGGTCGATTCCGTCAGTGTCGCACGCAGCAACGAGCACAACGACCAAGGCAAGGAACACGCGCATCGGAAACGAGGCTAGAGCTAGAAGCACACCCGTCCCTACCGATGCCGACAGCGATCTGCTGCACCTGTCACCAGCCAGCCAGATCGAGGCCTCGAGCTGGCGACCTCGGTCACTCGCTTCTACTCCACCGTCACGCTCTTGGCGAGGTTGCGGGGCTGGTCCACATTGGCGCCCCGCATCACCGCCACGTGATAGCTGAGGATCTGAAGCGGAATGACGGTCAGAAGCGCCTGGAAGGCGTCGAGCGTCTTAGGCACCTCGATCACGTACTCAGAGAGGCGGTCCAGTTCGCGGTTGCCCTCGTCCGTGATGGTGATGACGTTGCCGCCCCGCGCCACGACCTCCTCGATGTTCGACACCACCTTCTCGTAGGTCGCATCGCGGGTGGCGATGAACACGACAGGCATGAATTGGTCGATCAGCGCGATCGGGCCGTGCTTCATCTCCGCCGCCGGGTACCCCTCGGCGTGGATGTAGCTGATCTCCTTGAGCTTCAAGGCGCCCTCCAGCGCCACGGGGAAGTTCACGCCACGCCCGAGGTAGAGGAAGTTGGACGCGAAGCGATAATCGCGCGCAATCTTTCGGACGAGCCACTCCCCTTCCAGAACCGTTCGGATCTGGTCCGGGATGGCTGCCAGGGCGGTCAGGTGCTTGTGCACCTCCTCCTGTGTGAGTGTCCCCCGTTCCTGACCCAGAAGGAGCGCGAGCTGGCTGAGGACCGTCACCTGGGCAGTGAACGCCTTCGTAGACGCCACGCCGATCTCCGGGCCGGCATGCAGGTACACCCCAGCATCGGTCTCACGTGCAATGGTAGACCCGACGGCGTTGCAAATGCCCAGGGCAAGCACGCCTGCCTCCTTGGCCTGGCGTACCGCCGCCAGCGTATCCGCCGTCTCACCGGACTGGCTGATCACCAGAACGACGTCGTTCTCGTTCAAGACCGGGTTGCGGTAGCGGAACTCGCTTGCGTATTCCACCTCCACCGGCAACCGGGCAAAGCGCTCGATCAGGTATTCACCCACCAGACCCGCGTGCCACGATGTGCCACACGCGCAGATAATGATGCGGTCGGCGTTGGCCAGCTGTGGGAGCACGTCCATCAGCCCGCCGAGCCGGATTTCATTGTCTTCGATCCGGACGCGCCCGCGCATGGCGTTCTCCAGCGCTTCGGGTTGCTCCATGATCTCCTTGAGCATGAAGTGCTCGTAGCCACCCTTCTCGATCTGCTCAATGTCCCACTCCAGCTCGTGGACTTTCGCGTTGACCGGAGCGCCCTCGATGGACATCACCTCGAAGCCGTCCCGGCGGACAATGGCCATCTCGCCATCGTTGAGGTACACCACCTGACGGGTGTGTTCAATCAACGGGCTGGCGTCGGACGCGACGAAGTGCTCGCCCTCGCCCACTCCCAGGATCAAGGGCGACCCGTTGCGTGCTGCGATTAGCATGTCGGGCTCGTCTTCGCTCACCACCACGATGCCGTAGGCGCCATCGACCTGGGTGAGGGCCTGCCGGATGGACTCGGCAAGCGGGAGCCCTGTCTCCTTCTGAACGTCGTCGATCAGGTGGACCAGGGCCTCGGTGTCCGTTTCGCTCTGGAAGGCGTAGCCCTTGGCCCGGAGGGCACGGCGGAGCGCGTCGTAGTTCTCGATGATGCCGTTGTGAACCACGGCAAACCGACCGTCGGAGGCTTCATGCGGGTGCGCGTTAGAGTCGCTGGGGGCGCCGTGGGTAGCCCACCGCGTGTGCCCGACGCCCACGGATCCGTTGATCGGCCGATTCGAGAGCAGGTTCGCCAGCTCGTCCACCTTGCCCTCCTTCTTTCGGACATCGAGTTGGCCGTTGACGACCGCGACGCCGGCGGAGTCATACCCCCGGTATTCGAGGCGACGGAGCCCTGAGACGAGAAGATCTCCCGCCTCGCGGGAGCCGATGTAGCAAACGATGCCACACATACGATCAGAAGAGAGAGGTCGGTGGCTTCAGCAACACAAGAAGCGAGCCACAGAGGGAGAGGACAGCACGCATCTCCGTGCTGCGCACACAGAATACAGCCATTCAGGCGGCTTCCACGAGAGGACTCCGTGAGGCCACAGACCGCCCGACCACCTCGGCGATGGCCCGCACCTGATCCATCAAGTCTGCAAATCCGGGCAGATAAAGCGACTGAGGACCATCTGAAAGCGCCTCCGGCGGATTCGGGTGCGTCTCAATCATCAGCCCGTCGGCACCTGCTGCCACTGCGGCCCGCGCCATCGGCGTCACCTTGTCACGAATCCCGACACCATGGCTTGGATCGACCAGAATCGGCAGGTGGCTCATCTGCTTGACCACCGGCACCGCCGAAAGGTCTAGCGTGTTGCGGGTGGCGCTTTCGAAGGTGCGAATGCCGCGCTCGCAGAGAATCACATTCGGATTGCCTTCGGCGAGGATGTACTCTGCGCTCATAAGCCACTCCTCGATGGTGGCGCTCAGACCACGCTTCAGGAGCACCGGGATCTGCGTCCGCCCGACCTCCTTGAGCAGGGGGAAGTTCTGCATGTTGCGCGCCCCGATCTGGTAGATGTGGGCATAGCGGCCTACCACCTCGACCTGCGACTCGCTCATCACCTCCGTCACCACCTTGAGCCCATTTCGGTCGCCCGCCTCGCGGAGAAGGCGAAGTCCCTCCTCTCCGAGTCCCTGAAACGAGTATGGCGACGAGCGTGGCTTGAAGGCCCCTCCTCGCAAGATGCGGGCGCCCGCTCGTGCCACCGCTACTGCCGAGGTGTTGATCTGCTCGTCGCTCTCGACCGAGCACGGACCGGCCATGACCACTACTTCCGGCCCGCCGACCGGTACGCCATCCACGTCCACCACGGTGTCTTCGGGGTGCCACGTCCGGCTGGCGAATTTGTACGGGCTGGTGACCCGGAAGACCTCCTCCACCCCTTCCAACACCTTGATGTGGCGTACGTCGAAGTCCGGCTGTCCCCCGACGGCTCCGAGAACCACCTGCTCTCCTCCCAGCGAAGGGTGCACGCCGAACCCGTAGCCTTGCAGGCGCTTCGTGACGGTGTCGATGGTAGAGCTGGTGGCTCGGGGATCGAGGATGACGACCATTCCGGTCATGGGCGGCGTGGTGTGTGTGGCAGACGATACGCCGGTCGCCAGCTCGAGGGTGCTCATTCACGGAGGCTTGGCCGAGACCGTGCCGTGTCCGTGTGCCTCCGCACCGCTAGACTGCGCCTCTCCTCTTCCCGCCTAACCCCGGAATGCGTCTCTCTCGACTTCCATTCGGCGCTCAGTCTGCGCTCGCACTCAGCGTCCTCACCCTGTGCCTTGCCTCCGGGTGCGGCACGTCGGCGCCCGCCGCAGTCGACATCAATCCGCAGCTGGTTGGCGTATGGATCATCGAGGGAGGCGCGACCTACACCATCACAGCTGCCGGCGACACCTACGAACTGAGCGTGGTGGACTCCGACGGTGAGGTGTTCGAGGTCACGTCGCTCACCTGGGACGGGTCTGTGCTCGCGTGGACGTACTTCGTCCCCAGCTCGGGCGCCAACGTCCGCGAGGAAACAACGCACATTGGTGAGAACCGCATCGACGTTGGATGGGTGAACTCAGAAGGGGACATCGGAACCGACATCCTGAATCGGGTTCAGTAGGCGCTAGTCGAGCTGGCGCCACTCAGGTCTTGTACCGTTCCAGCGTGAACGACTTGCCGAGATACCGGCGCCGCGCCTCCTCGTTGGCCGCCAGCTCATCGGCGGTGCCCTCGGCAAAGATTTTCCCGTCGTAGAGGAGATACGCGCGGTCGGTGATGGCGAGCGTCTCGTGCACGTTGTGGTCCGTGATGAGCACTCCGATGCCCTTGTCGCGGAGCGTCGAGACGATCTCCATGATGTCCTCGACAGCGATCGGGTCTACACCCGCGAAAGGCTCATCGAGGAGGATGAAGCGTGGCTCGGTCGCCAGCGCGCGGGCGATCTCCGTGCGCCGCCGCTCCCCGCCCGAGAGCTGGTAGCCTTTAGAGGATCGCACCGTCTCCAGCCCAAACTCCTCAATGAGGGTCTCGACGCGCTGGCGCTTCACCTCGCGCGGGATCGACTGAAAATCCAGCACCGCCCGGATGTTGTCTTCGACACTCAGGTTGGTAAACACGGAGGCTTCCTGAGCCAGATATCCGATGCCCAGCCGCGCCCGCTGATACATCGGCGTCCGCGTCAGTCGCGTCCGCGCTCCAGCCTGTGTTCCCTGTCCATCCACCAGCGGATTGACGAGCGTGATGTCTCCTGCATCGGGCCGCACAATGCCCACGATCATGTTGAACGTCGTCGTCTTTCCGGCTCCATTCGGCCCCAAGAGCCCTACACAGGTGCCCTGCTCCACGGACACCGAGACCTCATCCACCACCGTTCGCCGGCGGTAGCGCTTCACCAGCCCGTCGGCTCGGAGAATCAGAGGCGCATCAGGGGACAACTCAGGCACGGCGGAAAACTACGGGTCGCCGCGGGGCGTGCTCGCCGTGGTGGGCAGCAGAGGCAACAAGTCCTGCAGCGACGGTCCATACGTACGCAGCCAGATCGCCTCCCACCCGTCCACGTCCAACACCGAGGGCGCTGTAGGAGCCTCGCGGGGAGAGAATGCGAAGCCGCTCAGCCGTTTCCGACCCGTGACCAGATTTCCAGCGGTCTGGGTGCCCTGGTTGCCTGTCGCGCCGAATACGTTCCGCACCTCACCGTCCTCAAACCCGAAAGCCAGCGAGTCCGATGTGATCTCGATGACACTCTCGAACCGTCCCTCGCCATCGGCCAGGTGATAGATCGCCTCGGCGTTGGGCCACACGTCGAGCTGGCGAATCCGGTCTTGGTCGAACAGAGCACGCATGCGCTGCCCCTTGAGTTGCTGGACGCGCCCGAGCGTGGAGTCGAGCTGAGCGGCGAACGGCGCCCCAATCGCGAACACCGTGTCCACGGCGCCGGCTCGCGCGCTGGCGAGAAGGGTGTCAGCGGTGAGCTGCGACCCATCGGCCCACACGCGAGGCCGAGTCTGCCCAAAGAAGCCGAACCGGTCTGCACTTGGGCCACCAGCTCGACTCTCCCGGCGGACCAGATGCACCGAGTCCGCCCGAGCGGCTAAGTCACGCTGAGTGAGTTGGGCACCACCTGCGGCGATCAGCACACGGAGGGTATCCCCACCTTCGGTCGCCTCCTCGAACACGTCAATGCGCGGCGCGCGTGCAAGCGTGGTATCCACGCGCCCGGTGGAATCGGCCTTGAGCAGCAGCAGCAGTGGGTCTCGGGTCTCTGAGCCACGCACCCGAGCCCGGTCTTCCTGGCCGTCGAACAGAAGCTCCTCCCCGAACAGGAGTGTTCGAGCTGACGAATCCGCCGGGGCCTGCCCAACGCGCTCGATCGTCCCGCTCTCACCAATACGCTGCAACACCACCTGGCCGTATGCGCGGGCGCGCTCCGTTCGACGGAAGTAGACCACTGAGTCTGCGTGCATCCGCGCATCGGGGCGCCACAGCCGCACCTCGCCAGCGAAGTCTGCTCGCTGGACCCGTGCGTCGTACGTGCCACGCGCCGCATGCAGCGTGCCTGTGGAGTCGTATAGGGATACAGGCCCATCAAGCCGGGCGAAGCGTCGGGAGGAGTCGTACGTCCCCGAGGGAGCAATGAGGGTGGCGCCCTCATTCAGGATGCGCCCTCCCCCCTCGAACGCCGAGACCTCGGCTCGGCTGTCGTAGCGCGTCGAGGGTGCGTACAACGTGGACTCTCCATTACCCACGCGCACATTGCCTTCGGCGATGGAGACTTTGGTGTTCGCATCGTACGTGACCGTGCGCGCGGTGAGCGTGTCGCGCCCGGAGACGATCCGCACGTTCCCACTCAGCAAGTAGAGGCGTTGCCGCTCGTACTCGATGACACGGTCGGCCCGAATGGAGGTGGTGTCCTGTCGAAGCCGCACGTTCCCCGTCATGCGTCGCACAACACCGGAGCTGTCGTCGGTGACCTCTATCAGGTCTGCATTCTGAATGTCTACGATGCGCACCTGGGCCTCCACCGACGAGCTGGCGACGAGCAGCCACACAGCCACCAGTAGTAGACCCCGGCACGCCAGCTCGAGGCCACCGTCGATGCGTCTCCTACGTTTCCAAGCCCCACGCTCCATTACTCTCGCACCTCGATCTGCCCCGACGCCCGACGAAATGAGTACCGCGACAGATCCGCAGACGCCGTCAGCCCGACGCCCCGAACGCGTTGTCCGGGACCATCGAACGTAAAGGCCCCGGGGGCCCGAAACTCCCCAGCGGCTTCGTTCCAGATCACCTGTCCCGCGTCCAAGCGGCGCCCACTGCGTGTGTTGACCACCACGCGCCCCGAAGCGTCGTAGCGCCCCCCGCCCTCGGATCCTGAAATCTGCTGGGCGCGAATGGTGGCTTGTGCCTCACCTTTCAGATCCGCCGCGGCCCCGCCCGAGGCAGTGAAGGCACCGTCGCGCGTGGCGCGCAGCCGGGCCGAAGCAATGGAGGCTCCGACCCCGCTCGACACCTCCGCCCGCACACGGCCCTCGGCCACCAGCTCTTCGCTTCGCTCATCGTATCGCGCCTCGGAAGACGTGATGGTGGCTGTGAGCCCGCCCTCGTCATCGTAGAGCCGCACCGAGACCTCCTGCTGCACCGAATCCGGCAGAGCCGGATCCGGGCCGAGATAGACATAGGCCGTATCTCCCGCATACCGCGCCAGATATGGTGCGGAGAGCGCAAGACGCATCTGATCTCCTTCGCTCATGCGTAGCTCGGCGTCCCAGCTCTCTCCATTGGGCAGGTCGTCGAGCGATTCCGCGCCTTCGGGAAGCTCTGCACTGGACTGATGCACACACGCGGCCAGGCTCAGCATCGACAGGACACAGAACAACGAGCGGCGCAGGATGGAACGCGAGGCAGACACACGGAAAGGTAGACCGAACCCGGGCTGCGCTTTTCCGGACGGCAGGTTCATTACAATTCCGCGCCAGGGGTTACGGAACGTGCCCCAAGACGCGCGGTTGAGACACGAAAACTGACAGAGTCAACGCCTATTGCGTTCTGATTCCCTAGCGGTCGCGATGAGTTGACACGGTTCTGCCCGACAGACGCTCGCCGTGGTACGATATTCGAAGTGGGCTACTGCATAGGGCCTTTTCGCCCTGCGTGATCCACCCATTCGGCCGAACGGCCCCGACCATGAGCTTTTCATTCCAGAAGGTTTCCTCTACCGCTGCCGTCGTCCGCGTCGGCAAGGCCCTGGACTTCCGCAATGCTGCGGAATTCAAGGCGGCCTGCCAGGACCACGCCCGCCAGGGCGTTCGGTACTACGTGTTGGACTTCTCCGGCACCGGCATCCTGGACTCCACCGGCCTCGGCGTCATCTTCTCACTCTATCGCCAGCTGACGCCAGCAGGCGGCCAGGTGGTGTTCGCGAGCGTCTCGCGGCCTGTGCAAGTCGTGGTTCAGCTGACGCGCACCTACAAGGTGTTCCGCCAGTTCCCGACCGTAGAGGCTGCGCTCGAGGCGCACCAGGGGGGTACGTCCCCGCAAGCCCAGGGAGGCTCCTCCCAGATCGGCGCACCAGGAGCTGCCTAGCGCCGCTCTCGCCTTCTCTGGCTCCGATGCCTTCTCTCCACGTCCGAGGTCTGGACCGGTTCGTCGACGACGTCCACGCTCAGTTTGATGCGTGGGCCGCTGTCGACACCTTCCGCACGGCCATCGGCGACGATGGCTTGGCGGTGTTGCGCCTGGCGGCGCATGAATGGGTCGCCAACCTCGTGCAGCACGCTGAGTTCTGCGGACCCGCCGAGCTGGCGCTCTCGCTGGAGATCGTGGACGATGGCCTCCGATGCCAGATCGAAGACTCCTCCCGAGGCTTCGATTTCGTTCGCCAGCTCGACGCGCAGCGGTCCATCTTCGAAACCCCGGCACCGTCGGAGCGGGGTCGTGGCCTGCTCATGCTGGTCTCATGCACGGAGGATCTCGCGTTCCGGGAAGTCAGCGAGACCGACCCACAGCAGATCGCTTTCACCGTTCGCGCCCCGGAGGATGACAACCTGTTCGCCTCCCTCTTCCGCCCAGAAGACATCATGCTCGACGCCGCACCTGAGGACCTGCCGCTCCCCGTGGGTGAGGAGCAGGGCGATGGTGCGTCCGATGCCGTAGCACCCATCGAGGTCCGGCCGGACCCACTCTCCTCATGAATCCGACCGCGAACATCCTCGTTGCCGAAGACAACAAGACACTCCGGCGTCTTCTCGAGTACCGTCTCGGAAAGCACTTCACCGTCCGTGTGGCCCAGGACGGGGAGGCTGCGCTGGACATGGTGGATGAGCAAGCCCCCGACCTGATCATCTCGGACATCATGATGCCGAGAATGGATGGCTTCGCTCTTCTCGCCGCGCTGCGGTCCCAACCGGAGTACCAGGCCATCCCGTTCATCTTTCTCACGGCCAAGACGGACGACCTGACACGAGACCGCGGGCTCAAGAAAGGCATCGACGACTTCCTGACAAAGCCGTTTGACATTGACCACCTCATCAAGCGGGTCGAGCAGATCCTGCAGCGGACGCAGGTCTACCAGAGCAAGCTCAACGCCCGCATCGGCCGCGACTTCTCCGACCGTCTGCTGCCCAAGGAGATGCCTCACGAGCCGGGCTATCGGACGATTTTCTTCACCCTCCCGAAGGAGGACGGCGGCGGCGACCTGTTCGACTGGACCCGCATCCCAGATGGCTCTTACCTGATCACGGTGGGCGACATCATGGGCAAGGGACTGCAGGCCAAGTTCTACGCCTTCAGCTTCCTCTCTTACATCCGGTCCACCATTCACGCCCTGCTTCGCAAGACCGTCAGCCCCGCAGAGCTGATGCAGAGCGTCAACCGAATGCTGATTCAGGACCAGGTTCTGGAGGAGACGTTTGCGTCTCTACTGCTGATGCGCTGGGAGCCGAAGCATCACCGTGTGGTCTACTGCAACGCCGGACACTGCCGCCCCATCATGGTGGGTCCCTCAGGCCCGGGCACCGTCGACCACTCGGACCTCATTCTCGGCCTCGACCTGAACACCGAGTACACGGACCAGGTAGTGAACGTGCCGCCTGAAAGTGCACTGCTGTTCTACACCGACGGTCTCAACGAACAGGTGGCTCAGAATGGCGCCATGTTCGGCGAGGGCGGCGTTGCCCTCGGTGCACAGGAAGCTCTCTACGCCGATCAGCCGGTGCAGTCCCTGCTCTCCTGGATGCTTCGCCGCAGCGCAGAGCCTGGGTTCGCCGACGACGTGCTGGCGTTCTGGCTCCAGCGAGGTACCGAGGACGCACCTGCGCGCATCGCAGCGTAGATCCGGTCGCTAGCTCGACGCCCGCCGAGCAGATTCCGTCTACCCGCGGACGAAGAGCCATTTGATGGCTTTGGCTGTACCCACAACAACGTATCCGAGGGGGCCTAGCTGGTCTCGGTCGCGTACCGAGAATGCGACCGTCGAATAGGTGATCTGATGGGTCAGATAGCGGATTCGACCTTCCAGCCTCTCTACTTCTGAGGTCACCCGCGCCAGCTCGACCTCGACAGCCAGAACGTCCTCCACGGACTCGGCCTCTTCGAGCAGATCCCGGAGCCGCGTCTGTAGCGCTTTCGCGTTCGCGAGACGGATTTCGAGGTCAGCATACTGCATCGTCACGTCGGCAGCTTCCACGTCCCGGCGTTCCTCACGACCCAAGGCTGCCAACGCGTCCAACGCAGCATTGAGCTGGTGATCCGGGATTCGGAGCTGCAACCTCTCCGGCGCTTCGGAGGCAACGTACCCCTCGAGCTGCTCGGCAATGGTAATCGCCTCATCGACGACCGTATTGACCCCGTCCTCCGTGCCCACGCTCACGTCCAGCGCTGCGTTGCGAACCAGATTTCGGTCCTGCTCTAACGTGGGCCTCATCGGATTGGCATCCGGAGCCTGCGCACGTGGGGCTGACGCATCATACACAACTGCGATTTCTCCCAATGCTTGCTCCGAAGGAGCGTACGACTGTCTGGATGTGCCACATGCGTTGAGGGTGAGCAGTAGAACGACCCACGAGCTGGCGACGACGAACAGGCGCATGGCGACGGGGTGGGTGATGAGGCTTGGCCGTTACCCGCCCGATGGACGTAACGGGGGCAACGAAAAGCGCCCCGCCAGCTCGAGCTGACGAGGCGCTAGACAAAGGAGCAGGCTCGGCTAGTTGGACGCCACCTCCTTCGCTACCTGCGGCGGTGCGGTGACTGCACCATCCCCAGAGGGCTGCGGGTTGCCGAGCGGCGTGAAGGACTGGATGCCTGTCAGCTCGCGGCCCAGAATGAGGCCATGGATGTCGTAGGTCCCCTCGTACGTGTTGACGCTTTCGAGGTTCACCATGTGGTGGATCACGCGGTACTCGCCCGTGATGCCGTTGCCACCCATCATGTCGCGCGCGACGCGGGAGATGTCGAGGGCCTTTCCGACGTTGTTGCGCTTGGCGACCGAGACCATGGACGGATGCAAGCGGCCTTCGTCCTTGAGGTTGCCGAGGCGCCATGCGAGGAGCTGCATCTGCGTGATGTCGGTCAGCATGTTCGCCAGCGTGGTCTGGACGAGCTGCATGGAGCCGAGTGGATGGCCAAACTGCTTGCGCTCCATCACATAGGTCCGGGCCCGCTGGTAGCAGTCCTCGGCAGCGCCGACGGCTCCCCAGGCGATGCCATAGCGCGCGCTGTTGAGACACATGAATGGCCCCTTGAGTCCTCGAATCTCTGGGAACACATTGGCATCCGGCACGAAGCAATCCTCGAGCACGATCTCGCCCGTGATGCTCGCCCGGAGGCTCATCTTGTTGTGCGTCTTGGGGGCTGAGAAGCCCTCGAAGTCCTTCTCAACGAGGAAGCCCCGGATGACGCCCGGATCGTCGCGCGTTTCTTTCGCCTTCGCCCAGACGACGGCCACGTCCGCGACCGGCGAGTTGGTGATCCACATCTTGGCGCCGTTGAGGACCCAGCCGCCGTCAGCTCGAAGCGCAGTTGTGACCATCGAGCCCGGATCCGAGCCGTGGTCGGGCTCCGTCAGCCCGAAGCAGCCGATCAGCTCGGCCGTCGCCAGCTTGGGCAGGAAGCGCTCCTTCTGCTCCTCGGTGCCGAAGGTTTCGATGGGATACATCACCAGCGAGGACTGCACGGAGGCAAAGGAGCGGTAGGCGGAGTCAACGCGCTCCAGCTCGCGGGCCACCAGCCCATAGGCCGTCGCGCTGGCGCCTGCACCGCCGTACTGCTCGGCCATGGTGATGCCCAGAAGCCCCATCTCCCCCATCTCGCGGGGAATCTCGGGATGGAACACCTCGTCTTGATTGCCTTCGAGCGCACGCGGCTCGAGGCTGGACTGCGCATACTCGCGCGCGGACTCCATGATGAGACGCTCCTCTTCGCCCAGTAGGGACTCAAACTGGAAGGCGTCGTCGAGGTTGAACGGCTGCTTCGCCATGACGGTGGGGGGATTCGGTCGAGTTGGTTTAGTTGGTACGCCTCAACGAGGCACACGTGCCATGAAAACGGCGGGATGGGTCAGCCTCGGTTCCAGTTGACGCCGCGCCCAATCTCGGGATCGGGGTAGGTCCACCCGACGGCACCCTGGTCACAGGCGTACATGCAGGTGCCACACTCGATGCAGTCCTCGAACTGGAAGTGGACCTGGTTCATCTCATCGAGCGTGTAGCAGTTCGCCGGACAGACGTAGGTGGTGCACTTGTGCGGGCACGTCGAGTTGCAGATGTCGGTATCCACCACAATGTGGGGTTTTGCCTCACTGCGGCCCTGGTTCCGGTACGCCACGCGTCCGAGTCTCTCCGCGAGCGAGAGTGTCTCGACTACGGGCAGGGCGTTAGGGATTGGAGGTTGAGTGTCCACGTCTGAATGCGTCGAGCTAGAGGTTGCGACCGGCACGGGCGCCGAGCTTGAGGAAGTCCATCAGGCCGATGTGTTTTTTGCGCACGTCGCGGAGGATGGCTGTCGCTTTGCGGGTGGGCGTGTTATCGACCGTGAAGAACTCACGCCCAAAGTCGCACGCCATGCGAGGCAGGGCGCCGGTCATGTGGGGCGAGTGGAGCAAATGAACGGCATTCTGGAAGGCCTTCATGTCCTGCATGACATAACTGGCATCGAGAGCTGTCCGGTAGGCGCTGAGCTTCGCCTTGGACGTATCGCCCGCTGCGATGGCATCCAGCGCCGTCTGCGCGGCCAGGCCTCTCCCTCTCGTGTTTGGACCCCCACTGACCCGGTCCTCCCCCTCCGGTCACGCGCGCGTGCCTCTGTTTCCGCGCCTGTGCTCGCGCGCACGCCGTTACTCACCGACGCCTCGCGCCCTCGCTCGCCGGCGCCCACCCGACCGCCCTACTGACCAATATACCGATCTACCGATCTACCGATCTACCGATCCACCGAGCAGGGTGGGCCTTCGCGTGCTCCTGCCGGGCGGGTTCTCCTCGATCAGGTGGTTCGGCCGCGGCCCGCACGAGAACTACCCCGACAGGAAGGCCTCGGCCGTCGTCGGCAGACACGCCTCCTCCGTGTCGGAGCAGCTGACGCCCTACGTCAGGCCCGGGGAGTGCGGCGGCAGGACGGATGTGCGCTGGTTGGAGCTCAGCCGCCCGCTCCGCCGCAGGGCGGTCGGGGCTGCCGGTCCCCCTTCGCCCGCGCCGTCGTCGTCTCCTCCCTCTGGCCCGGCCGGCGCCTGGGAACCTGCTATCCTCTTCGCGGTCCCCGCCACCGCCGCCGCCACCGCCGCCGCCGCGGCATCGTCGGGGCCACGAGAGGTGGACGGGGCGGGGGGCGTCGAATGCGAGCGTGAGGCTGGAGGCGCCGACGAGCAGCGCCGGTCGTCTCCGCTGTTCTCGTTCAGCGCGCTGCCCTACCTGGCCGAGGACCTTGCCGGGGTCATGCATCCGGAGGAGCTCCTCCCGCGCCCGTTCACCGCCGTCAACCTGGACCACCGGCTTATGGGCGTCGGCGGCGATGACTCTTGGAGCGCCTGCGTCCACGACGAATACCTCGTGCGGCCCGGGCGGTTCGGCTTTTCTTTCGCGCTGTCCCCGTTCTGGCGCCGCGGCGGCAGCAGTATCAGCGGCAGCGCTGGAGACGAAGGAGGGTCGTAGCTGCGGCGGCGGCGGCGGCGGCGGGGGGTCGGAGTCGAAGGTGATGGAGAGGAGGACGCCCGCACCGATGGTGTCAGTCAGGGTCGCTCCGAGTATCGCATTGAAAAACCGTCGCGGCACGGGGGAGAAAGGGGCGCGCTGGATGGGGTGGACGCGTCGGGAGCGTGTGATGTGGTTGTGCCACTGTTTGGGATTGGGGATGGTCGTGGGAGTGCTGGAGGTCGGGCCGGTGTAAAACAAAATCGCCGCAAACTCCGATCTGCTCCCCGTACAGCTTCCGTGTGCTACTCCGCCCATTCGCCAGCGTACACGTCGTACCTTCCTCCACGCTGCACGCTCGCACCTGCCGCAAGCGCTAGAGGAAAGCGCGGTTCTTGGACCAGATTGTTGAAGTGTGGATGGAGTACTTTACTTCGAACAACAGCGTCATGGTACGTAGTGGTGTATGGTTGATTTGATTCCTAGAAAACACCAGGTGCCTACGCCGGAGTGAGTATCTTGTACGAAGTAACTTTCGCCTCGGATGTGTGTTTGAGGCGACGCATGAAAACACGCACCAAGGAATGAGATACTCCGGAGTACGAGTAGCAAGCTTGAAGTGCAGATGGAAC
>JBCBZH010000358.1:0-3412 GCA_039815415.1 Bacteroidota bacterium
GTCGAACTCCTCGCGAGAACTCGACTCCCCTCTCGCCATTTCGAGCATTCGGACAGAGCGGGTCCGTCCTGGAGCTAGAGCGAGGGCACCTTCAAAGGCCTCAGCGGCCTCATCGAAACGTCCTTGCTCGATGAGCCAGAGCCCCAGCACTTCGTGTGGAGGAAACGCTGGTGTCGGAGGCCCAAACGTCAGTGGGCGCTCCTCCATCAGTCCGACGGCCTCGCGCAACGCAGCCTCCGCCGACACGATGTCTCCATCGGCATCTGCCATCATGGCATCGAGGGTCAGTGCGGTCGCCCGAACCGTAGGCGAGGCATCGGGGGCGTCTGCGAGCTGGCGAAGCTCGTCCGCGATGCTGGAAGCGCCTTCCGCTCCTCCGGCAGCGGCTGCCCGGATGAGGAGATCCATCGCCCGCGTGCTTTGCGAGGTCCCTTCTGTATCAATCTCGAACGCCAACCTTGGGTCGGACCAGGCGAGCAGCTCCACGGCTAGGTTCGCACGGATGCGGACCAAGTGAGTCCGAGCAAGCACCGACGGATCCGCGTCAGCGAGCTGACGTGCGGTTCCCAGAAGCTCATACGCTGTCTCCACTTCGCCACGTTGCAGCTCTGCATACGTCCTCCAGTACAGCGCATGCCAGCCGTGGTTGTTGAGCGGCTCGCCGCGACGCTCCGAGTTGGCCTTCGCGGCCTCGTACGAGCGGCGATTCATCTCCGCGGTCTCGTCCCACATCCCCAGCGCGAGGTAGATGTGAGACGGCATGTGGAGCGCGTGGCTCGCATCGGGCGCGATCTTGTCGTACACGCGGGCCGGACGCAGGCCGAGCGGAGCGTGGATGGCATCATCGTAGGCGTGGATCAGGTAGTGAGCCGCGCCAGGATGCTCCGGGTTGCGGGCGAACACCTCTTCGAGGATGGCCGCCGCGCGCATGTAGGTCGGGAAGTCACGTCCCTCGTGAGCCGTTCCGAGGATGGAGAGCGCCCAGAGTGACTGCGCATCCAGGTCATCGGGGTAGGCCGCCGCCAGCTCAGCCATCGCCAGCTCGAAGGCATCGTCGCGAGTTTCCTTATCGCCCTCGCCGAAGAACATCCCGAAGGCGGCGCGTAGGTAGCCCCGCTCCCGCTCAGAGACCTCCATGTCGTCCACTCCATTGGGATAGTCGCCGATGTTGATGAGCGCCGCCCGCCCCTCCTCGAGATCTTGCTGTTGCCAGATCGGACGGTTGTGGGTCATCGCCTCTCCCCACGAGGCCATCGGAAATACCGTGCCCTCGAGCTGGCGAGCCTCCTGGAAGGCATCGCGCGCATCGTCGTACTCGAAGCTGTGGAGCAACAGGAGTCCCCGTTCGAAAGCCACCTGGGCCTCCGTATTCTGCGCGGAGGTCGGGAAGTCGATGGAGCCCAGCGACTGGGCCGTCGCCAACACAGGGAGGGCGAAGAGGAGAATGGCAGCGAGAGCACGCATGAAATCGGGAGTCAATGTGAGGGGCGCAGCCCACGCCGCGCCCCTCAGGAACCACTCGAGCTGGTGAAGTCTACGCCTTGGCTGTTGCAGGTGCGGTAGCACCGTCGCCCGACGGGCTGGCGTCCGGCGTCGGCACGTAGGGAGCATCCGTCTCCGGGAACTGCTTGATGTAGTCCTGCTGAACCGGATGGCCTTCACCGGCTGCGTTCGGAGAGGCCTCGTGGATGTAGTACTCCGCGTTGGGCTTGGTGTCCATGTAGGCGAAGGCCGCTGCCGCCGCACGCTGCATGGAGGCGTCTGAGTTCTTGCGGAGGCGCCGGACGTTCTCCTGGATGGTCTCGTGCGCGAGGTTCATGAAGTGGATGGCGGCCTGCTTGTCCTTCTCCCACTCCGGCCCCGTCGCCCCCTGGGCGATGTCGAGGTCGAGCTTGGAGAGCGTGCAGGCCCAGGCGAACATCAGAATGGCGTTGTCGGCCAGCCGCGCCTGTGTGGCCTGCGCCGTCACGATCTTCTCTTCCATCCGCTGCGACGCCAGCTTGAATTCACGGGTGTGCGTGCGGACATGATCGGCAAGACGGGCCGCGAAGGAATCGAGCGTCGGATGCACACGGGCAATCCGGGTGGCCGGGACGCGCTTGCCCAGGAAGATCTCGGTGGCGAGGGGCGCGCCAGCTCGAACGGTCGCAGGCTGGAAGGCACCGCTGAGAATGCGCTGCAGGTTCTCGGTCACCGTCTCCTCATCGTCCCACTGGACCGTGTTCAGCACGCCAAGCATGTACTCCGCGAGCTGCTTGCCGCCGTAGGCGAAGATGAACGACTGCATCACCTCATTCGAGCCCTCCACGATGCGGTGGATGCGGTTGTCGCGCCAGAGGCGCTCGAACTCGTTCTCGGTCATGTAGGCGTCGCCGCCCATGATCTGCATCGCGCTGTCGATCACGTTCCAGCCCTGCTCCGAGCAGAACACCTTGCACGCAGCGGTCTCCACCATGATGTCCTTGTCATGGCGATCGAGCATGCCACAGACCATGTAGAGCATGGAGTCCATGGCGACGCACAACGCGTGCATCTCGGCTACGCGCTTCTGCACCAACTCGAAGTCGGCCAGGGGGCGCTGGAACTGGTAGCGCGTCTGGACCCACTTCGTAGCCTGCTCCGCGGCCTGCTTCGCCGCGCCAGTGACGCCAGCCGAGAGCGTGCAGCGGCCGTAGTTCAAGCACGTCAGTGCGACTTTCAGGCCCTTGCCCTCCTCATGGAGCAGGTTCTCTTTCGGAACACGAACGTCCGTAAAGCGGATGCGCGCCTGCCAGGTACCCCGGATGCCCGTCTTGGATCGGTTGCGCTGGAAAAACTCGATGCCCTCCATCGTCTCCGGCTCAACGATGAGCGCCGTCACCACTTTCTTCTCCTTGCCAGTCCGGGGATCGGTGATGTACTGGTTTGCCATCACCGTCAGCATCCCGGAGAGTGCGCCCGAGGTGATCCACTTCTTCTCGCCATTGAGGATGTAGACGCCCTCCTCCTCATTGTACTCGCACCGCGTCTGCTGTCCGGCTGCATCCGATCCAACATTCGGCTCCGAAAGACAGAAGCCCGACAGGTACTCCCGCGCCACCTTAGGCAAGAACTTGTCCTTCTGGTCGGGCGTGCCGAACAACATCAACGCTTTGCAGCCAATGGACTGGTGCGCACTCACCATCACCGCTGTAGAACCGCAGCGGCGCCCGATGGCTTCTAGGACACGGTTGTAGGATGCAACGCCCAGCCCGAGGCCACCCCACTGCTCGGGGATCGTCATGCCCATCACGCCCATGTCGAAGAGGCGCTGGATGGCCCACTGCGGGATCTCCTGCTCCTGGTCGATCTGGATGCGAGGATGCTCTGTGTCCAGGTATGCCTCCAGCTCCTCGAGTAGAGCGTCTGTCTTGGCCTTCTCCTCTGCCGAGAC
>JBCBZH010000071.1:0-16467 GCA_039815415.1 Bacteroidota bacterium
CTTGTAGATGAGGTCGTCGTTGTCCTCGCGTGCGATGGGCTTGTTGGTGGGGACCACCACCACCGGCAGCTTGTAGATCTTGAAGAACTCCTCGGACTCGGTCTCGGCGGTCCCGGTCATGCCCGCTAGCTTGGAGTAGAGACGGAAGTAGTTCTGGATGGTGACGGTGGCGTAGGTCTGCGTAGCCGCCTGCACCTTCACCTTCTCCTTGGCCTCGATGGCCTGGTGAAGCCCGTCGGAGTAGCGGCGGCCCGGCAGCACACGGCCCGTGTGCTCGTCCACGATCATCACCTTGCCGTCCTGGACGATGTACTCCACGTCTTTCTCGTAGAGCGTGTAGCCGCGCAGGAGCTGGTTGACGGCGTGGATGCGCTCGCTCTTGAGGCCGTACTCCGTGTAGAGGTCGCTCTTCTTGGTCTCGGTGGCGTTGCGCAGCTCGCGAAGGTCGTTCTGGAGCTTGTTCTCTCGCTTCTCTTCGGAGAGCGACATGTCGGACTTGATGGTCTCCACCATCTCGACCTTCTCTTCTTCGTACTCGCGCTCGATCTGCGCGATTTCGGAGCCCACGTCCGGGATAACGAAGAATTCGGCATCCGTCCCTGCCGTCTTGCCGATGACCTCACGGCCCCGGTCTGTCATCTCGAGCTGGTGAAGCTTCTCGTCGAGCGCGAAGTACATCGGCTCGTCTACCTCCGGCATCCGCTTGGCCGAGTCAGCGAGGTAGATGGCCTCGACGCTGCGAATGAGCTGCTCGACGCCCATCTCGCCCTTGAGCTTGATCAGCTTCTTGTTGCGCGGGAAGCCTCGTTGCGCGCGGAGAAGCGCCAGCCCGGCCTCGTCGCGGAGGATGTTCGCTTGCTTCTTGTCGCCTGAAGTCTCGGCCTTGTCTGCCTGAGCGAGTGCCTTTTCGGCATCGGAGACGTAGCGCGCCACGAGGCGCTGCTGGTCGCGCACGAGGCGCTCGACGGCCGGGTTGAACTGCTGAAACTCGTCGGAGTCGCCCTGTGGGACCGGGCCGGAGATGATGAGCGGCGTCCGGGCCTCGTCGATGAGCACCGAGTCCACCTCGTCCACGATGGCATAGTGGTGGTGGCGCTGCACGAGCTGGTCGGCCTCGATCACGAACGAGTTGTCACGGAGGTAGTCGAACCCGAACTCGTTGTTGGTGCCGTAGGTGATGTCGGCGCGGTAGGCGGCGCGTCGGGCTGGCGAGTGCGGCTGGTGCCGGTCGATGCAATCCACCGTCAGCCCGTGGAACTCGAAGATGGGTGCCATCCACTCGGCGTCGCGCTGGGCGAGGTACGGGTTGACCGTGACCACGTGGACGCCCCGGCTCACCAGCGCGTTGAGATAGATCGGCGCGACGGAGGTGAGCGTCTTGCCTTCTCCGGTCTTCATCTCCGCCACGGAGCCCTGGTGGAGCACCACGCCGCCGAGCAACTGCACGTCGAACGGCACCATCTGCCACTCGATCTCGGCGCCTCCGGCCTCCCAGCTCTTGCCCACGAAGCGGCGGCAGGTCTCCTTGATGACCGCAAACGCCTCGGGAAGAATCTCATCGAGCGTGTCTTCCACGGCATCGAGCCAGTCGCCTTCGAGATCGTCGAGGGCCTGGTAGAGGTCCTGACGCTCGCGAACGCTGAGGCGCGTGCTAGCGGCCTGCCCGTCGCCGCCCACGTCCTCGGACTCTTCGCCCGCGGCCTTCAGCTTGGCCAGCGTCTGCTCCTGCTCGGCCTCGATGTCCGCGACGGCCTCGCGAATCCGGGCACGAAAGCCGTCGGTCTTGGCCTTCAGCTCGTCGTCGGTGACGTGCTGGACCCGCTCGGCGTGGTCGTTGATCTCATCGACGATGGGCCAGAGCTTGTTCAGCTCTCGTTCGTTTCCATCGCCGCCGAAGATCTTTTTGAGTGCGTTGAGCATCTAGAGAGGGAGTCAGTCAGAGAACGCCTTCAGGCGTAAGTCTAATCGGTCGAAAGTACGGTCCGCAGGGCCGGACAAGCCGATGTGAGACGGGACCTCGGGGCCTCCGTTCCACAGACCACGCCGTTTCTGCAGAGTCTTGGCGGAGTGAGTGCGGCCTGTCGGGAGCGGTCCTTGGGCAACGGGCAAAGCGTGTGCCGGGCAAGAGCCAGGCCTGCAACGCCGAAGAGAACTTCGCGCCAGCCCGAGGCACCACGATTGAGCTGGCGCCACCGCCACACCCCAAGCGCCTGCTCTCCGCCCGGTTTTCACCATTTGGAAACGGCTCGATTCTTGGTCTCAGCCGTTGGAGACTCTACCTTTGGAGGCTTCATTTGCATCGGCACGCCGCCGAGCCCTTCACCCCGCACCGTCTAACCAGCAGGTATCGCCTTGGCTATTGGCATCAAAGTTCGCGACAAGGAGTCCATCGACCGCGCGCTGCGCCGGTTCAAGCGCACCGTCAACCGTGCCCGCGTGCTGCGGACCTATCGCGAGAACATGGCCTTCACCAAGCCGTCGGTGACGAAGCGCCTGGAGCGCAAGGAGGCCGCGAAGAAGGCCCGCCGCGCCGCGCGCCGCTACTACTAGGCTCACGCCCCGAGCTGGCGATTTCACCAGCTCGACCGTCTGAGCGCCCGTGCTGACTCGGTCGGCACGGGCGTTTCTGCGTTCTCCCGCGCCTCTATGAACGACTTCGGCTCCTTTGGCCCCGATGAGGCCCTCGCGCTGGCGAGACTCACGCCCATCGTGGACGCGATGCTGGACGCACACCAGCGCGGCGACTACACCTTGTTCTCGCAACACGCCACGCCTGCATTCCGAGCTGAGGTTACCGAAGCGCGGTTTGCTCGCGCTCACCGTGAGGTCGCCCCGACCCTTGGTGCTCTGCAGTCCATGCAGTTCCTCGGAGCCCGGCTCGACGACGGCCACCCGCTGCTTCGCTACGCCGTGCAGTATGCGGACGTCGATGGCGACACACGGGTGCAGGTGCGCTTCACCAACGGAACCGAGCCGCCAGCCGTGGACTGGATGTGGATCGAGTAGACGCCAGCTCGAGGCTTCCTAGGCGTGACCGTTGAGGGGCGGAACGGGGTGGCGGGTCTCTCCATCACCCGTCACCACAAACTTCTGGGTTGTGAGGGCCTCCAGGCCCATCGGGCCGAAAGCGTGCAGCTTCGTGGTGGAAATCCCGATCTCCGCGCCGAGGCCCAGCTCGCCTCCATCTGAAAACCGCGAGCTGGCGTTGACGAGCACAACGGACGCATCCACCTCTCGGATGAACCGGTTGGCTGTGCTGATATCGTCCGTCGCGATGACCTCGGTGTGCAGGGAGCCATAGCGAGCGATGTGGTCGATGGCTTCGTCTGTGTTCTTGACCACGCGGACGGCCAGAATCGGGGCTAAGAACTCTGCGGCATAATCCGCCTCGGTGGCCTCGGTCGCCTCAGGAATCCAATCGCGCGTGCGGGCATCTCCACGGACCTCAGCACCGCGTGCCACGAGTTGGCGACCAGCACGTGGCAGAAACTCGGCGGCCACGTCCTGATGGACGATGAGGGTCTCGAGGGCGTTGCACACGCCGGGGCGCGAGAGCTTGCCGTCGATCAGCAGATGGAGTGCGCGATTCAGCTTCGCCGAGGCGTCCACGTAGAGGTGGCAGACGCCCTTGTAATGCTTGATGACGGGCACGCGGCTGTGATCGTCCACGAACCGAATCAGCCCCTCCCCGCCTCTTGGAATGACAAGATCGAGGTGCTCATTCATCCCAATCAGCTCGCGGATGGCATCGCGGTCGGTGGTGGGCACGAGGGTGATGGCCGCCGGGGCAATGCCCTCCGCCTCCAGCGCCTCGTGGAGGGCTGCCGCTACCGCCCGGTTCGAGTGGACAGCCTCGGAGCCACCACGCAGGACCACGGCATTACCAGCCTTGAAGCACAACCCAGCGGCGTCGGACGTGACGTTCGGGCGTGACTCGTAGATCATCGCGATCACACCCAGTGGCACCCGCATCTGCCCCACCTCGATGCCACTCGGACGACGTCGACGCGCCGACATCTCGCCGACCGGGTCGGGCAGCGTCGCCAGCTCGCGGAGGGCATCCGCCATCGCGCCGAGTCGAGCTGGCGAGAGCACCAGCCGGTCGGTCATGGCGGCGGAGAGGTTCTTTTCCCGCGCGGCCTTCACATCACGAGCATTGGCGTCGAGGATGGCGGACTCGTGTTCGGCCAGCGCATCTGCCATGCGGTGTAGCGCCCGGTTCTTGGTCTCGGTCGCCAGCCCGGCGACTTGCCGCGACGCAGCCTTGGCGTCAGCAACCAGCGAGGTGAGGGGTGGGATGTTGGGAGCCATAAAGTCAGCAGACATACCGGGTAGGATAGCGCGTCTGGAACGGAGAGGCGCTGAAGACGCGAACGCGCCTCGGAATCCGGGCAACCGCCTGCTCGACACGCGCTCTCGAGCTGGCGATGCGTTCTATCCCATGAGCACTAGATCGTCGCGGTGGACCACCACGGTGGAGGGATGTGCATAGCCGAGAGCAGCCTGGACCTGGTGGTTCTGGCAACCTGCAATACGCTGGACCTCGCGTACATCGAACCGAACGATGCCTCGCGCCAACACGTCGTCTCCCAATGTGATCTCGACGGCATCGCCCCGGTGGAAGGCGCCCTCCGCACCGACAATGCCCGACGGGAGCAGCGAGGCGCCGCGATGGCAAACTGCGTCTGCGGCGCCTGCGTCAACCTGGATGCGCCCGACCGTCGGTGTGGCGTGAAGGAGCCAGTGCTTTCGAGCCGGCAGCGGCGGATTCTGCGCGCGGAACAGCGTGCCCCGGAGGATTCCAGTCGCCAGCGCGTCGAGCGCGTCGGCGTCGGTGCCGTTGACCAGCACGGTGGGGATGCCGCGTGTGGTCGCCTTTTCGGCTGCCTGGAGCTTGGTCCGCATTCCGCCCGTCGCCACGGAGGCGTGCGCACCACCCGCCATCGCGTGGATCTCCGGCGTGACCCGGTCTACGACGCCAATGAATCGGGCGTCGGGCTGGCGACGCGGATCCGCCTCATAGAGGCCGTCGATGTCGGAGCCGATGACGAGCAGGTCGGCGTCCACGAGAGTGGCAACGTGGGCGGCGAGGTTGTCGTTGTCACCCACCCTCAGCTCGTCCACGGCCACCGTGTCGTTCTCGTTGACGATGGGAAGCACGCTGCGTGCGAGCAACTCATGGAGCGTGTTGCGGGCGTTGACGTAGCGCGTCCGGTGCGAGAGGTCGTCGTGGGTGAGGAGCACCTGGGCACAGGGCGCATCGAGGAGGCGGCTCCAGTGAGCCATCAGGAGCGGCTGGCCCAGGGCTGCGAGGGCCTGCTTCTCGGGAATGGTCCGGGGCCGCCCGGGCTGGATCGCCAGCCCGGCCGCAACGGCGCCCGAGGAGACAAGGACCACCTCCCGGCCTGCCTTGCGGCTTCGCTCGATGAACCGGGCGATAGCGCCGAGATAACGGTCGCTGCCCCCCTGGCCCTCCGGGGCCACGAGCGCACTGCCCACCTTGACAACGGCACGCCGCCACACGGGCAGGTCGAGGTGGGGTTCAGGAGGCGGCACGCCGTTCAGGGGTGGATCGGCTGCAGTCTACCTCCCGCCCGATTGCTCGAGCTGGCGAACGGAGACGTTCAAGGCACCGCCACGAACAACCGCAGCCACGCCGCGAAGAACGGGTCCTCGAGGCGAATGCGGACGCTCCCTTGCCGCTCCTCCTCGCGCGCCACACCCGACTTGACGAGTGCCTGCACGGCTGTCCGCATGGTCCCCGGTGACGCCAGCTCGTAGGCCCGCAGCACCTCACCGGCATACAGCCCCGTGCCTCCCTCGCGCGCGATGGCGAGAAGCGCCTGCTTCTGCGTCCGGCTGAGACCGTTCCACGTGTGCGTGTAGAACGGATCGTCGCGGCTGACAAGCTGGTCAAGCGTGGCCTGAACGTGCCCTGGCTTCACCGGCTCCCCACGTGCCTGAGCGTCGGTCCAGACATCGTGGGCGAGGCGCTGGATGTTGTAGGGCACATCCTCAGCAAGATCCAAAATCGATTCTGCCGCCTCGGCGGACAGCACGAGGCCTGCCTCCTCAAATCCCCTGACCAGGAACGCCCGAAAGTCGCCGCGCGGGACCGGGCCAACAAAGAGGCGTGTGCCGAGCCGGTAGAAGGGCCGCCCTTCATCGCCAGTCATCTCCGAGAGCATCCGCGTCTTGGACCCAGCGAAGACGTAGCCGACATGATCGTGCGCCTGCACCGCCGCGCGGACCTGCCCTTCGGCCTCCACGTCTCCGTCCTCCACCACGCGCTGGAACTCATCCAGGATGATGGCCACGGGCTGGCGAGCTGTGGATGCGAGGACGTTAAGACCACCGAGCGCGTCGGCGAGCAGCGCGGGTTCGGACTGCCCTCGGGCCACCGTCAAGGACGCGGAGAAGGTATCCGTGAGCGGATCGTAGGCGAGTTGAGGGCGGAGAGCACCGAATGCCTCGCGCACCCGCTTCCCAGCCTTCTGGACAGGTCCTGTTAGCGCCTGAGATGCATCCGCCACGATTCGTTCAGCCAGCGTGGTGAGCGTCGGATACGCCTCCGCGTTGTACCGAAGCACCACGGCTCCAGAGGCACGCGCTCGCTCGGATGCCGCTCGCAGGATGGAGGTCTTTCCGAATCGGCGAGGGCCAATGAGAAAAAGGCGTCCTCCCTGCTCGATGGTCTCTACCACGCGCGCAACCTCGTCGGCACGGTCAACAATCTCCGTGCTGGACAGCTCGCGGCCAAACTCAAAGGGATTCGACATCGATTACGCAAATCTACGTTACGCAAATCTACGTAATCGAAGATCTCTTGCGAGGCAGAGTCCGCCAGCCCGAGCTGGGATCAACCGGTTGGCTCGCTCTGGGATTAGGATCGCTCGCGCCCTTTGATTCTGTCCTCCTGAGCGCAGCGACGGATGACAATCTGGTTGGAGGGCTGGAGACCGAACGGCGGCATCTGCGGGCCGCTCGAGCTGGCGAGTTACTCTGCCAGCCCAAGCGAATCCCGTAGCAGGCGCTCTTGCTCGGCGGCGTGCACCTTCGCCGATCCCGTTGCCGGGCTGGCGGCGGCGGGCCGACCGGCATAGGTCACCTGATGGTTGCAGTCACCCTCGTGGAGGTCGGTCAGCAACGCGTTGAGGCGCGGCTGCACGAACGTCCATGCGCCCATGTTCTGCGGCTCCTCCTGCAACCAGACCACCGGCTTGCCCTTGACGCGCGCCAGCTCGTCGGCCACGGCGGCCTCCGGGAAGGGGTAGAACTGCTCGAGGCGAGCCACGGCCACCGACTCGGGATTCTCAAGGGCCTCGCGGGCCTTCATCACGTCGTAGTAGACCTTGCCGGAGCAGATCACGAGTCGCTCGGCGCTGTCCTGACCAGATGCGATGAAAGGTCGGTACTCGCCATTCGTCAGCTCGTCGGCGGTCGCTACAGCCTGCGGGTGGCGGAGGAGCGACTTCGGCGTCATCAGGATGAGCGGCTTGCGCGAGGTCTGCTTCACCTGGCGGCGCAGTGCATGGAAGTAGTTGGCGGGCGTCGAGTAGTTGGCGACGATCATGTTGTCCTCCGCACAGAGCTGAAGGAAGCGCTCCAGTCGAGCGGACGAGTGCTCGGGGCCTTGCCCCTCGTAGCCGTGTGGCAGTAGCATCACCAGCCGGGACGTCTGGCCCCACTTGGCCTCCGCCGCTGAGATGAACTGGTCGATCATGATCTGGGCGCCGTTGACGAAATCGCCGAACTGGGCTTCCCACATCACCAGCGCCTCGGGTTCTTCGACGGAATAGCCGTACTCGAAACCGAGCGCTGCGTACTCGCTCAGAAGCGAGTCATAGACCTGAAAGCGAGCCTGCCCGTTGCCGGGGCCGCCCTCGGCCACGTGATTGAGTGGGATGTAGAGGCTGCCATCGGTCTGGTCGTGCAGCACCGAGTGGCGCTGGCTGAACGTGCCCCGGCCCGAATCCTGGCCGCTGAGGCGCACCGGCGTGCCTTCGAGAAGAAGGGACCCAAACGCGAGAGCCTCGGCGAAGGCCCAGTCGATCTGTCCATTCTCGAGCTGCTGGGTCTTGCGTGCGAGCAGGCGCGCCAGCTTCTTGTGAACCGTGAAGCTCTCCGGAGCCTCTACAAGAACGGTCGTGATGCGGTCCAGTACCTCGCGTGGGGCCGCCGTGTCTGGAACCGTCGTGTCTGGGACCGCCTCGGGTACGGCCTCTGGCTGAGGAATCGGCTGTGCATCCCGATGTTGCTCGGCCAGCTCCTTCGTCTCCTCAAAGGCCCGGTCGAGGATGGACTTGAAGTCGTCCAGAATCTCCTCGGCGCCTTCGGGCGTCAGCTCGCCGCGCCGGAGCAGCAGCTCGAGGTAGAGCTTGCGAACGGGCCGATGGCTGCCGATGTCCTCGTACATCAGCGGCTGCGTGTAGCTCGGCTCGTCGCCCTCGTTGTGGCCGTACTTGCGGTAGCAGACCATGTCGATGACGACATCCTTGTTGAACACCTGGCGGTAGTCCAGCGCCAGACGAGCCACGCGCACACACGCCTCGGGATCGTCCCCGTTGACGTGGAAGATGGGCGCCTGAATCATGCGCGCCACATCGGTGGCGTACGCCGACGACCGCGAGTGCATCGGGAGCGTGGTGAACCCGATCTGGTTGTTGACCACGAGGTGGATGGTCCCGCCCGTTTTGTAGCCATCGAGCTGACTGAGGTTGAGCGTCTCCGTCACCACACCCTGCCCAGCGAACGCCGCATCCCCGTGGATCAGCAACGGCAGTACCTTGTCGCGGAGCTGGATCTCGGCCACGTCCGGCTGAGCCTCAAGCAAGCGCTGCTGCTTGGCCCGCACCATGCCCTCCACCACCGGGTTGACTGCTTCGAGGTGCGACGGGTTGGCCGCCAGCATCAGCTCGACGGTGGAGCCCATCGGAGACGTGTGCGTGCCGGTCTGGCCGAGGTGGTACTTCACGTCGCCGGAGCCCTGAACGGCCTTCGGATCGATGGTGCCCTCGAACTCGGAGAACACCTCGCGGTAGGGCTTGCCGAGGATGTTCGTCAACACATTGAGGCGGCCCCGGTGCGCCATCCCGATCACCACATCCTGCGCCTCCTGGTCCGCCGCATCCGACAGGATGGCGTCGAGGAGCGGAATCATGGTCTCGGCACCCTCGAGCGAGAACCGCTTATGGCCGATGTACTTGGTGTGAATGAACTGCTCGAGGGCCTCGGCCTCGTTCAGCTTCTCGAAGATGCGCTTCTTGCGCGCCGTGTCCAGCGGATCGCGGAACTGCTGCGGCTCGATCCGCTCGATGAGCCAGCGCTTCTCCTCCGGCGAGGAGATGTGCATGAACTCACTCCCGACGTGGCCCGTGTAGGTGTCCCACAGCGTATCGAGAATGTCCCGGAGCGACATCTTGTCCTTGCCCGCCAGCCCGCCATGGCCGCCTGCGATGCCGCCCGTGAGGAACATGCGGTCGAGGTCCCAGACCGTCAGCCCGTAGGAGGCCGGGTCCAGTTCGGTGTGGTTGCGTGGCTCAAAGCCGAGCGGGTTGGTGTCGGCGAGGAGGTGCCCCCGCACACGGTAGGCACGGATCAGGTCGTAGACGCGCGCCTGCTTCTCAATCTTCGAGAGTTTGTTCTTGCTATTGAGCGCCTTCTTGCCGAGCGATGGCGTCGAGTCGGCCGTTCCGTGAAACGGAGGCGTGTGGATGTTCAGGCTGGCGAACACCTCCTCGTAGAACCCGTGGTTTCCCGTCAGCAGCTCCGCGATGTGCTTCAGGAACTCGCCGCTCTCAGCGCCCTGGATCACGCGGTGATCGTACGTGGAGGTCACGGTCATCACCGGGCTCAGCCCCAGGCGCGACAGCTCCGCCGGATCCATGCCCTCGTACTCCGGCGGGTAGGCAATGGCACCGACGGCGATGATGACACTCTGCCCCGGCATCAGGCGCGGCACACTCATCACCGTCCCGATGCCGCCGGGGTTGGTGAGCGTGGCCGTCGTGTTCTGGAAGTCCGTCAGCTCGAGGCCACCGTCGCGGGCACGCTTGACGATGTCGTTGTAGGCGCCGAGGAAGCCTGCAAAAGAGAGCGACTCCGCTTCCTTGACGTTCGGAACAAGGAGTTGGCGCTTGCCACGCTTCTCGATGTCGATCGCCAGCCCGAACGACGTCGAGGCCGGGTCGATGCGCTCGAAACCGCCGTCGTCGGTGTGACGGAAGGCCGCCTTCATACTCGGCACCGTTTCCATCGACCGCACGATGGCGTAGGCGATCAGGTGTGTGAACGAGACTTTGTCGCCCCCGGTCACCTTCTGGCGACGGTTGATGAGGCGCCGGTTCTCGGTGAGCAGCTTGACGGGGATCTCGCGGACGCTGGTCGCGACCGGGATCGTCAGGCTCGCCTCCATGTTCTCGACGATCTTCGAGGCCACGCCACGCAGGGGCGTCGTCTCGGCGCCCTCAGGCACGGAGATCTGAGGACGCGCTGGAGCCGAAGCCGCACCGTTCGCCGAGCTGGCGGAGGGTGCTGCCGGAGCGCTCGGCGCTGGGCTGGCGGCAGGCTGAGGTGTGCTGGGCGCCGGAGCCTCATCGGGCTGGCCGTCGCCGCCTGCAGAGGGTGCGATAGACGACACCTCGCTGGATGCCTCTCCCGGAGCGGCTCCGATGGTGGCCGTGAACGTCGGGCCCGGGTCGAAGTCGGCGAAGAACTCGCGCCAGCTCGCGCTGACGGACTCGGGGTTCTGGAGGTACTGCGCGTAGAGGTCCTCGACGTACCCGCTGTTGAATCCGAACATGCTCTGGGGCGCTAGTGGCGCTGGTAGAAGGGCGTTCTGAAGGTACGCCGCGCGCTCGCAGCCGGATTCCGCTAGACGGGCTAAATGGTGAATGATGCCGGGTGAAGTCTCACCTGAACAGGACAGGGAGCGGGCTCTGGGATGCAGAGGACGGAAGGGATGGAAGGATTCTCTCCTCACCCTCCAGCCTCTCCACCCCCCATTGCTGCTGATCCCATCGAGTTGGCGAACCGCAGATTGCTCTAGAACCGTCCTCCGTCCTCTGCACACGGAAACGGGCCGCCCTCCGAAGAGGACGGCCCGCACCCGAGACGGAATGAGCGAGGAGAACTAGCGACGTCCGCGACGGCCCGCGCCGCGCATGCCCCGGCGGCCCTCGCCAGCCCGGCCGACGCGCTGCCCGCGCGCCATCATCCGGTGCAGGGCAATGGTGGCTTTCTGCTCATCGGTGAGGATGGACTCGGCTCGCTGGCGAAGCGCCATGCGCTCATCCGACATCTCTTCCCGCTGGGCGCGGCGGGCTTCACGAAGTGCCTGGCGGTCGAGCTGGCCGTCGGCGTCGAGGTAGGGCCGGAGGTCCGGGGCGCCCGGCGACATGCGGATGCGCTCCAGGCGGATGGCCTCCATCTGCTCCTTCTGGGCGCTGGTCAGGCTGAGGGCGGCTTCACGAGCGGCCTTGGCAGCGTCGCGCCGCTCCTGGGCGGCCTCCATGCGCTCGATCTGCTCGGGCGTCGCATTGGCGCGGCGAGCGGCCTGCTGCTGCTCTCGCAGCGCCTCCGAGCGCGACTGGAACGTGCTGGCGTCGATGGCACCGGAGCGGAACTGCTCGACGAGCGCCTCACGCTCGCCGCGTGCAGCCTGGCGGCTCTCGCGGAGGGCCTCACGCTGCTCCTCGCTGAGTTGAGGACCGCCAGCTCGAGCCCGGGCGCCGCGGCGGAGTCCGCGCCCCATGCGTCCGCGCTGACCACGACCCATGCGAGCCTTGCCACCTCGGCGGGCACGGTCGCCGCGCTTGCTGATCGCCTCGTCCCGAGCGGCGAGGAGCGTTTCGATCTGGTCGGCCGTCAGGATGTCGGTGGCGTTGGCGGCTACGCCCCAAGCGTCACCGGGCTGGCGATCCTGGCGCGACGGAATCGTCAGCGCGTCGAGTTGAGATTTCTGCGTGTCGGTCAGGTCTGGGACGGCGCGAGCGATTCGGTCGGAGAGCGACCGTTGGGTGCTTGGCTGAGCCGACGCGGCGGCAGCAAAGAGGAGCCCGAAGGCGAGGGCAGGCAGGGTACGTCGGAGGAAAGGAAAGCGAGTCATGGGAGTGGGAATCGTGGGGGGACGACGGTGATGTGCCCACGGTACGGGCGCTTCAGCCCGTTTCGTTCATCCCTCAGGCCGATAGTGCAGCATTGGCGGCACCCCGCCACGACTCTGCAACAATCGCCACGGCTTCGACGCCAAACCGCTCTCGTCAGCTCGACACATGCGCCCTCCGAGCGCTACAGCCAGCCTGCCTCGCGATACCACGCGACGGTCTCAGCTATCCCCTGCCCCAGTCCCACCTCGGGTACGTACCCGACCGCTGCCTCGGCCTTCGAGCTGGCGCAGATCCATGTGTGCTTGGCCGCCTCCGCCTTATCACGCGTCAGAGGCGGCAACGAGCCCGTGATTCGTCCAGCCACTTCTGCCAACGCTCCCGCCGTCCCGATCAGGGCACCGGGCACCGGGAGTCGCACCGTCCGGCGCCTGAGTGCCCGCTCCATCGCTTGCTGGACTTCGTCCCACGAGTAGCCGCGCGTCCCGACGAAGTAGGTCTCTCCCACCGTGGCATCCGACTCCGCCAGCTCGATCATCCCATGCACGAGGTCTCGGACGTGGATGAGCGAGAGACGGGGCACGTCGCCTCGACCCACGACCGCGAACAGGCCCCGACTGGCGCCCTTGATCATCTCGAAGATGTCCGCCTCGCGCGGGCCGTACACAGCAGGCGGGCGGATGATGACGACCGGCAAGTCCGGGAACTGCTTCCAGATCTCGGCCTCCATGCGCGCCTTGCTGCGTCCGTACATCGAGATGGGTTCCGGGATGTCTGTCTCGATGGCCGGAAGGGCCGAGCCATCTGGCGCAAGGCGGTTCGGGCCCATCGCCTCGAGGCTGCTCGTGACGAGCACCTTCTGCACGTTGGGTGCGTGCTGGCGAATGGTCTCGAGCAGCACCAGCGTGCCGTCTACATTCGCTCGGTCCAGCGCCTCCTGATCCCGAGCGCGCGTCAATCCGGCGACGTGGTAGACAACTTCGGCGCCGTCCACGCCCGTCGCTAGCGCGTCGGTGTCGTGCAAGTCCCCGGTCACCAGCTCGACATCCAGGCCCTCCAGCCACTTTGGGCTGGCGCGGACGAGGGCCCGGACGCGGGTTCCACGCCGCAGCAGCTCTTCCACGAGGTGGCTTCCGACGAAGCCGGTGCCGCCAGTAACGAAGGCGAGAGGGGCGCTCATGCCAGCCGCAGCCCGACCACGCTCTCCACGTGGTGTGTGTGTGGAAACATGTCGACCGGCTGCACGGCCTCAATGGTGTAGGCCGCTGCCTCCATGAGCATCGCGAGGTCTCGAGCTTGCGACTGCGGGTTGCAGCTCACGTACACGATCCGCTCGGGCCGCAGGTGCGCGATCTGACCGACCACCTTGGGGTGCAGCCCCGCGCGCGGCGGGTCCACGATCAGCACATCCGGGCGCCCATGCTCGTCAATGAGCGCGGGCTTGAACAGCTCCAGCATGTCCCCCGCCACAAACGTGCAGTTCTCGACGCCATTGGCCGCCGCGCTGGCGCGAGCGTTCTCGACGGCCTCCTCCACCAGCTCGACGCCCACCACCTTCTCCACGGCATCCGCCACGAAGAGCGAGATGGTCCCGGCACCACAGTAGAGGTCATAGACCGTGTCGGTCGGCTTCAGGTTCGCGAACTCGCGGGCCACAGCGTAGAGGCGCTCGGCCTGGACGGTATTGGTCTGAAAGAACGCGTTCGATGCGATCTCGAACGTGTGCGGCCCGATGCGATCCCGGATCACGCCCGGCCCGAAGACGGTGTGAGCCGCCTCCCCGAAGGCCGTCTGCGCCACGCCCGAGTTGATGGTGTTGATGAGCGTCGTCACCTCGGGGAACTCCGCCTGCAGGAATGCCGCGAAGGCGTCCATCCGCTCAGGCTTGTACCCGCTCGTGACGAGGTTCACCATCCGGTCCTCGGTGTGAGCCGACTGGCGGATGGCGAGGATGCGGAGGTACCCCCGATGCTCATGCGCGTGCCACGGATTCCAGCCGTTGCTCTTGGCGAACTGGCGGACGCCGTTCACCAGCCGCGCGCTCCACTCGCTCTGGAGATAGCACGCCTTCAGGTCCAGAACCTTGTCGAAGCGTCCCGGCACATGGAGTCCCAGCGCGAAGTCTTTGTCATGGCTCTCGCCCGTCGCAATCTCCCAGTCGGTCAGCCAGCGCTGCGCCGAGAAGGAGAACTCCATCTTGTTCCGATAGAAGTAGGTGCCGCCCGATCCGTCTGTGGGGTCCGCACCGAGCGGAGGGCGCACGTCGGCAGTCGCCAGCTCGAGCCCGGCCCTCTGAAGAGCACCGACAGCCTGCTCGCCCTTCATTTCGAGTTGGGCGGGATACTGAACGTGCTGCCACTTGCAGCCGCCGCACGCGCTGGCGTACTCGCAGCGCGGGTCGGTGCGCAGCGGGCTCGGCTCGATCAGCTCGAGGAGCCGCGCTTCAGCGAAGCTGGTCTTACGCTTGAACACCCGCGCCCAGATGCGGTCGCCCGGCACGGCCCCCGCCACGAAGACCACATACCCTCGGCTATCCTCGGACGCTCCCAGACGGACCAGGCTCTTCCCCCGGTCCGCACAGGCCTCCATCGTGACATCGATCTCAGCGCCACGTTTGGGGCGCAAAAAAGGGGCATCAGGCACGGGAACAGACTCAGACATTCGATCACAGAGCAGGGCCATCGAAGATATCGGTGGACCGAGGACGGGAGACGGAGGACAGATGGAATGGAGCCTCGAGCTGACGAGTGACACACTGCATACGGACACCCGGCCCGCTCTTTGCCTTCTGGTCATGACCGATGCTTCTGCTCCCGGAATCACCGTTGGCGCTCCTTTGTGGGTCCGAACCGTGATTCCACGTTCCCATTCTCCCCACGTGGCCCACCACGCTCCCGAATCTGCCCTGCCCCTCCGCCTGTACCGCGTACTGCTGGTCGTGGGAGGCATCGTCCTTCTCGGATTCGGGATTCTCTACCAGCTCGGTGAGCCGGATGTGGTGGATCCCAACGCAGGCCGCCTGGCCCTCGGGCTGGCGGCCCTTGCTCTGGCTGGGCTCATGGCGACGAGCCGCTGGACGCGTGACCGCTCTCTCGTCCTCATCTACGGATTCTTCGGGCTCGTCTCCGCGTGGCAACTCTGGCAGGCATACACCACGGACCTCTCGGGAATCAGCGCCCTCGGACTGGTGCTGGTGTTCTTCGGCTGCTCGGCAGGCATCCAGCGCGTCCGATGGCTGATCGGCTACACGGTTGTGTTTGTCGGGACGGCTGCTGCGGTGGCATTCCAGGTAGAGGAGCCCTCGTTGCCTCCACTCACCTTCACGGCCACACTCGCCGCGATGGGGGCCCTCGGCAGCTATGTCCTCCGCGTGCGTCTCCAGACCCTCGACGCACTGGCGGAGGCTCGGGAAGAAGCCCTTGCCATCGCCCGCGCCAAGTCGGACTTCCTGGCAACGATGAGCCATGAGATCCGCACGCCTATGAACGGTGTGATTGGCATGACGTCGCTGCTGAGCCGAAGCCGCCTCTCCCCCGATCAGGCCGAATACGTCCGCACCATCCAGTCCAGCAGCGAGGCCCTGCTCTCGATCATCAACGACGTGCTGGACTTCTCGAAGATCGAGGCACAGCGGGTTGAGCTGGAAACCGAACCCTTCGCGCTCCGCACGTTCTTAGAGGACACTCTCGACGTGGTCACGCCCGCGGCGGCTGACAAGGGCATCGAGTTGGTGCACCGCATCGGGCCGGAGGTGCCAGGCATGGTGGTCGGCGACCGCACGAGGCTACGACAGATTCTCCTCAACCTGCTCTCCAACGCGGTCAAGTTCACGCCTGCCGGAAGCGTGGTTCTGGATGTAGACGCTCGTCCTTTAGGCCCCGCGCATACGGCCTCTGTGGAGCTGCACGTCCGCGTGACGGACACCGGCATTGGCATCCGTGCCGACCAGCTCGACCGCCTGTTCCTCTCGTTTGCCCAGGGCGACGCGTCCACCACCCGCCGCTTCGGTGGCACCGGCCTCGGGCTGGCGATCTCGAAGCGCCTGGCCGAGCTGATGGGCGGCCGCATGTGGGTGGAGAGCGAGCGTGGCACCGGCAGCACCTTCCACTTCACCGCCCGCCTCGGCGCCCAAGAGCCGCCCGACACGACGAAGCGCCCCGCACGTCCGGACGTGGTGCTCATCGTGGACGATCACGACATCTCTCGCGAGTCGCTCCGTGCGCTGGCGCAGGAAGCCGGGTTTGAAACGGCGACCGCCGCAACACCCGAGGAGGCCCTGGACTGGATTCGCAGCGGCGGACGCCCGGTGGCCTCCGTGGTGGACCAGGACCTCGGCGACACCAGCGGCCTCGATCTCGCCCGA
>JBCBZH010000325.1:0-4169 GCA_039815415.1 Bacteroidota bacterium
CTCCAGGTTCATGTGGCCCCGGGTAATGGGCAACGGTTCCATCGACGATGGTTCCATTGTCCCATCCACCTTCTCCTACTCGTCGATAGACGATGTAGCGCTCAGGGGCCGCCGACGGCTCAAGGGGATCCAGTTGAGGCCTCCAACGAAGGTCGATGGTGTCGATCCCGAACGTAGCCGACAGATGCGTCACGGGGAGCGGCTGCACCACGAAGTCCTCCTCACGCTGCGCAGCCAGGAACCGCCCGATGGTCTTGTACATGGCCCGGCTGGCATCGAAGCGGAAGCGCGGGTCCAGCGCAAACCGCATGTCGGCCCCGTTGTGGTGCGACAGCAGCTCGAGCAGCACCGACGGTATGTTGGCGCGCGTGGCCTCGCTGTAGGCGCGATCCCAGAGCGCCCGCTCGGTCCACGCCGGATCGTAGAGCGTCCGCAGATCCTCCACGAGCTGGCGCATCAGACCATGGGCAAGGTCCCGGTTGGCGAGCCGCGAGGTGCCATCCGGGAAGGTGCCCGTTTCCGCCATCCCCTGCGTGTTGTAGATGACGAGCGTGCCGACGGTGGTGTCACTCGGCGTCGTCCCGGCATCCGTGTGGAACGCAAAGGAGAGATCGATGGGAATGCCGAGACCAGGCGCGTTCTCATGGCCGGTCGGGCCAAAGCCATCGCCGCCCTCAGGCGATGCACGGAGCCAGTTCACCCACTCGCCGCGCCCCTGGTAGTCGTCGCGGTAGTCCTCATCCGGCTCACCGCCCGGTGAGACAACAAACTCGGGAGCCCCGGCGAACTGCGCATAGTACCGGGCACCCTCTACGAACCGAGGGCGCCCACTGGTCTCGCCGCCGCGCTGGACGTCGCCCATGCCCCCGCCAAATCGGACGGCATCGGCGGACAGCGTTCCGTCACCGATTCCTACCAGCTCGACCGATCCGCGGGCCCCAGCATCAAACTCAAACGCTCCCAGAGGCACCCATGTCCCGGCGCCCATCTGCTGATTGACGAGAAAGACCGTCTCGCCCCCTGTGTGGCGCACCGTGTAGCGCGCTTGGTCGGTTCGGTCCCGGCCCTGTGCATAGCTGACGTACACCATGTAGGTCCCGGCCTCTGGGAGGTCGGGCGTCCATGTTGCCATGCGGAGGTCTCTAGAGCTGGCGACGGTCTCCCGTGACGTCCCTAGCCGAAACGGGTTGACCCCATCGCCATAGGGCGGTCGATGCGCAAATCCGTTGGGAACCTCCTCCCACGACCGCCCCATTTCCTCATAGCCCGTCCCTGGTGTGTCCGCGTCCACAATCACCATGTGGCGCTGCGTGTCCCGCTCACGCGGCATCATCACAAAAGCGCCTGCCCGTTCCAGCATCGGCGCCACGTACTGCGTCACGAAGCCGAATGGCAGCAGGTCTTCGATGGTGGTGAATACGCGGGCACGCTGCCATTCCCAGCGATCCAGCGTTGGCTCGTAGTACCAGCCATGGCTGGGCATGACGGCGATGTGTCGTCCCGCCAGCCCGTTTCGGATCTCGGGCGCGCCCACACGCTGAACGAGCGGGGGAGCCTCTGTCCCCCCCGACGCCAGCTCGGTGGAGCGAGACGCCTTTGGGGGGAGATCGCCAACTCGCTGGTGGGCCGCGTAGGCCGTCACGGTGTAGCCTGGAAACAACGGGGCCACCGTCTCTTCGACCAGCCCCTCAAATACGCGTGCGTCCTCTACAGTCCACCGACGGTGCCCGAGGTCTCGCGAGAACCGCGCCTCCACGTGCTTCGAGCTGGCGTCCACGATCACCGTATCCAGCGTCGTCGAGTTGGGGATGCGAACAGGACATTCGCCAGAGCCGCAGCGGTCTGCCAATGCCTTTAGCGCGATTCGTGCCTCCTGAACCGGGTCGGACTGCGCCTCCTGGACCGGATCTGAACGGACAGGCTCGGTGGCAGACCGTAACGGTGCGGCCCAAGAGCCCATAAGACCAACAAGAACGAACAGAACGACGCGCACAGGGACGACCGGGAGAAAAGGAAACGCCTATCGGAAGAGGTTTGCCGCGCTCCTCAAGCTTGGAGTCCCGGCAAACGCGTCCCAAGGTAAATCGCTGCCCTATCTTCGACGGAGCGCAAAGCCTGGACAAAGCAGTCGTACCTGCTTTTTCCGCCTTGGAATCGCTTCCGCTTCGCATATTCCGCGGAGCCGTTCTCTTTGCGCGCTGCTCAAGACTGACGCACACCCGCCTGACGACTTCGTGACCCTTTCCGCTACGCCGACGGCCGGGCTCCGGGCCGTTCTCTTCGTTCTCGCGCTCGTCCTCGCAGCTCCGGTTGCGGCTCAGTCGGGCAAAATCGCCGGACGCGTGATCGACGACACCAATGAGTCGATCCCTGGTGCCAACGTGTTCATCGTGGAGACCTCCGCAGGGGCCACCACCAACCTCGATGGCGACTACACGATCCTGAACGTGTCGCCTGGCAGCTACACGCTCCGCATCTCGTACATCGGGTATACCACCCAGACCATCGAGAACGTCAACGTCAACATCGACCAAACCACGCGGATTGATGTTCAGCTCCAGAGCGAGGACCTCGGCTTGGGAGAAGTCACGGTTCGGGCTGAGCAACCCGTAGTCCAACCGGACGTGTCCAACTCGCAGGCCAACGTTACTGCGGCGGAAATCAAAGCCCTCCCAGCTGCATCGGTGTCGTCGGTGGTGGGGCTCCAGGCGGGCGTCCAAGGCCTCAATGTGCGTGGCTCAGGATCCGATGAGATTGCGTTCCAGGTCAACGGGCTGACGCTGCGTGACGAGCGCAACAACTCACCGTACACCAACATCAGCCTTGCCTCGGTGGAAGCCGTGCAGGTTCAGACCGGCGGATTCAACGCGGAATACGGCAATGTGCGCTCGGGCGTCGTCAACGTGGTGACGAAGGAAGGACCCCGGGACCGCTATGAGGCGGACATCATCGCGCGCTACAGCCCGCCCACCGCCAAAAACTTCGACGGCGCTCCCAATGACCCAGACTCCTACTGGATCCGCCCCTACATCGATCCAGACGTTGCTTATACGGGGACGGACAACGGGATGTGGCCGCTCTCAGTACAAGACCAGTACCCGGAGTTCGAGGGGTGGAACGAAGTCTCCCAGCGCCTCCTCTCCGACGAGGACCCTTCCAACGACTTGACGCCCGAAGCTCTCCAGCAGGCGTTTCTCTGGCAGCACCGGAAGGTAATCGACCAGGGCATCCCAGACTATGACGTAGACCTCGGGTTCGGCGGCCCAGTCCCGGGCATCAGCCGCATGCTCGGAGACCTCCGGTTCTACGCCTCTTACCGCCGCGAGGAAAACGCCTACCTGATCCCGCTTAACACCGACCGGTACGAGGAGCAGACAGGCCACATCAAGCTCACCAGCAACGTGGGCAACGGCATGAAGGTGAGCGTCGAAGGGCGCATCGGCACGGAGGCCGGAACCGCAGCCAGCCGCTTCGGCAACCCAGGCATCTTCCGTTCCGCCTCTGGCATCGCGGGCAACCTCAGCCGAGTCAGCTTCATCAACTCCCGCATTTTCTCGACGGACTACTGGGCTCCCACAGAAGTCAACTCGAACCAGTTCGGGGCCACGTTCACGCACGCTGTGAACCAGAACTCGTTCTACGAGATCCGCTTCAACCGCTTCGCGTCGCGCTACGACACCAATCCAGGCCCCCTTCGTGACACCACCGTCGTCCAGACCTTCGGTGGAGTCGGCTTCGACGAGGCCCCATTTGGCTTCCAGCCGAACCCCTCTACTGGCGTCGATGGCATGCGGATGGGCGTCGGCATGTCGAACGCGCGAGACACGAGCCGGGTCGTGGTCTACAACGCCCGTGCCGACTATACCAGCCAGCTGACTCAGATTTTCCAGGTCAAGACAGGCGTTGAACTGAACGTCACCGACTCCCAAGTCAACTACGGCTCCTTCGACGCCTTCCTTCAGTCGAGCAACTTTATCGCGTCCTGGAATCGGAGCCCGATTCGCGGAGCCGCGTACGCGCAGAGCAAGCTCGAGTTGAACGGCATGATTGCCAACCTCGGCCTGCGCCTGGACTACTCTGACGCGGGTGGGGAATGGTACGAGTTCGATGTATTCGACCAAGCCTTGGCTGGTGGTGGCTCCGACCCCATTGCCGGACTCGACACATCC
>JBCBZH010000226.1:0-7434 GCA_039815415.1 Bacteroidota bacterium
CCGGTGGCACCTCCGGGACCACCACCAACGGCTGCGACAGCTCGAGGGGAGTACAGGCTCCCACCACAGCCAAGACACTCAGCCAAGCGAGCTGGTGAAGACGCCGGCTCAAAAGTCCCACCCGAAGAAGAGAGCCCCAAACCGCTCCCGCTCGCTCCACTGCAAGCCATCGGAGAACCGGAAGCCGTAGTCGTACCGGATCACGAAAGCGCCTAGCAAGCTGGCGCGGAGTCCCACCCCCACGGCCCCTTTGGTGGTCCCGATGCTCAACCCTCTGAAGTCTGGATCCTCCATAACGTCGTTGTAGCCTTCGCTCCAGTTGTGAGCCGCATCCGCGAAGACGGCACCGCGAACGCCAGCGAGGATCGGGAACAGCGGGGTGCGCCGAACCACCGGGAAGCGCAGCTCATGGGACGTGAACCACAGCTTCGTGCCCCGGACACGGAAAAACGGGAACCCGCGGAGGCTCCACGCCCCCCCAATCAGGTTGTACTTGGCTCGGCGCCCGAGGTTGGCCTGAACCGATGCCCAGGATGCGAATGTGACGCTTGGGCTGAGACGCCAGTAGTGTCGCACATCCAAGCCCAGCGATGCATAGTTCTCGTTGGAGTACAGGAGATCCGTCGAGTAACCGACGCTCGCCCGTGCGCGCCAGCCCTCAATGGGACCATAGCTGCTGTAAAGCGCATTGTCGTGAACGAGGGCGAGGGTGTTCGACAGCTGGAGCGTCTGCAAGGTGTCCCGTTCTCCCAGGCGCGGGAAGAATTCCTTCCGCCCCCCTCCCAGCGACGTCTGGAGATCGAGCCGACGGAAGAACGAGAGCGGGTAGCTCACCAGCCCGAGGGCCCCGTGGATCTCTTCGTAGGACGGGATCCCCAGCGCTGCGTCAGGGTCGCGGCGGTCGTACCGTAGTCCGGCGCTGCGGAACACCCCGTACCCATAGTTCGCCCGGCGCCCGAGGTGGACGCGGGTCACGGATGCATTCAGCCCTTCGAGAAAGGATCGTCCCGTGTTGATGCCGTTCGCGCTGTAGGCGGAGACGTAGAAGATGTCGTCCCCGAGCATGTCGGAGAACGCGAGTACGGCACCGCCTGCGGTGTAGTCCACCGTCGCAGCAGTCGTGACCGAGCCGGCAGCATAATCGAGCTGATACCGACGCTTGTACGGACGACGTCGGTTCTCCTCTCCTGGCTCCAGCTCGTACCGCGCGTAGGACCACGGTTCCATGACTGGAGGTGTCCCCAGTGGAGCAGTGCTCTCCGGAGCCGCCGCGAGCGAATCGACGGGCAACGTGCGGATGGTGAAGCGGAAGTCCTCGAAGGCGGTGAACACCAGCTGGTCGTCGTTCGCCCAGAACGGGTCGTACGACGCGCTGGTGAACCGGGTGAGCTGTCGCAGTGCTGTCTCAGGGTCTGCCGTAGAGGTGATCAGCGTGTCCACAGCAAGAGGCCCCGCAGCAGGAGGCGCCGAGGGGACGCCGGCTAGAGGTGCCTCCTCCCGGGGAAGCGTAGCGATCCACAAGTCCTGAGCGCTGAACTTTCCATCAGCCTCGCGCCGCGCGCTGGTGAACGCCAGGCGATTCCCGTCTGGCGACCACCGGGGGGACTGATCCACGCTCGGCCCAGCGGTCACATAGTTGACTTCGCCCGTCGCCAGCTCGAGGGTGAACAGGTTGTAGGCTCCCTCGGTGCCCCACGCGGTACGGTCGGAAGAGAAGACCAGTTGGCGGCCATCGGGGCTGAAGTCCGGGTCCCGGTCGTTGTAGACATCGTTGGTCAATTGGCGCAGCGACCCTTCGAGCACGTCGTAGAGGTACAGATCCGCCATTCCGCCCTGATCGATGGCCGTAAAGGCGATCAGCTGTCCGTCCGCAGTAATGGTCGGGGAGTAAATGGCGACGACGTCCTCAAAGCCGAGCATGGCGAGGCGGTCCCCGGACTCGAGATCCACAAGGTGAATGACGTCCGTCGCCCCCCGCTTGGTCACAAAGGCCAGGTGCCCATCATCCGACACGTCCAGGCGGCTTTCGAACAGGTGGAACGCCTCGAAGTCCTCGCTTCGCTCCCCCCGAACGACGATTCGAGCATCCCCCACCGGCCTCATGTCCGCATCTACAGGCTGGCTGTAGATGTTGGAGTAGCTGCCTCGGTTGGACATGAACACGACCTCCTGCGACCCATCGCGGCGCGTCCAGACGATGGGCTTGGAGTGGTAGCCCCTCACCGACACCGGCTGCGTGACGAGCGACGGCACATCCGCATCCACCAGCTTGGGCACGTACTGGGCACGGATCCAGTCAGCCCACCGATCTGCGATGACCTCCTCGGACTCCCCAAACACGATCTCCATGACGCGCCCGAAGTCTTCGTCGCGCCACACATTGTCAATCAAGTCCAGAATCCGCTCTTCGCCGTAGGTCTCGCTCACGAAGTGGCAGAACGCCTCGCCCTCCTTGTACATCACGAACGTTCCCGCGATGCGATCCATGTCGTGAAGCGGGACGAAGAAGTTGGACGCGACGGCGTCGCGGAGGATCATCTCGTGGTTGTGGTCCCGCGACCCGCTCCAATACTCCGCGATCCCTTCGGTGAACCAGAGCGGCAGGAAGCGCTCCACGGGCGAGCGGTGGTCACGAAACACGCGGGCCACCTTGTTGAAGGTGAACACGTGCACCAGCTCGTGGCGGATCACCCGCCGGAAGCGCGCGATGTTGCCATCCGCTGGAACCACGACGCGGCCCTTGAGGAACTCGAAGAACCCCCCCACCCCATCCGGGATGAACCCCGGCGTGATGTTGGTCTGCTTGAAGTGGAGGTTGGTCGCGTAGAAGACCAGCGGGACGCGCCGGGTCAGCGAGAAGTCAAACTGGGATTCCAGATCGCGGTAGGCCTCCTCAGCGGTGTGCGCTCCGATCTCCGCAAGCTCCTCCGCTTCGGGGTAGTAGTAGACGTCGAAGTGCTCGGTTTGAAGGACGTGCCACTCGAAGCCGTCGTACTGGATCTTGTTACGCCCGAAGCCCTGGGCCTCGGGGCTCGGCGCGCTGGCGATTCCCACCACCAGCGTGATGGCGAGCCAGGCGGCGCCTCGGCAGAGCGAGCGGACGCGGGAGGAAGGGAGCGACATAGACGGCGGGGACGAGCCGAAGGGTAGTGGCATCCTACGCGTCAAGCAAGGGCATAAGCCCATCCAGTCCGCCCAGCGCCAGCTCGAGAAAGTCGACGTGTGTTTGGGGGTTTCTGAACGGGACGTCTTGGACGTCTCCCCACAGTCTGCCCCTCAGATCCCTTTCACGGATGAAGCACCTGGGCGTTCTCGCTCGACGAGGCCTCCGTCCTGCAACTCCCACGTCGCGGAAATCCCTTCTACGTCAACAACCATCAAGCCCTTTGGATAGTCCACCCAACCCTCTTCCCCCTCGATTCCGACTCGCGCGATTGCGTCACACTGTGCACGTATGAATGGAAGTGCTTGAACCCGAACCCATGCTCCATAGAAGAGAAACGGAGACCACGGAGCCCCATTCTGGAGCACCCAACCTTCGTTGCAGTGATCTACATAGTCAGGTGAGATCCCGTAGTGCACAGCTAGTGCCGGTGTCTCCGCATAGATGAGGTCTAAGACCCGAGAGATTGCCTCATCTGGCAGATCAAGACAGCCTCGAATCGTTGCGTAGGTGCCCATCGGTGCCCGCTCTCCTCAGCTATGACGCAAGTGTCTTCTTGAGCTGCTGGATGGTCTCCACTGGCGTCGGGTCCACGCGCTTGCGCATGGCGAGCCAGAAGCTGGCAGCATCGCCGAGCTGGATGAAGGACAGCACCCGGTCGAGTCGGCTCTCGCCCTCGCTCTCGAGATCCGTCCAGCTGGCGACCTCAGATTCCAACAGGCCACGCGTCACATCGAAGCGCTTGGTGACCTGAGGGTGATCGTCTGCATCGCGGAGCACGGTCACAGCGAACCGTCCCTGGATGGCTTCCGGGCCCGCTTCGTAGCCCATGATCTCGTTGTGGTCCAGCTCTGGAAACACGTTCCCAACGGCAGGGTGCTTCGCGTTCTCGTGGATCTGGGTCCGCCAGCGCAGCCCCACGGCCTCCATCAACCCAACGCCTGTGTAGACGACCGGGAGCCGATCCATCCACCCCGCCGAGAGGTCCCGAGCCGGGTTGCCCTCGGCATCGGCGTCGTGCTGCGCCGCACGGTCACGAACGGCCGACAGCGCCGCCTCAAACGTCTCGTCCGCCAGCTCGAGCAGTCCGTTCGCGCGGGCGAACCGGAGCAGCACGCCGAGAGAGTACCCGAGCGCCGCACGCGGCTGCATGCCGCCGGAGATCTCGATGAGGCGGTCGCCGCCCTCGCCAGCGCGCTGCTTCGCCTCGCCGCCCGAGGTGATGACTAGAATCTGGGCGCCGCGCTGGCGCGCATCGGCGTAAGCGCTCAGCGTTTCCTCCGTGCCCCCCGAATAGCTAGAGACGACGACGAGGGTCCGAGCGTCCACCCACCCCGGCAGCGTGTAGCCCCGGTTGACGAGGAACGGAACGGGCGATTCCCGCTCCACCAGCGTGCGCACCAGATCGCCCCCAATGGCCGACCCTCCCATCCCACAAACGACGACGCCGTTCAATGTGCTGGCATCGATGCCATAGGCTTCCGCTGTCTCACCCCGCTCCCAGCCTTCGGCGAGGTGATCGGGGAAGGCGCGAATGGCGCCACGCATGTCGCCAGGGTCGAGGGTCGGGTCGTAGAGGTCAGGCATGGGAATCAGGAATCAGATCGAGCTGGCGAAAGGTCAGATGGAGCGATGACGTCGAGACGCCACGGCGTGGCGTCTGTACCGGATGGCGCGATGGTCGGGGTTGACGCCATTCGAGCTGGCGAATCAAGCCGGAGCAGGCTCCGAAGCCCCATCGAGCCCCAGCAGAGCGGCGAGGTCCTGGTTGTGGCTGGCGAGGAACTCATCGAGGAGGCGGCGGACGGCATCGGCATCGGGCTGGTGAAGCACCCGGTCGGCCAGGTCCCGGGCTTCATCCATCGTCAGCGCGCGGACGACCCGCTTCACCATTGGCAAGTATGCCGGGGAGGCCGAGAGGGTGGTCACCCCGAGACCGATCAGAAGGGGGACGATGCGTGGGTCCCCGGCCGCCTCTCCGCACACGCTCACCGTTATGCCAGCATCGGCGGCCACCGTTGCCACGTGCTGGATGAGGCCCAGCACCGCCGGATGAAGCTCGCGATACAGCCCAGCAACCAGATCGTTGCCTCGATCTACGGCCAGCGTGAATTGCGTCAGGTCGTTGGTGCCGATGGAGAAGAAGTCCACATCCTTGGCGTAGGACTCCGCCATCAGAGCGACAGCGGGCACCTCTACCATGATGCCCAGCGCCACGTCGTCCGCGCACGCGATCCCTTCGCTCGCCAGCTCGCCGCGAGTCGTCTGGATCGCCTCCCGTATCCCGTGGATCTCTCCGATGTCGGAGATCATCGGCACGAGAACGCGAACGGAATGGTTGGTGGCCGCACGAAGCACAGCTCGGAGCTGCGGACGCAACAGGTCGGGCTTGTCGAGAAGGATCCGAACGCCACGCCACCCGAGCGACGGATTCGGCTCGCGCCGTCCAAAGGGCAACACCTTGTCGCCTCCCAGATCGAGAAGACGGATGGTCACCGAATGCGGGCTGGCGGCCTGAACCACGTCCCGGTACACCTCGAGCTGCTGATCCTCGTCGAGGGCCGTGCCCTGTGCCAGAAACTGCATCTCGGACCGGAACAGCCCGACCCCCTTGGCTCCATACTCGTCGAGCAAAGGAAGCTCCTCCCGAAACTCGATGTTGGCCTGAAGCGAAATCGGATGTCCGTCGCGGGTCTCGCTCGCCGCGGCCACCACATCCGCACGGTCCGCCTGGATGCGCGCGAAGCGATCAGCCTTGGTCTGGTAGCGGGCCAGCGTCTCGGTCGTCGGGCCGACGACCACGCGGCCGGAGAAGCCATCCAGAATGATGGTGTCACCAGAATGGGCCAAGCCCGTCAGCTCGTGGAGGCTGACCACGGTGGGCACCCCCAGCGCGCGAGCCATGATGGATACGTGGCTCGTCGGGCCGCCGAGATCCATCACGCAGCCCAGCACACCCCGTCGGCTGAACATGAGGATGTCTGCCGCTGTGAGGTTCTGCGCGACGACGATGTGGTGCTCGTCGATTCGCGAGATGGCACGCCCCTGCTGCAGGTTGCGGAGCACGCGGTTCTGCACATCGAGGAAGTCGCCAGCGCGTTCCCGGAGCCTCAGGCTGGGACTCGCCTCCATGCGGCGCTGGTGGCCTTCCAGAATCTTCTGAACCGCCCATCCGGCACCGATGCCTCCTTCCCGGATGGAGCGAATCACGGCATCGTAGAACTGCTGATCTCGAAGAATCAGCAGCTGGGCGTCGAAGATGGCAGCGGTGTCCGGCCCAAGCTTCTGCCGAGCTACGGTGACCACTTTGCCCAGTTCGCGCTCGCTCCGCGCAACTGCGCGCTCGAATCGGTCCAGCTCGCCCGCGATCTCATTGGGCTCGAGATGGTCCGGGTCGGCCTGGTAGGCACCCCCGGTGTAGAGGTAGACCGGCCCGATGGCGACGCCCGGTGCTACGCCGATGCCCTCCTCGACATCTTCCCCGTCCGGGGACGGCGTCGGAGGGACCGGAGGAGTCGCAAACGGCATGGAGGGAGAGATCAGGACCGATCCGGATTCCGCTCGACGAGGCCATCGAGCTGACGAACCCATGACCTAGATGGGCTCGCCGAAGCCCTGCTCGAAGAGGTCTGCCAGCGCATCGGCCGCGTCGGCTTCATCGGGGCCGTCGAAGACGAGATCGAGCGTCGAGCCTTGCTCGGCGGCCAGCGTCATCACGCCGATGATGCTCTTGCCGTTGATCTCGTATCCGTCCTTGCGGATGAAGAACTCGGCCTGGAAGCGCGACGCCTCGCGGACAATCATCGACGCAGGACGTGTGTGAACGCCTGCTCGGTTGCGAACAGTGACCTCTCGTGTGAGCATCCGGGGCAGTGCGACGATGATGGGTGAAAATAGCCAGCCAGGCGTCAGGTGACCCGCTGCGCCAGTCCGAGCGCCAGCTCGCGAAGAGCCGCTCCAGCTGGCGACTCGGGAATGACGTCGAGCCCTTCGCTGCCGAGCTGGGTGTAGCGCTGCACCTCGGCCGCAGCGTCTGCAAGGACTCCCAGCGCGTCCATGCGTGCGCGAGCCTCCGGCACCTTGTCCGCGGGGAGCCCAGCCAGAGCACGCCGGAACCAGGCGTGCTCCTCTCCCTCCGACCGTTCGAGCGCGCGAAGGAGCAGATACGTCTTCTTCCCTTCCATCAGGTCTCCACCGATGGTTTTGCCCCACGCTGCTGAGTCAGCCGTGAGATCCAGGAGGTCATCCTGGATCTGGAAGGCACGCCCAAG
>JBCBZH010000405.1:0-1694 GCA_039815415.1 Bacteroidota bacterium
CATCCACATGCCCTTGGCCTCGGCACCCACCAGCTCGTGGACGCGGCTGCGCATCTCGCGGGCCGCCTTGTTGGTGAACGTCAGCGCGAGGATCTGGCTCGGCCACGCCTGCTTCGAGGCGATCAGATAGGCGATGCGGTGGGTCAGCGTGCGCGTCTTGCCCGAGCCCGGTCCGGCGATGATCATGACGGGCCCCTCGGTGGTCCGCGCGGCCTCCTGCTGCACAGGATTCAGGCCGCTCAGCAGCTCCTCCGCTCGTTGGGTATCGGTTTCAGAGGGCTCTGCGACGAGGCCCGGCGTCGAGCTGGCGGGGTCACCGTCGGGGCGGATGGAGATGGTGCGCATGGAATGGCGTGTCGTTGGCGTCAACCTACGCAGCCGGGGATGGGCTCTGCGGGCTGTGTGGACAAGTCCGCGCCCCCCACAGATGGGACATCTCGCCCGGGCGATCGGGACATGGCGGAAATGCACGGCAGAACGACCCACGCCCCCGGATGGGCTCCTCCTAGCCTTGGAGTGCCCGGCGGAAGTGCCGTCGGAGCCACTCACATCACGAGGTTCATCATGACACGCTCCCCCCATCCGATCTGGACAGATGCAGAGGCCCTGTTCGCATACGCCTTCGCATGGGTCGACGTCCTCTCCGTCGCAAGCGAGACGATCACTCTTCTCCTGTTTGGATGCGTGCTGGCAGGGCTCGCCCTCTCCGCTTGGTGGGCGGTTCCCACGCCTGCGTCCCGAGCCTCGTTCATGCCCCCTGCTCAACCCATGACACGCTCCTTCCTTCTCCTCGCAGCTGCCCTCTTGGCCGCACCTGCCTTTGCCCAGTCCAACGCCAACCCGATGGAACGCCTCGCACCCTTTGAGGGCACGTACGCCCTTGACGGCGAGCCCCATCAACAGGACGGCTCGTTCGACGGCACGCTCACCGTCGCACCAACCCTCGGCGGGCACTTCCAGCAATGGGACTGGACCATGACCATGCGAGGTGAGGGCAGGATCGAGGACATCCATCTCCGTTTCATCGTCAGCTACGACGCAGCCACGGGGAACTACAGCGTCCACCGCTTCGACAGCCGCGATGCCAGCTCGCCCCCCCAATCCGGCGGAGCCTTCGATGCATCGAGAGGGCGCCTCCAGGTCAACGGCAACGCGCTCGTGATGGCGTGGACAATGGTCAATGGAAATGACTCCCCTGAGAATGGCACCTTCCGGAACCAGATTCGCGTGACCCAGGAGGGCCTTCACATCGAAACCGAAGGCGTTCCGGACAATGGCTCGCCAGTCGTTGCCATCGCGACCACCCGAGCGGCGCGCCGCTAGCTCTGAGGTTCTATCGCCAGCCCGCTCCCGCTACCGTGGGAGCGGGTTTGGGCGTTTCCAATCTCGGCCCTACTCTCCTGTCTATCTCCACTCCGATGGACCTTCTCCTCAATCCCGAGTCGATCCGCACTGGGTCTCTCTTCCTGTTGAACATCGCGCTCACGGTATACCTCCTCCGGGTGCCGCGCGGCTCAGGCGCACCGCGATGGCTGGCTGGGTTCACTGCCGGAACGATGGCCCTGTATGTCTGCAGGGCGCTGGACGCCTCACTCTATCCAGCACCAGACTCGGGCGTGCTGTGGTGGATCAAGCTTGTCGAGGCCCTCGTCGTCATCGGAGGGTTGGGGGCGCTGCTCCAGTTCGCGTATCGG
>JBCBZH010000295.1:0-5041 GCA_039815415.1 Bacteroidota bacterium
CAACACTGGCTTTCCGACTTCGTCTACCGCGCCGAGCCCACGGTGGGGCTGTTCCTGGGAGCAGGCACCCTCACGCTGCTCAACGCGCTGGCGACGGTCAGCGTGCACGCCTTCCGCGCGGCGACAGCCGACCCCATCGGAGCGCTTCGCTCCGAATAGCAGCCCGGCTCGCCAGCTCGAGGCGCCTCGAGCTGGCGAGAGAGAGGGCTACTGGCGGTAGAGCCAGTACGCTGCGCCGCCGCCGTCGATGCGTGTCAACGGGTCGGCACCGGGGGCCTGGTTGCCCGTCGGAACGGGCGTGCCATTCCGGACGGTTACCGGATAGGTCCCGTACAGGTCGCCGCCGATCGTCGGCTCGATGCGATACGCGCCGTCGGGAAGGAGGCGGTCCATGTTGGTGTAGGACAGCGTCTCCCACCGCTGGGCGGCGGAGTCGTAGCGGTGGCGCTTGTGGAGGCGGAAGTCCACGCGGTTCCAGTTGCCGTTGTTGATGAATGACTTGCCAGTCTCCGCAAGCAGTGCGGGTGTGCTTTCGCCCTCTGGGTAGACGAACAGGGTCGTCGGCGCGTCGGCGTTGTAACGGTCGCTGCGGGTGAAGTCCGCGGCGTGGATCCAGAGCTTGAAGTCCCAGGCACCGGAGCCCTCCTTGTCGTGGAGGATGTAGGCGTGGTCGTTCCAGAGGCCGTCGAGTCGGAATGTGGGGTCGGGGTTGTACGGATCCTCCCCGCCCGTCATGGAGACCTGGAAGGGCATCCGCCAGAACGGGTCGCCGCCCGCCTCATAGACGATCTCGTACAGGCCGGGCTCTTCCAACTGGTAGCCGAGCATGCTGTACTCGGACGTGGGCCACGTCAGCTGCATGGGGCTCACGTTGTAGAAGGGCCCTCGAGATGTCGGCGTGCTCCAGTCGTAGGTCGCAACGTGGTCGCCATCGCGGTAGAGCTTCGCTGTGCCCTCGCTCTCGGGCAAGAACACGAACGTGGCGTTGGTAAACTGGAGGAAGGAACCGAGCGTGGAGTTCTTCTCGACGCGGACCGCGCCGAGGTAGGCCCCCAGAAGCGGCGCGGGCGTGGGGGTGCCAGAGAGGCTGCGCTGGTTCATCTCCTGCGCGCGCTGCGCGATGCTCTGGGCGTCGGCAGCCGAGGGGAGGGCGAGAGCGATCAGGAGAAGGGCAGGGAGGAATCTCATGGTTGGGAGGCAGGTTCACTCCCAGACACGCAGCCCGTCAGCTCGAGGGGACACACGTTCCTAGAGATCTCTACCGGACGACGCGCTGGCGAGCCGCCTCGATGCGCCAGTGCCCCTCTGGAAGCGCACGCTCCAGCACATCGAGGCCACGGCGGATGAGGCCGTCGGACTCGCTCGGATCTCGAATCGTCGCCAGCGCGACGAGCGCTTCCCCGTGGAGGTAGTGGTTCGGGTGGTGCTCTTCCAATCGCTCGACGGTGTCCGCGATCCACCTCTCCGCTTCGCGCTGGCGACCGGCCTCGGCGAGAGCCCGGCCGTAGTCGAGCACCTAGCCTAGCCGAAAGGGGTTGTTGGGGCCCCACGTCGTCGTCATTCGCGGGAGGAGCTCGGCGTAGACCTGTTCGGCGTTTGCGAGGCGTCCGGTACGGGCGAGCGAGCGCGCCCAGAGCCCGTTTGCGATGAAGGCATTGGCGACGCTCTCCATCGGGCCCAGAGACTCGAAGTGCTGGACGGACTCCCGGAGGAGCGGCTCGGCTTGCTCCGTATGGCCTGCCTGGAGAAGCGCGGCGCCAAGGTTGTTCCGAGCATACAGCACGAGTGGATGGTCCGGACCGTAGACGCTCTGCCAGACCTCGAGCGAGGTTTCATAGTGGCGTGTCCCTTCCTGTGGCGTCCCCAGCGCCAGCGCGAGGGCGGCATCCTGCGAGGCCGCCCACCCTCGGGCGACAGCCCCTTCGGACCACGGCCCTGGAGTCGCGGCGCGCGCTGCGCTCCACGTCTCTGCCGAGCGCACGTCACGCACGTTGAAGGCCAGCTCCGCAATGCGGTAGAACAGCGTGTAGCGGTCCGCAGACGGGGAAGCCCCGTCGGTCGTGAGCGGGCTGGCGAGCGTTTCGAGAGAATCGCGGCAGGCGTTCAAGGCCGAGGGCTCAGGGCGGTAGCGGAGGCCGTTGCAGAGGTCCACACGCGACAGCAGCGTAAGAGGGTGTGCTTCGCCAAGCACGCGTGTTTGGAGGGTGAGAGCCCGGCGAAAATGAGCCTCTGCGTTGTCGTTTCGGTTGAGGTTCTGCTCGGCCCGGCCCAGCAACCGGACGACACTGGCCCGTGAGGTGTCTGCACCGATGATGGCGTAGAGCGAGTCGGCACGGCGGAGCATGGGGAGCGCCTCCGAATAGAGCGCCAGCTCGTAGTACGCCCGCCCGAGGGCGTGGCCGAGCCCCGCCGCCACACGCGGGTCCTCGATGGCCGCCAGCCCGTCGGCGCCCGCATCGAGGAGATGGCGTGCAAGGAGAGTGTCCGCGCGGGGGCGTTGTGACGGGTCTGCGCCTGCGAACAGCGCCTCGACGTAGGCGAGAGAGGTCTCCGCCCGGTCGCGCTCGGCAGCGGCCCGGTCGCGCTCCACGCGCAACGAAGCGACGTACAGAAGTGAGACCAGCAGGCCCACGACGGTTGCGACAACGCCCACGCGGTGACGGCGCATGAACCGGCCCGTTCGGTAGCCAAGTGAGGCGGGCCGGGCCTCGACCGGCTCCCGGTCGAGGTGGCGGCGCACGTCGCGTCCGAGGGCCGCGGCAGAGGCGTAGCGGCGCTCCGGCTCCTTGCGGATGGCCTTCAGAACGATCTGGTCCAGGTCTCCCGCGAGCCGACGGCGGAGACGGGCGGTCTCGCTCTGGCGTGCAGAGGCGAGCGCCTCCCCCTCGCCCTCGGTGACAGCGACACTCGGGCGTGCGGGCTCGGCGTCGAGGATGGCGCGCTCCACGGCATGGCGCGAGCGCTCGGTCAGCGCGAAGGGGCGCCGCCCGGTCAGCAGTTCGTAGAGGAGCACGCCGAGGGCGTACACGTCGGTGGCGGTGGAGGGAGCCTCGCCCCGAACCTGCTCCGGGGCAGCGTAGGCAGGCGTGAGCGGCTGCTGACCCGTCCGGGTCTCCACCAGCCCGACCTCATCGTCGTTGAGCAGCTTGGCGATGCCGAAGTCGAGCAGCTTGACCGTCGGCGGGGCCAGATGGGGCTTCACGCCCTCTGGGACGTTGCGCCACCCACCGGTCACAAGGATGTTGCTTGGCTTGAGATCCCGGTGGACAACGAGCTGGCGATGCGCGTAGGCGACAGCGTCGCAGACCTGCTCGAACAGCTCGAGGCGGGCGTCAACAGAGAGGGTGTGGGCGTCCGCGTAGGCGGTGATGGGCTGGCCGTCCACCCACTCCATCACGAGGTACGGCTGGCCGGCGTCGGTCTGGCCGCCATCGAGCAGCCGCGCGATGCCCCGATGCTCGAGCCGCGCCAGGATCTGGCGCTCCGCACGAAACCGATCGAGCACGCGCGCACCCACGCCCGCATGGACCAGCTTCAAGGCAACCTGCTTTTCGAACGTCCCGTCTGCACGTTCCGCCAGCACGACGGTCCCCATGCCTCCTTGGCCAATTTCACGGATCACTCGGTACGGTCCGATCTCCGCCCCGGCAGGGAGACCCCCATCGTTTCTCTGAGCCGCCTCAACCAGCGCGCTTAGGCGCTCCGGGGTGTCGAGAAGTGTCGCCGTAGTCTCATCAGCAGCGATGAGCGCCTCTGCTTTGGCCCGAAGCTCGGGCGAGAGATCTCGGGCATCGAGGTAGGCGCCGCGCTGATCAGCAGGCAGCTCGAGGGCCTCGTCGAGCAGGGGGCTCAGGCGGGCCCAGGTTTCGGGAGTGAGGTCCATGAGATCGGCGAGGGTCCGTTGAGGGACACGCAGGAGGAGAGCGCCAGGGGTCAGTCGGCCGCCAGCTCGACCTGGAGGATGGCGCGGGCCTTTCGCCAGTCTCGCTTGACGGTTCGGTCGGAGACGCCAAGGGCGTCCGCGATCTCGGTCATCTCCATTCCACCGAAGAAGCGCATCTCGACGACCTGAGCGAGGCGAGCATCCAGTGTGGCGAGCCGAGCCAGAGCATCATCCAGCGCAAGCACCTCCTCGGCATCGGTGTCCACGGCCAGGCCTTTGGCATCGCCAAGCGTGGTGGCATGCGCGCCCCCGCCGCGCTTCAGGGCATTGCGACGGCGCGCGGTATCGACCAGCACATGCCGCATGGCCGTGGCCGCGACGGCAAAGAAGTGGGCGCGGTCGTTGGCGACCCTGCGGTTCGGGCTGGCGGAGGACGGACCGGCGAGGCGCAGGTAGGCCTCATGAACGAGCGCCGTGGTTTGCATCGCGTCTGAGCGGCGTCCGCCTCGCAGGTGCCGGTGGGCGATCTGGCGTAGCTCGTCGTAGACCAGCGGGAGCAGTTTCCCGAACGCCTCGGGATGTCCATCCCGGTGGGCGTCGAGTAGGCGGGTGATCTCCGGCGCGTCAGGAGGCATGGCGCGAAACAGGAACGACGCGCAGAATACGGGACGCGCACAGGTTCGAGGGGGGGCCTGTGGCGTCTTCGGAGTGCTCCTGACACGTCATGCCTGCCGCCAGCTCGAGGCACAGGTCGCCGCTCGAGCTGGCGAGGCGCTACGCCGTGGGCAGGGTCATGTGTCCCTCGAACACAATCACCGCCTCGCCCCGAATCTGAAGCCCATCCTCCACCAGCTCGACTTCCATGAACCCAGTCCGCGCCGAGGCCTGGAAGGATCGCATCTGGGTCTTGCCGAGGCGTTCGGACCAGTAGGGCGCCAGAAACGTGTGCGTCGCGCCCGTGACCGGGTCCTCGTTGGTCCCGCTCCACGGCCAGAAGTAGCGCGAGTGGAAGTCGTAGCCATCCGTGCCCGGTGCCGTGACGAGGACGCCGTTGAGGGGTATTTGCCATCGTCGGTATAGAGCACCTCATCCTCGCCCGCCTCGGCCAGCACCATAAACTCAGTAGAGCCCGCCCCCCCAATCGCCCCCGAGTCGGCC
>JBCBZH010000327.1:0-4105 GCA_039815415.1 Bacteroidota bacterium
CCTTGATGCCATCGCCCATCAGCTCGAGGGCGACGACGAACAAGAACAAGACCGCGAAGAGAGCCAGTACACGCAACCAGACGGGCTGGCGACGAGCTGGCGTCGCAGGATCGTTGTCCAGGTCGTCGTCGTCGATGGGTGGAAGGCCCGTGGCGGCGTCAATGTGGCGCGACATAGAGAGAGGCTAGATCGAGGAATCCCACGACGGGGAATTGCGGACTTGGTCGAAAGGGAGCGTGACCGCGGAAATGATGTTGGAGAGGTGCGAGGAGGTCCGCCCGATCATGCGTGCAGAGATCGACAGCACAACAGCCTCGTTCGAGGTCACATCCTCAGCGGTCGCCAGCTCCGTAAGGAAGGCCGCGATGTCGGTCTTCGTCTGGACGTGTTCTTCCATCACCTGGCGGCCCACCGTGGAGTTGCCTCGGAGAAAGGAGCTGCGTACTCGCGGAAAGGCCAACTGGACGCGGTCCCGAATGGGTCGAAGCGCATTCACATGCCGCCCCATCCGTGGCGAGGCGGACAGGTCTGCAGCCTTCGCGATGCTCTTCGAGAGATCGCCGCACCGCTCGGCATCCTGCACAATCGAGATGAGCAACAGGCTCAGTGCCAGGTCTTCTCTCGGGTCCGACAACAGATGCTCCAAAACGGCACGCCGGATCGCCTGCTCCCGCTCGTTGATGGTCTCATCCTGAGCAGAGAGATCGACGTTCAGGTTCTCGTTGTCGAGAAGCGTGTTGGTCGCTGCCGCAAACATGGAATCGGCCGTGTCGAGCATGACGCCGAGATCGGTCAGGCTCTGATCCACGAGCGGTGGGCGGGCGCCTGTGAGGATGCTAAGTAGGTTCATTGAGGACTAGAGCACCGCTCCCGGCCATCGCCAGGGTTGCGTCCAAACCGGCTCCCCGAGAGAAGCGCCGAGCCAGGCCGACACAAAGCAATGGCCGTCATGTTTAGATCACCACCAAATGGATCCCATGGCGCGCCGTTAAACGCAAGGGCTCGAGAGAGACCAGAGAAGTAGGAGCGAAGTGCGAGAGGAAACGCACCAGCTCCGCACAAGCGCCAGGCCGGTGATTCGAACGTCTCCATGAAGATGTCGGATGGGCGTTACGCCATTGTTATCACTCTGTGAGGGTGCGGCCCATCTCGGAAGAACGCACGGTCAAGTGGCTCTTGGACACTCAAGACAGGGAAGCCAGAGTCCCTATGCGGCCGCTCCATATCCCGGTATGTTCCGGCCCCCCGCTCCGCCAGCTCGATGCGTCACGTGCCCCCCGTCATCCTTGGCCTCGCCTTCGGCGTGTTTGCGTTCTGTTGGACGCCCAACGCCCTGGCGCAAACCGTTTCGTTCTCCTCCTCGAACCTGCCCATCGTCATTCTCGACACCGACGGGCAGGGCATCCCGGACGAGCCCAAGATCACGGCTCGGATGAAGGTTATTGATAACGGTCCGAACACACGCAACACCATCCTGGACACCCCGACGGACTACGATGGCTTCATTGGCATCGAGGTTCGAGGCTCTTCTTCGCAGGCCTTTCCGAAGAAGCAGTACGCCCTCGAGACGCGGGATGCGGCCGGCGAGAACCTCAATGTCTCTCTGCTGGGCATGCCGGAGGAGAACGATTGGATTCTATCCGCCCCCTACAGCGACAAGTCGCTCATGCGAAATGTGCTCGCCTACGAGCTGGCGAATCGAATGGGCCGCTACGCCAGCCGCACCCGGTTCTGTGAGGTTGTGCTCAATGGCGACTACCAGGGCGTGTATGTACTGATGGAATCGATCAAGCGGGACCGCGATCGCGTGGCGATCAACACCCTGAGGAGCGACGAGATCTCCGGCGACAACCTCACCGGTGGCTACCTAATTCGCATCGACCGGCTCGACGGGGTTGAGGGGGAAGGATGGGAGTCCAACTTCTTGCCTGCCTATGCAACCGACGCGCGAGTCTTCTACCAGCATCGCGAGCCCGACCCGGAGGCCATTGCCCCCGAGCAAGTCGCCTACATCCAGTCCTTCATCGACGACTTCGAATCCACGATGGCCTCGGAGACCTTCGACGACCCGGCAACTGGCTATCCCTCCATCGTGGACCTTGGTTCGTTCGTGGACTTCTTTCTCGTCAACGAGATCGCTAAGAACATCGACGCGTACCGGCTCAGCACCTACCTCCACAAAGACAAGGATTCCATCGACCCGCGCCTCCATGCAGGGCCAGTCTGGGACTTCAACATTGCCTTTGGCAACGCCAACTACAGCTTCGGCGACGATCCAACGGGGCTCCAGGTGGCCTACGAGGACCTCGGCGACTTCCCCACGCCCTTCTGGTGGAACAAGATGGCCGAAAGCGACCCCTTCCAGGACGCGCTGGCGCTCCGCTGGGAGGAGTTGCGTGCAGGTGTGCTGCACCCTGACTCGCTCGCGGAATGGGTGGACGCCACGGCTGCACGCCTCGACGAAGCCCAGGCGCGCAACTTCGAGCGGTGGCCCGTCCTCGGCGAGTTCGTCTGGCCCAATACGGACGGCTTTGAATCCCGCACCACGTACGCCAGTGAGGTCTCCTACCTCAAGCAATGGCTCCAGAACCGAGGCGCGGCCCTGGATGCAGCCTTCCCCGTCGATGCGGGCGACGCGCCGGAGTCCGCAAGCTCGTTGCAGCTCTCAATGCTGGGACCGAACCCGGCGCATGAGAGCGCACGCCTATCGATCACCCTCGCCACTCCTCAATCCGTGATCCTCGACGTGTTCGACGTTCAGGGCCGCCGCGTCGCCCGCTTGCACGAAGGCGCACTGCCCATCGGATCAACGGCTTTCACGCTGGAGACCGAATCGTTGAGCGCTGGCCTGTACCTCGTCCGTGCCCTGGGCGAGCAGAGTGCCCGGACGGAGCGGCTGATGGTGCTGGGACGCTAGTCTGACTCGAGCTGGCGAGTCTACCCCTCACCCTGTTGGCTGACACCGACCTCCGGTTTCTCTCCCAACGGGAGAGGGGACGCCGTAGGCAACCTCGAGCTGGCGAAAGAGGTGAAGCCTAAAACTCCGCGATCTGGGATCAGATGCCCCGGAACGCTCCTCTAGAACAGCGCTTGCACCTGCATCCGCACGGTCTGGATGACGGGGATTCCGGACGGCGCACGGGCATCGTACGTGAACGTGGCCCGGAGCCGCTCGCTGAGCCCGATCTCACCGCTGGCCCCCCACAGGTACGCCACGCCCGCCCCTCGTCCCTCCGTCAGCTCGAAGAGCGCCAACCCGGTGCCCGCCCCGCCGCGCAGGCGCACGTCGGAGCGCTCGGCGCGGAGCGTGAGCGCCAGCCGGTCGGCAAGGGTCAGGCGCACATCCAGAGGAGTCCGGATCACCAACGCACCGCTGGGGCGCGCCTCCGGCGCCAGCGCGTCGGAGCGGTCGGCGAGGAACGCGCTGGCGGACACGACCCAGCGCTCCGACGGGGTCCACGTCAGGCGAGGCTCCACGCTGAGGCTCCGAAGGTCGAACGTCCGGCTGGCGAAGGCGGCACTCACGGACCGCCGCCGCTCGGCGTTCACGGCCACGCGCCCCGCGAACTGGCGTGCCAGCGGACCATAGGCTTCTGCCCGAATCGCCTGGGACAGCCGCCGCTCGGCCCCAGCCGCCAGACTCGACGTGCTGACGAGATGATCTCCTGAGAGGCGCCCCCCACGGTCGGGCACATCGGGAAACAGGGTCACGTCCTGCGCCACGCGGAAGCGGCCTGTGAGGGTGCCCTCGCCCTGCAGCACCGAGGGATCGAACGCCAGCACGCGGAACACGTCCGCTTCGCGGGTCTTTTCGCGGACGTCGAGCGTGGTGCGAAACGCCAGTGCATTGAGCACGGTCGCCAGAGCGCCATCGCCGAGGTCCAGACGAGACGGCCGGACGCCCAGCCTGAAGCTGCCGGTGACGCCAACCGTCGGGAACAGCTCGTCGCTCGGGATGAACGTTCGGAGGTAGGTGCCTTCGAGAGGCGTGGTCTCGGGGAAGAACTCGTCCACCTGCGCGATGCCATCGGGCTCTCCCGCTCGCGGCTCGCCCTCGCCGTCACGCCAGACGAACGAACCAAGGTCGGCGCCCACCAGCACGTAC
>JBCBZH010000369.1:0-3130 GCA_039815415.1 Bacteroidota bacterium
CTAGACCAGCCCCAAGGCTGGCATCTGGGGCCCGAGGCCGACCGCGACCCAGTGGTGGGGTCGCGGATCGGCCCCTGGGCAGTGGGAGAGCGCATCGGGAAAGGCGGCATGGGCGCGGTCTACCGCGCCGAGCGCGCCGACGGCGCCTACGAGCGGACGGTCGCGCTGAAGCTGTTGCGCCCTGGCCCCGACGCCATCGGGCTGGCGGAGCGACTGCGCGCCGAGCGCCAGATCCTCGCCGGGCTAGAGCACCCGAACATCGCCCGGCTCTACGACGGCGGCCTCACGCCAGACGGCCTCCCCTACCTCGCGCTGGAGTACGTGGATGGTCTTCCCCTGACGACCTACGCCACCACGCACCAGCTCGACGTGCGCGCGCGAATCGAGCTGACGCTCCAGGTCTGCGATGCCGTGTCCCACGCCCACCGCCACCTCGTGGTCCACCGCGACCTGAAGCCGTCCAATGTGCTCGTCACGCCCGAGGGCTCGGCGCGCCTGCTCGACTTCGGCATCGCAACGCTGCTCGACACAGACGACCTGAAAACACGAACTGGGGTACGCGCGCTCACACCCGCCTATGCCGCCCCAGAGCAAGTCCTCGGCGCCTCCGTCACGACCGCGACTGATGTGTACGCGCTCGGCGTGCTCCTTTACGAATTGCTGGCCGGAAAACGCCCTTATGACCTTTCGGAGGCAACGGCCAGCGAGGTCGAGCGCATGGTCTGCGAGCAGATACCCCCTCGTCCATCGGCTGTGGCTGCGCCCGACCGCGCACGGACCCTCACAGGCGATCTGGACACCATCGTACTCAAGGCTCTCGCCAAGGAACCGGAGCGCCGCTATGATGGCGCCGCAGAGCTGGCGACGGACCTCCGCCGCCATCTCGAGGGCCTGCCCGTCGCAGCCCGCCCGGCGACGGTTGGCTACCGTCTGCGCTCCTACGTACGGCGTCACCGGGTGGGCGTGGCGGCAGCGAGTCTCGTTGTCCTAGCGCTCGTCGGAGGACTCGGCGCATCGCTGTGGCAGGCGCAGGAAGCACGTACTGAGCGTCAGAAGGCGGAGCGCGTCAACGACTTCCTCCAGGAGATGCTGGCCTCGGCGAACCCGTTCGGCGGGCGCACGCTCTCTATGGATGAGGTGATGGCCGCAGCCACACGCCGCGCGGGCGACGAGCTAGCGGACGAGCCCGAGCTACAGGCCGCTGTCCACCATACGCTCGGGACCACCTACCACAGCCTCGGCCAGATCCCAGCCGCCGACTCGCTTCTCGAGCTGGCGCTCTCGACGCGGCGCACCCTCCACGGGGACCGTCACCCAGAAACGGCGGCGACGCTTCACGCGCTCGGCGTCCTCGCGCGCGACCAAACGGACTACGTCCGCTCGGACTCCCTCCTCCAGCTCGCCCTGGCCGTTCGTCGCCAGCACCCCGGCGACAGTGACCTCGAGCTCGGCGCGACCCTCCTCCAGCTCGGAATAACAGCCCAGCGCGCGAACGATGCGGAGATGGCCGAAACGTATCTCAAGGAAGCCATCGCTCTGCGGGGAGCATCGTCCGATACCGACGCAGGTGAAGCCGTTGAAGCACTCGGCCATCTCTATCACCGAGAAGGCCGCTACGTCGAGTCCGACTCTGTGCTTGGAATCGCAGACCAGCAGGTGACTCAGCACCTTGGATCGCTCCATCCTAGACGCGGCAGCATCCTCGTCAACCGGGCTTGGAATCGCTACTACCTCGGCGATCTGGAGGCCGTTCGGCCGTTGCTGGACTCATCGCTTGCGATCCGCGAAGCCGCCCTCGGGCCCGACCACCCGAATGTGGCGACGACGCTCAACGACCTCGGCTGGCTCCATGCAGACCAAGGCCGCCCTGACTTGGCGGAAGCGAACTATCGGCGCGCGCTGGCGATCACTCGTTCGGCCTTCGGGGACGAGCACAGCAACGTCCCCACTATGATCAACAACATCGCCGTGCTCTACAGGGACCGGGGGGATTACGAGGACGCCAGAGCCCTTCTGGAAGAGGCGTTGTCGATCCAAACGCGCCAGCTCGGCGACGACCACCCCGACCTCGCGTATGCCTACAACAACCTCGCGCGTGTAGCGAAAGAGCAAGGCAATGCGACCGAGGCGATCCGGCTGTTCCAGCGCGGGCTGGACCTCCGGCGCGCTGGGCTTCCCGAAGGCCATGTGGACATCGGCACGTCTCTCAGCTCGCTGGCCGATGCGTACGCGACATGGGAGCAGTACGAAGACGCCCTCCCCCTCGCCCGTGAGGCTGTCGAGATCAAGCGAGCCGCTCTAGGTCCCGATCACGCCAACACGGCCGTCGTCGAGATGGTACTCGGCGAAGTCCTGGTTGGCGCAGGGCGCTTCGAGGAAGCGTCTCAAGTCCTGACCCAAGCCCAGTCTACCTACGTCGGGATCAACGGATCGGACAACGCCATTGCCGAGCGCATCGCCAGCGCGTTGGCGAACGCCCGCTAGTTCACACACACTGCCCCGGCCAGTCAACCACAAACCGGCCGGGGCAAGGCTGACGCCTCGGGAGCACCCCCGAGAGGCACCACGCGCTAGCGCGTCACGGCATCCACGTGGGCGTTGGCGCCTGGCGCGCCCGAAGGCGATGGCGAACTCGAGGGTCTGCACGTCGCCGTTGGCGAAGGCGACGGGCCCGCTGGAGATCAGCATGGACCGCTCGGTGGGCGTGTCGCCGTTGGCGACCCTCGGCATTCGAGCTGGCGATTCGTGCGCCCGTCGCTAGTTTCTTCAGATCCGTGTCAGGTCACAGATTGAAGGTCCACATCGAGAGTGACGGGCAGGCCGAGGAACTGCCCAAATGCCTCAGCCTCAGCTTCAAGAGCCACCTGCGCGGCACCTGAGAACGGAGCCTGGAGGGCCACCCGAACCTCCACACGGTCACGGTACAGCTTGCGCCGCCAGCCACCTACCACGAGGCCATTGCGCACGACCTGATGGGTCGTGCTGGCGTTGCCCCACCCCGCCAGCGCGTCCGGCGTGGCCGGGTCAATAGGTAGGCGGGCGGGGACGGGTGGGAGGAGTCCGCTGGGTCCTTGGGCGGGCCGGCCTCCAGCTTCACCCAGGAGTGACCGTCCAGGAGGGTGAACGAGGC
>JBCBZH010000368.1:0-3131 GCA_039815415.1 Bacteroidota bacterium
AACTCAAAACTGCTGTCATCCCGGACCCCGATCCGGGATCTCGTCCAGCCTGAGGATGCCGAAATGAGATCCTGAATCAAGTTGGCTAACGCCGACCTTCGGGTCAGGATGACACCAACGGGGTTTCTGCACAAGCCCTAGGCCTTCGGTGGTCCTGCGGGCTTCACCCCCACCGGCTTCACGCCAGCTCGAGCTGGCGCTTTCGTCGTCTTCGGTGCGCGCCACACCGGCACCGAGGAGCACGGCTCGCCGTACATCAGTTTGCTCGCTACCCCTTTGAGCGCCGTGGTGGCTCGGACGAATGCGTCGGGCGAGACAAGGTCATTGCCGCAGCCTTTCAGCACGATGGGCTTATCCGTGTAGACGCTCCAGTCGTGGGCGTCGAGCGCACGTGCCAGGCGGTCACGGCGGACCTCGGCCTTGGTGCCGGCACCAATCGAGCTGGCGATGCCATCCAGCTTGGAGGCGACGAGCATGTAGGCCCACGTTGGGATCAGCGCGTCGGTGGAGCAGAACACGGCCACGTGCTGGTCGGCGTACGCGCTCCAGTCCGTTTCCTTGAGGGCTTGCCGGAACTCCCGCTCGCGGAGGACGAGACCTTTGTAGAGAAACGGGGCCAGGTCAAACGCGGTGATGGGCTCAACGAAGGCGGCCAGATCGACGGTTTCGATGGCGCTCTCCGCAACGCGGTTGACGAGCTGAGGATCGGCGGACGGTGTAGAGATCTCCATAGCGATGAGAGGTCACAATCAGGCGGCTCGGCGCCGACGGACGGCTTGGACGGCTTCGGCAAGATGGTCAACGGCCGTCTCAATCTCGGCCTCTGTCGTGGGGCGACCAAGCGAGAAGCGGACCGTCGCGAATGATTCGTCCGGCGTCAGGCCCATCGCGGTCAGGACGTGGCTGGGGGTGGCGGTGCGCGTCTGGCAGGCTGCACCTGTGGAGACAGCGACCTCACGAAGTGCCGGAAGCAGGTGGGACGTGCGCACGCCCTCAAACCGGATGCTTGAGGTGTTGGGCAGACGCGGCGAGCTGGCGGCATTCACGTGAGCGCCCGGGACGGTCGCCAGCACGTTGGCCTCGAAGCGGTCGCGCAGGGCCGCCATGCGCTCAGCTTCGGCCTGGAGGCCTCGGCCCACCAACTGTGCTGCGGCTCCGAGGCCGACGATCCCCGGCACATTGAGCGTGCCGGCCCGGAGACCGTTCTCCTGATCGCCCCCGTTGATGAGGGGCGCCAGCCGGACCCGCGGCCCCCGGTTGCGGACGTACAGCGCACCAATGCCTTTCGGCCCGTACAGCTTGTGGCTCGAGATTGTGAGGAGGTCCACACGGCTCTCACGCACGCTCACGGGCACCTTGCCTACCGCCTGCGTGGCATCCGACATCATGAACGCGTCGGCCTCGTGCGCGATCTCGGCGATCTCCTGGATGGGCTGAATCACACCCGTCTCGTTGTTGGCCCACATCACGCACACCAGAAGCGTGCGCTCGGTCACGGCCGCGCGGATGGCCTCGAGATCCACCAGCCCGTTCCGATCTACCGGCAGGTAGGTGACCACATAGCCCTCGCGTTCCATCGCTGCGCACGTTTCCAGAACCGCCTTGTGCTCGGTCTGAACCGTGACGATCTCGTGGCGGCGTCCGCCGTACATGTCGCCAGCGCCCTGCAACGCCAGCGCGATGGACTCCGTGGCTCCACTCGTGAACGTGAGGGTCTTGGGCGTGGCCGAGATCAGGCGGGCGGTGCGCTCACGGGCTTGCTTGATGGCCTCGTCGGCAGCCCAGCCGTAGGCGTGCTCGCTGTTGGGGTTGCCGTAGTGCTGCCGGAAAAATGGCAACATCGCCTCCAGAACACCCGCGTCGACAGGCGTGGTGGCGTTGTAGTCGAGGTAGATCGGTCGCGGCATCGGAAGCGGGTGCCGGACGGACACAGGAGCCGCCCGGACAGATCGTGTGCTGGCCCCTAACTACGTGGATCCATAGGCCGTTGTTGTGGGAAAACCGGGGAAAGGAGAGGGAGAGGCGTTCGTGGGGTGGCCTCGGGAGCGCCAGCCCGTCGCGTACGGCCTGGGACGAGCTGGCGACTCCGCCTCGGCGTAGGGCACAGGGCTCGGGATCGTCTCGGCTCGTCCGCCCACTATCTTCGGGTCCGCATTCCTCTGATGGCTTCCTGACCTTGCGATGCCCACCACACAGCTTCCTCGCCAGCTCGTCGCCGTGCTCCTGCTCGCGGCGGTTCTCTTTCTTCCCGCGTGCGACACGGGCGGCACCACGCCGGAGCCGAACACCGACACCATCTTCTTTGGGGTCAACTACACCCGGTTGTTCGCCGAGCCCACGGCCGCAGAGATCGCGGCGGTCAAGGCAGGGTGGGACGCTCGCCTCACACAGTCGTCTGGAACGCCAAAGACGGCGGGGTCAGCCTCCTTCGATGGGGCATTCTATGGCATTCTCCAGCACACCGTGAGCACGGCGACGGGGCCGGGCGATGTGGTGCACTACGGCGTGGTGCGGATTCCAGATGGCGCCTCGGACTTCCCCATCCTCGTGGTGCATCATGGGGGCGACGACGGGCTCGCCATCAATGCAGGGTCGGCCAACACCGGCGTCCAGCAGTGGGTCGCGGCGTTTCCGCAGCTCGCAGCCAGCACGGTCCAGATCTGGCCCGTCTACCGCTCAGAGACGATTACTGTGAGCGGATCTCCCATTGGAGGCGAGACTTACACAGCGGGCGGCGACCCTAGCCCGTGGGACTACGACGTGGACGATTCCATCGCCTTCCTGGATGCCGTGATTGAGCGGTGGGGCGACTTTGTGGACGAAAACCGCGTCGCGGCCATGGGCATGAGCCGAGGGGCCAACACAGCACTGCTCCACGCCGTCCGCGACAGCCGGATCGACGCCGTCACGAACTACTACGGGCCGACAGACTTCTACGGCGATGGCGCGCAGGCGCTTGCAACGGGCGTCCTGACAGGCAACGAAGCCGTTCTGGGACTTCCTGGGGCGCAGTACTTGTTCGACACCGTGATCGACCCACTCCGTAACGAGGATGGCAGCTACAACGCCAGCGCGGACTACGCTTCTGCGAAGCGGGAAGTTCTGCGCCGGTCGGCCTCCGAGTTCCTCTC
>JBCBZH010000017.1:0-31384 GCA_039815415.1 Bacteroidota bacterium
CGGGCTCCCCTGTCTCCTCGGCAAGCCATGGCTCTTCTGGCGCGGGGAGATCTCCCCGCCCTTCCCGAGCCGACCCGGACCGCCGCCGAGCGGTTCGTCTATCGCCTCCGCGCCGAGCGTCGCCAGCCCGTTCTTCTGGTGACGTACTGGCGCGAGCCTCTCGTCGGCCGCCTCGAGCCCTCCCTCCGCGTGACCTTGGACCGGTGGCTTCGCGTGGCTCCCTATCCTCGCATCGGAGCGGAGTTCGAGGGACTCTATCGTGAGAATCTCCGCCCGATCATGCCCGAGCAGTTCATCCTGGAAGTCAAGTTCGACCGGCTCTACCCGTCCTGGATGCGAGGAATTGTAGGGGAGCTAGGCCTGAAGAAACGGGCCCTCTCCAAGTATGCGATGGGCATGGAGGCGGAGGCCCGAGCGTCGCCATGGCGATTTGGCCGTGCGGCCGTGGGTGCTCTCTCCTGGCGTCCTGCCGTAGTCTAGTCCGATGCCGTTCAATATCACCGACCCCTTCTCGACGCTGCCTCTGGAGACCGGGCAGATTGCCGTCAACCTCATCGTCGCGCTGGTGTGCGGGCTCTCGGTCTCGCTTATCTACCGCTGGACGTACCGCGGGACCAGCTATTCGGCCACGTTCGTGTCGTCGCTCATCACGTTGGCGATGATCACAGCGGTCGTCATCATGGCGATTGGGAACAATCTCGCGCGGGCGTTCGGGCTGGTCGGCGCGATGTCGATCATCCGGTTCCGCACGGCGGTCAAGGACACGCAGGACCTCGTGTTCATCTTCCTCGCGCTGTCCATCGGGCTGGCGGCGGGTGTGGGCTTCCACCGGCTGGCGATCCTCGCGACGGTCATCGTGGGCGGTGTGCTGCTGGTGCTGGGGCACTCGGGTTTCGGCACGAGCCGCCGGAGGGAGTACCTGGTCGAGATCACGGCCACCAGCTCGAGCCGGGACGACGAGCTGCCCCCGTGGGACGGCATCCTGGCGCGGTTTGCGAGGCGTCACCGCCTCCTCCACGCACGAAGCGGCGACGACGGCCGCCTCGACCTCGGCTACCTCGTTGCGCTCCGCGATACCCAGGACGCTCCGGCTCTCACGGATGCGCTCGGGCAGGCCGAGGGCGTGGAGAAGGTCGCGCTCTACTTCGATGAGGACCGTCCTCTGTAGACAGCGAACTGAGATGCGTCCGGTTCGGAAATAGGCAGGTGTGCCTACCGCAGGCGGGTTTCGCCAAATCGAAGCGGGGGCGTCAGCCAGCTGGCGACAGAGAGCCTCCTGTCAGCACTCATGGCCTACGGTGTGCGATAGGTAATCTCTCTCGTTTCGAAGATCCGCGGCGAGCCGTCACGAACCACCGTTCGGCTTGTCCAGTTGCCCCGGTCGTCGATGGTCTCGTTCCGGAACACATACTCTCTGCGCCGTGAGCCATCCGCGCTCATATACACATATCCGGTCGCATTCGCTCCGTCATAAACCACCCTGTCGGTCCCACGGGCGCCATCCGAGCTGACGCCGTAGCGCCGCTCGACCTCTCGGCCCTCTGCGTCGGACACGAATTCGTTGACGCCGGTTGTGTCCCCCTCTGCGTTGATGTACGTCACCTGCTTGATAGTGCCGCCAGCGGGTCTTGGTCGGTACTCGTTCCGCTCCAACGTCGGGTCGAGATCGGACCCCTCAAAGTAGACTGCGCCGAACGGTCGGTCTGTTGCGTCGTATAGCTCCATGAACGCGAGCGAAACAGACCCGTCGGGAGCACGCCACTCAACGCGGAGCCGCCGCCCGTCTGGGCCGTACGTCTCGTACTCTGTCCTCTGTAGCGCACCGACCGGAGTATCGTCATCCTCAACAGGGGCGGCGAGGTTATAGACGTGCTTCGTCGTCGCACGGGCACCTTCGACGGGCTGTGCCGCAGCGCCCAGGGCGAAGGCAAAGATCAACAGGAGTAGAGAAAGGCGCATGGGAGACTGCGAGGGGAAGTGAAGACATGCCGCTCGCTGGCTAGGATACACCTCATGCGATGCGTGTCTGGACGTTTCGCCAGCTCGAGCGCGAGTCCTACCCCTCCCCGCACGTGTCGCCGCAGTAGGCCGCCACGAGGCCATTGAGGATGTGCTGGAACTCCGGCCAGTCCACGCTGATCTGGTCGTACTCCTCCATCGATCCGAACGGCCCCGGCAGTGTCTTGTGGGCCACCACCAGATCGAGCTTGGGGAGGACGGTGATGTACTGCCCGTAGGCGCCGCGCGCCGAGTACCCGCCCTCGAAGGCGCCCGTAGCGGCATCGCCGTCGTAGACCCACCACATGGCGCCGTAGCCGAACCACTCGTCGCGCAGGTACGCCGGGTTCATCTCTTCGATGGGCGTCGTGAGCGAGACGATCCGCCGCGCCCAGTCCTTTGGGATCACCTGCTCGTCGCCCCAGCGGCCCTCGCGGAGCATCAGAAGGCCCAGCCGCGCCATGTCGCGCGTGGAGAAGGTCATGTGGTAGGCCGGGTACCGGGACCGGCTGGAATCGCCGGACTTCCCGTGGATGAACCGATTCCAGTCCTGGAAATCGAGTGGCTCCACGAGATCCGCCTGCAGCGCGTTGTAGATGTTGAGGTCGGTCGTCAGCTCGAAGGCGGTCCCGGCGGCGTTGAAGTCCCAGTTGCTGTAGAGGAAGTAGCTCCCCGGTGCCTGCGAGCCTCGGGCTGGCGCGTCGGAGAGGTTGTCGCCGGGGTTGGAGGCCGGGTGGTAGACGCCCGACCGGGCCGTGATGAGGTGCTCGATGGTGGCCTGCTGCTCGGCCTCGGTGAGCCCCTGCACGTCGTTCATGTCGAGGTCCGCGAGCGTCTGGTAGAGGTTGATGGTGCCATCCTCGACGTAGGGGCCATAGAGCATCGCGAGAATGCTCTTGCGGACGGAGGCGACGTACGAGAGCGTGTCCAGGCTGCCGTGCTCGAACGCCACGCGTCCGCCACGCACGACCATCATGCCAATGGACGGGAGCGAGTCCAGCGCCGCGCGCACGGCCTCGAGGCCCTCAGCGTCGAAGCCTGCCGCTTCGGGGGAGTCCCAGGTTGCCCACGTCTCGCCTGGAACCGCGAGCGAGTCGACCGGCTGCATGGCCGCCGTGGTGCACGCGGACGAGAGGAGGAGAACAAGGGCGAGGGCAGAAAGGCGTCGGAGCATGAGAGAGGTGGGTCAGGTCCCGGGAAAACGCAGCAGAGGCAGGCTCCGTGCGGAGAGCACGGAAGACAGCAGGCCCGCCCGCAAACCCTCTGCCGCCTCTGCCCATCGTCTCAGATGGCCCGTTTCGGACACTCCATTGTGCGCCAGCGCCCAGCCTGTGTGCCCTCGCGCCCAGCCCCGAGCTGGTGGCGTACAGGGAGGGGGCCAGATCGCGCAACGGTTCTGGCGCGGGTGCCTCGAGCTGGCGGCTCGGGGATCTCCCGAGACCGCGTCGGGCGCATCCGTAGTTTCCGGGCCCGACACGCGTTTCCTTACCATGTCTGCGTCCTCCTCCACGTCCAACGGCACGTCCACGCCTCCAGACGGCGCTCGCCCCATCGAGACTGGCGACATCATCGAGGGCGAATCGGAGGACGACCTTCAGCAGCACACTGTCGCTGAGCGCGCTGGGGCGAAACGCGTGGCTCAGCAGGTCCACGTGCAGGACATCCTGCTCCACGTGCCTCCGGAAGATGTGGAGGAGGTGGCCGAGACGCTCATCGATGCCTTCTCTCCGGACGACATCAAGGCGCTCTCGAAGCTGCTCCGCCGCCACCGCCGCCGCCAGCGCGACGCCATCCCGGCGGACAACATCGACAAGATCCTCAGCCCGAATCACTCAGCGGGGGGCTATCCCTACCGCTACCTGATGTCTCGCGAGACGTACGAGCATCAGAAGTACAAGCTGCAGGTGGAGCTTCTGAAGATGCAGGCCTGGGTCAAGGAGACCGGCCAGCGAGTGGTGATTGTGTTCGAGGGGCGGGACGCAGCCGGGAAGGGGGGCACCATCAAGCGGTTCATGGAGCACCTCAATCCCCGTGGTGCGCACATCGTGGCGTTGGAGAAGCCGACCGAGGAGGAGCGCGGCCAGTGGTACTTCCAGCGCTACGTCCGGCACCTGCCCACGCGCGGCGAGATCGTGCTGTTCGACCGCTCGTGGTACAACCGGGCTGGCGTGGAGCGCGTGATGGGCTTCTGCACAGACGATGAGTACATGGAGTTCATGCGCCAGTGCCCGGAGTTCGAGCGCAACCTCGTCCGCAGCGGCATCCACCTCATCAAGTTCTGGTTCTCGGTGTCGCAGGAGGAGCAGCGACGGCGCTTCAAGGCCCGCGAGGTGCACCCACTCAAGCAGTGGAAGCTCTCGCCCGTGGACCTTGCCTCGCTCGACAAGTGGGAGGAGTACACGGTCGCCAAGGAGGCCATGTTCTTCCACACCGACACGGCGGACAGCCCGTGGATGGTCGTCAAATCCGACTGCAAGAAGCGGGCGCGGCTCAATGCCATCCGCTACGTTCTCCACCGGATGCCGTACCCGAACAAGAGCAAGAAGAACATCGGGCGGGTGGACCCGCTGCTGCTGGGGCGGGCCAACGTGGTCTACGAGAAGGGAGAGATGCCCGGCAACTCGTAGGCGTCCGCTCGAGCTGGCGCCTGTTCGGGCTGGCGAGAGCAGGCCGAACAGGCGGAGGAAGTCGGCCCCGGCGAGGATCACGGTCGGGCTCGGGACACCCGGTTGGCTGCTAGCAGCAATCGCCTTCTAGGAAGGCACCGGTCCCCCGGAGCTCCGGTTGCGCAACGGCTTGATCCGGGTGACAAGCCATGCGCCCAAAGGCATCGCGGCCAGGGGCGCCAAGATCAGAGGCCATTCGTACGGATGAGGAGAGTCGAGCAGCGTAGAGCGGTTTGCCCAACCGGCCAGGGTCGTGAGAAGCACACCGTAAGCCAGGGCGTGCCAGATTGGAGCCCGACGAACGATCAGCGCAGCCACAGACCCGGCTAGCGCGGTCGCGACAAGCGCAGCCAGAACGGTCGCGACCATATACGCACCTGGAGGTCGGGTACCGGCTGCCCATCCAGAGGCTTCCAGCATCCCCGTGCCGATGAGTCGTTGGAAGCCCGTGCGGAGCACCGCTTGCACCACGAACGCAGCGACGAAACCGAGCAATGTCCTAAGAGCAAGCTTTGACATAACAGACCTCGCCCTACGCGAGAGCTTCGATAGTCGCGGGCACCCCGCACAAGGGGAGGATACAGCACACATGCGGACGGGCCACACACGAAACGTCGATATCAGCTGCACCCATCAGGCATGCTGGAGGCTGGGCTCATTCGCTGGGTGGCATCAGCGTAGCCGGACTGCACTGTGCGAACTCTCTGTCTGTCGCCAGCTCGAACTGATACGACTGGGCAAACTCATCGAGGACGTGGCCGAAGTGCTCCGCCCGGTCGCCGTCCAATCCCTGGACTCGGTAGATCACCTGATCAATCGTTCCATCGGAACGGAAGTAGAAGCGGTAGTACCCACGGAGAGGCTCAGACCACTCAAATCCATCCGACTGGAGATGGTCCGAGAACGCGGTCAGGAGCGAGCGCCACGCCCCGATCACGTCATCTTGCTGGTTGGGGAACACCGACTTGCTCGGATCGGCATCGATGGCTGGACCATGCAATGAATCGAGGCGAGCAATGCTGATGCCGAGCTCCGCGACATCCGAAATCGGCACGGCAACGGCATCCTGGGCGTGGGTAGAGAGTGCCGGAAGAACGAAGAGTGCAAGGACGAGGAGGAGCTTCAAGGCCGTGTGCAAGGGTGAGTGCAGAAAACAAGACAGCATGCACCCGATGAAGCTGCTGGTGGCTAGACAAAGCACAGACACATCCGAGGTCCACACGTTCGGCTCGCCAGCTTGACGACCGCGTCTCGGTGTTCCTGACTCGCGCTCGCCGGTCGCCAGCCCGATGGCCCCTTTCTAGGTGGCAACGCGTGTTGAGACGGGTCGAGATCAGTCAGGGGCGCGGCGGAGCGCCGCCTGTTCCACGCGTAGGCTCTCGGGGTGAACCTCCCAGTTGGCATCCTGGCCCGCCTTGGCGGCCTCCACCGCTTCGAGCACATCCAGGCTGAGCGCGTAGTAGCGGAGTGCCTCTGCCGTGTGGTGCTGCCGGGCCCCGACCGTTCCCACGCGCTCGGCCATCGCGCGGTGAATGCGCGCCGTGTGTCCGTACGCCGACCCCAGATTGCCGACGAAGACGCCCGTGGTCAGGTCTTCGGCGACCTGTTCCTGGATCTCGATGCTGGGCATACAGGCCGCCAGCGCGTCCGCGTAGCGCTCGGCATCTGCGAGGGCGCGGCAGAGGAATCGGTACGCAAGAGAGAGCCGGTTTCCGGCCTCAATGTTGGTTGGATCCTCGTCGTAGCGAGCCTGGGCCAGCGCGATCGCACGGCGGTAGAGCCGCGCGGCTTCGTCCACTTCGCCCTCTGCGGCGTAGGACTGTGCCAGCCCGTTCAGGGATCGCCCGACCGCTTCCTGGCTCTTCTGGTCCGTCGTGTCGACGGCGAGCATGGCCTCGGCGTAGCGGAGTGACGCCTCGCGAGAGTCCAGCGCCTCGCGGGGGCGCCCGGTGCCCTGGAGCGATGAGCCGACATAGTTGTGGCCGATGTGCAACCCGTAGAGCAGGCGCGAGTGGTTCGGGTAGCGCCTCAGCAACCGGTCCAGCAGCGGGAGGCCGCGAGTCTCCATCAGCTCGAGGACCTGCTCGTGCCGGCCGGAGAAGCTGAGTCCGTCAGCGCGATAGGAGTAGGCGCGCCAGAGGTCGATGTGAAGCTGGAGGTCGTCTGGGCGCTGGGCTGCGAGGCGTTCCAGAACAGCGATGGCTGCCTCCACGTCTGCCAGCCCCTGCTCGTAGCGGGAGTCGAAGATGGTGCTCCAGCCGTATTCGCTTCGGAGGCGAGCGGCGTCGTGGCGTACGTCGGGGGCGTCTCGTGCGAGGAGCGGGGCCAAGAGAGCCATCGCGCGGCGCTGCATCGGTAGGGCCTCCTCGCTCCCTGCCCATCCGATGACAGCAGAAAGATCGCGATAGGTGACCGCGAGGTCGTGACGGAGGTCGTCGTCGGTGGAGTCCTCGGCCCAAAGCGCGAGACGGAGATCGAGGGCGCGGCGGTAGCTCCGCTCGGCGCCGTCAAGGTCGCCGAGGTTGGTGGTGTAGGGGTGCCCCTGGATCTGTGCGATCTGAGCATAGGCGTCGGCGAGTTCGTGCTGGAGATCCGGGTCGTTCGGGCGGTCCTGCCAGAGCCCGTCGAGGTAGGCGAGGGCGTTGGAGATGAGAGTTTCACGGGCACGCGTGGCGCCAGGGAGGTCACGGATGGCGTCGTGGACCTCGAAGAGGAGCGTCCCGGCGAGCTGGCGAACCTCTCGGGTGCGCTCGTCGGCGATGCGTGCCTGGCGAGCCGTTGCGAGAAGGCCGCCGAGCAAGGTCAGGACGAGCAGGACGGTCGCCCCCACCCCGACGGCATGACGTCGCACAAACCGCGAGGCGCGGTAGGTGGCTGTGTCGGGTCTCGCACGGATGGGCAACTGCGCGAGGTAGCGCCGGATGTCCTCATCCAGGTCCGCTGCCAGCGCGTAGCGGCGCTCGGGTTCCTTGCGCAGCGCCTTTGCTACGATCGTGTCGAGGTCGCCTCGAAGGGTGCGCTGCCGCTTGGGTGGGGCAGAATCAGAGACGCGCGGAGGTTCGGTCTCGCAGACCACCCGTTCCACCTCGCTTGGCGAAAGGTCGGTAACATCATAGGGACGGGTGCTTGCGAGAAGTTCGAAGAGAAGGACGCCGAGTGCGTACACGTCGGCAGCAGGCGTAACGGGCTGGTGGCGGATTTGCTCGGGCGCGGCGTAGGTGGGCGTGAGGGCACGGAGGCCCGTCCGAGCGGTCAGAACGGGGTCTGCGTCTGGGGCGTCGAGCAGCTTGGCGATGCCGAAGTCGAGGAGCTTGACACGAGGACGCCGTGTTGGCGATGCCTCTGGCCGGTCTTGAGCTTCCCGGTTCCGCCTAGCCGGATGGTGAGTCGCGCCGCCCCCTTGATCTTCCACGAGGATGTTGCTCGGCTTCAGGTCGCGGTGGACGACGAGGTTCTGGTGGGCATACCGGACCGCCGCGCAGACCTCGCGGAACAGCTCCAGTCGCTCGCGTATGCCGAGGTCGTGCCGGTCGCAGTAGGTCGTGATCGGTTCGCCCTCTACGTACTCCATCACGAGGTACGGGAGGCCGTCTGGCGCGCCAGGGAGCGGGTTGGTCACACCGCCGTCAAGGAGCCGCGCGATGCCCTCGTGCTGGAGCGTCGCGAGCACGCGGCGCTCATGGTGGAACCGCCGGACCAGATCGTGCCGGAGATGTCCCTGCCGAACCAGCTTCACGGCGACGCGCTGCTCGAACTGGCCGTCATCGCGCTCGGCGAGGTAGACAAGGCCCATTCCACCGCGTCCTACCTCGCGCAGCAACTTGTACGGCCCAATCCTCAGCCCGACCTGCTCGGCCTCGGGCTCGTCCAACAGTCGCCATGCGGCGGTCGCCAGCGCGTCGTCGAGGAACGGGGTTTCGTCGTCGTGGGCGCTCAGGAGGGAATCCACCTCGCGGCGGAGCGCCACGTCGTCGGCGCAGGCCTCGGCAAGAAGCGCCTCACGCTCGTCTCGCGGCCGGTCGGCGGCCTGCTCGAAGATCGAACGGACGAGTGTCCATCGTGTGGCGTCCATCGGGGCGTGTCGCGGCATCACCCTGAGATGTGCAGGTAGCAGACGTGTGGGCTCATCAGGCGGGCTCAGGCATCGTCCGAGAGTTCGCGGCGGAGCCACGCGCGGGCAGTTTGCCAGTCGCGCTTGACGGTCGCCGGTGAGATGCCGAGTGCCGTCGCCGTCTCGGCAACGCTCAACCCACCGAAGTAGCGGCACTCCACGACGCGGCAGAGGCGAGTGTCGAGGCGTTCCAGTCGTGCAAGGGCATCGTCGAGTGAGAGCAAGTCCTCGGCGCGGGTGTCGGAGAGCGCAAGGTCATCGTCGAGGGTGAGGGCGGCGAGGCCGCCGCCGCGCTTGGCGGCGTTGCGCCGCCGCGCGTACCAGATCAGTACGCGCCGCATCACGCGCGAGGCCACGGCGAAGAAGTGGACACGGTTTTCCCACGGCACCGGGCTCTCGCCCGCGAGGTTCAGGAACGCCTCGTGTACGAGGGCCGTCGGCGTGAGTGTGTGGCCGTCACGCTCGCGGCGGACGTGGCGGTGGGCCTGCGCGCGCAACTCCTCGTAGACGAGAGGCACCAGGCGGTCGAGGGCATGCTCGTCGCCCTCCTGCCACTGGTGGAGGAGCTGTGTGACCTCAGGAGCCTCCGGAGTGGGCATGGCGCGCGATGGTAGACGTCGGAAACATAGCCGCTTGGGCTTAAATTCGATGCATCTCGCCATGCTAACGGCGGGGCTCTGTGTGTGAGGTCCTCCCAAATCCGCTCAGGCACAGGCTGCGGTCTTCGAGGCCATCGCGCTCCTTGATCCTCCCGGCCCCGTCCGTGACGCTCGCCAGTCCAGTATGTGGAGAAGAAATGCGGGCTCATGTGAGCCCGCTCAGACCGGTTTTTCCCATGCCCAGGCGTATTCCTCTCTCAGCCTTCTGCCATGCTTCGTCTCCTGCTCGTACTCCTCCTCGTCGGCTGCGGTGGCTCCGATTCTCAAACGCCCGAGGCGGCTGTGCCTGCATCCGACGTGTCTGCGTCCGGCACACCTGAGACAAGGCTTGCCCGTTCCTCTGCGCCCGCTGCGCGGGACTCATCCGCCGACGCCATCTACATCATCATGGACGGCTCGGGCTCTATGTGGGGCCAACTCCCGGACAACTCTCGGAAGGTGACCGTGGCCAAAACCGTCCTGAGCGATTTCGTGCGGCAGGATTTCGGCGACACGGAACTGGCGCTTCGGGCCTACGGCCACCGCCGCGAAGGCGATTGTCGAGACTCTGAGCTGGTTGTGCCGTTTGGTTCCGCCGAGACGGTCGTACCCCAGGTGGAGACCTTCTCCGAGTCGCTCAACCCGCTTGGCAAGACGCCCATCGCGTACAGCCTCCGCGAGGCGCTCGTGGACATGGACGGCCGCTCCGGCGAGATCATCCTGATCACCGACGGCAACGAGACCTGCGACGACGACCCGTGCGCACTCGTCCGGGCGTGGCGTGAGCAGAACATCGACATCAACGTGCACGTCGTCGGGCTCGGCATCGAAGAAAAGGAGCGCGGCGCCCTCCAGTGCATCGCCGATGCCTCGGGTACGAGCTACCGCGACGCCTCCACCGCCGACGAACTGGCGGATGAATTACGCCGCATCCGGCGCGAGTCCGTCTCGGGTGCTCGAAACACCGAACCGCCGACATTCGGGTCCGTCGGGCTGTACCTGCGCGGTGTGGATACGCGGGGCGAGGAGCGCCAAGTGGAGGGCGTGCTCATGCAGGACGGTCGAGAGCGCTACGCCGTGGACAGTGACAGCCGCCACCCCGTGGAAGCTGGGGCGTACGACCTCGTCGCGGGGATGCGGACGGCCAACGGGACGCTCTACCGCCCCGTGCGGCGGCCGGTCACGATGGCTGACGAGAACCAGCGCGTGGAGGTGGCCGTGGCGGTGCCGCCCTCGGTGAACGCCGTGTTCATGGAGGAGGGCGAGGAGCGCCGGGGGGCAACCGTCGTGGCCTACCAAAACGGCGCCGAGGTCTTCCGCTTCCGCTCCTTCGACACCGTCCACCTGGACGAGGGGACCTACACGTTCCGCACGAACCTCAACCAGGACAACGAACTCACGGTTACCGAGACGTTCGGTGCGGGCGATGACAAGACGATCCGCTTCGAGGCAATCGCGACGGTCGACGTACGCGTCAGCATGTACGCGGGCTCGCGGGACGTTCGGCTTCAGGGCAACTACGACCTCTGGCAAAACGGCGAGAAGGTCTATGACATGCACACCAGCAACGGTGCCGATATCCGACCCGGGGTCTACGATGTGCACCTTGAAAACGAGCTCACCCCACACGTCGAGCGTGGTGTGGTAGTGCCGAGCACACCCGAACAGCAGCACATCCAGATCGTTGTTCCGGTTGCGTTCGTCACGTTCGCCTACGAGCGTGCCGACGGGTCTCGCGACGAAGACCGCCGGGTGTTCGTGGGCCGAGACGGTGAACGGAGGCGCACGAAGCAGTCAGGTGTTCGGGTGGCGCTTCTGCCAGGTGCCCACACCGCCGTCGGCTGGCCGGGGCGCCCGGCTCCAGTTGCGTTTGAGGTGGAGGCAGGCGAGGAACGGACCATCGTGCTCCGGTCCGGCTCGCGATGAATACAGCCGTGCCGGACCGTCGTGCCGACCGATGCTGCCAGCCCGACGGGAAGAAATCGGACACAGCGTGAGCCCATCACAGGGGAGCCTGCACATCTCTCGATGTCTCGCCTTTCGCTCCCTGTGATGTCCCGACTCCTTCTCGCTCTCCTCCTCGCCGCATGCGGCGGCTCTGATGCCCAGCCGCTTGAGAGTGTCGCGCCGCTCTCGAGCGCCCTGCCATCCGACACGGATGGCATGCGCGTCGTCTCCATCGCCGCCGGCGAACAGCACTCCATCGCCGTTCTCGGAGATGGCAGTGTCTGGACCTGGGGAAACGGCAGTGGCGGCGCCCTCGGTCGCGAATCGACCATTGACGACTATTCCATTCCCGTGCATGTGCCAGGCTTGACGGGCCTTTGGGCCGACGCCCGAACCGACCGGTCCTACGTCTACGACGGCGAGAACCTCTGGACGGCGGGCTACAACCACGACGGCGGGCTGGGGTACGGCCCCACAGGCGAGGAGCCCATTTTTACCTCGCGCCCGTTTTCGGGCCTCGCCCAGCTGGACGCGTTCGGCGGGCACATCGTCGCGCGGAAAGCTGACAGCACCGTCTGGGTCTGGGGCGACGGTCGCTCCGGTCAACTTGGCAACGGCACGACGCCCTCGGTTCCGCAGGTAGAGCCACTGCAGGTGGAGCTGTTGGAGCGCATCACCACCGTCTCCGCCGGGAGCGGGTTCTCCCTTGCGCTCCAGGACGACGGTCGCCTGTGGGCCTGGGGGCAGAACAACTACGGGACGCTCGGCACGACGGGCATCTCCAGTTCAGTGTCGACCACCCGCACGTCCGAAAGCGGCGCGGTCAGCTCGTCCAGCGCAGTCGCGCGCATGTTCTCGGCAGTGCCCGTCGCCGTGATGCTGGACGAGCCGGTGATGGCGATGGCCGGTGGAGGGGAGCACGCGCTGGCAGTCCTCCGCGACAGCACCGTCTGGGCATGGGGCCGCAACCAGAACGGCGAGGTGGGCCAGCCGGATCAGAGCGAGACCTTCCTGGAGCCCGTGCAGGTGCCCATGCTGAGCGGCATCGTGGCCGTCGAGGCCGGGAGTGGGTACAGCCTCGCGCTCCAGTCCGACGGCACGCTCTGGATGTGGGGAGGCACCTCCGGGATGCACGGCTATGATGGCCCGTTGCACCGCCCACGGCGCATCCTTCGGGATGTGGCGGCCATCGAAGGGGGCACCACCCACGCATTCGCGGTCAAGCGCGACGGGACGCTCTACGGATGGGGCCTGGCGGATGTCGGCCAGGTCGGCGCGGACACCGAGGGGTGGCCGCCTGTTCCCGTGCGCTTCGACCGCTGATCCTTCTGCCCGACAGGCGGCCCTCAAGCTGGCGACATCGACCCCGGTTCGCCAGCTCGAGGGTCGCGTCCGCGATTCGCGCCATCAGGTCGGCGCCGTGGCGGGAGAGCCATAGCGTCCCGCCCGCGTTGTGGAAAGCCGCCAGCTCGTAGGTGCCAGCACGAGCTGGTGAGACGGCTGCCGCCAGCTTGAAACGCGCCTGTGTAGAGGTGCATGCCCTGCGGCGCTTCGTCAACTCAGATAACGATGGACTCCAAACGACGTGGCTGCCGATCACCCTGAGGTCGCTGCCGAGCTGACGGCTCGCATCAACGCCCGCGTCGATCAGGCGCGCGACGCCTTGAGTCCTCGAGCTGGTGGGTAGCACTTGCGCCGCATAGCAGGGGGCCGTTCTGCTGCATGGAGATGATGAGTCATCCAGCGGGGCGGGCGGTGGAGGGCTCGGGTCAGCCATCCGTGTTCGCAGTGATGGTGTTGGCAAAAAGCTCGCCGATCCGGCGTGACCCCTCAACGGACGGGTGAACCAGATCCTCATCGTAGTGCCCCAGGTTGTCGGGATTGATGACCTCGGCCGCGGGAGCGAAGGTGACGTGGTCTGTAGCGGAGGCCATCTCCTGCAGGCGCTGGTTGAGCTCTTCGAACTCGTCGGCGCAGGCAGTGAACTCGGTCTCGGCATCGGTCGGCGGCATGTAGTAGCCCATGACCAGCACCCTGGCTCCATCTGAGACGAGGCGTTGGGCGAAGTCGGGGTAGGTGCCACGAGTGCCGTCCGCGCTTACAAGGTCGTTGAGCACACCTCCGCACGGACCACAATCGCACGTCTCACCGAGATCATTGGCACCACCGTCCATCACGACCCACGCCCAGGTGCCACGCTCGTACTGGTCTCGGATGTCCTCCCCGTTAGCGCTGAGGAGGGCCCCGGAGACGGCATTGTCTCTGACAGTCCGACCCGTCAGCAGAGCGATGACGTCCGCAACGGATGCATCGCGGGAGCGATTCCACTCCATGACGGAGTCGCCAATGACCAGGACGGTGGGATCGCCCTCGCCAATGAGGCGGCTCCCTCCGCCGGAGTCGCAAGAGGACAGCAGAAGCGTCGGTACTGCGAGAAGAAACGCCAGGAGGCGAAGCATCAATCGGGGCGCGATGGGGTAGATCCGCGCGGCACAACAAGTGAGCGCTCAGCCGCCCAGAGCAAATAGCACAGTGGGTGAAAGATGCGAAAGTAGCGCCGTTGCCTGGACGATCCGAGGACGCTAAAAGCTCTGAGTCGGTGCAGCCGCGGGTTACACCGCCGTCTGGCGAGCGCGGACAGCGAGGTAGGCCGCGATAGCACCGTCTACCCCAAGGCAGAACCCGCCCCACCACAGGGGGACGCCGGTGTTGACGGAGTGCCCACCGTGAGCCACGTCGTAGAGACCGTGAGCGGCATATCCGACGACAAGCCACCACTCGTTCCGTTTGTACCCGGCTACGGCAACCGCGACGAACACGGCGGCAACGGCCACTTCCCAGGCGACTACGGCCGAGCCTCCGTCCTCAACGGCGAAGAGCACATAGAGGAGGGCGATGACGACAAGGACGGTAGGGTAGAACGCGGCGTCGCGGTCGAACCCGACGGTTCTAGCCGCCGCGACAAGCACAGCGGCGAAGGTGAGACCGATGAGAAAGCCAGCCATGCTATGCGGTGTAACGAGTCCTTGAGGTGCTTTGACGCCGCATATGAAGAAGGAGACGTTTCATATGTGGCGTCTACGCATGATATGCGCCCGGATCGGTCTGTATCCGTGCATCTCTTCATGAGAAGCACCTGGGTTCAACCGCCTCCGTGCATCAACGCAGCCCGCCGTCGCCGCCAGCTCGAGGCACCTTACTGGCAGACTCGACCGGAGAAGCGAGAGGTGCCCACTCGTAGACGCCAGCTCGAGCTGGCGGGGAGGCATGCCACATGCTCGTGTGGTAGAGGCGCATTCCCTACAGCGCCTCGTCAACCCGGATCACGATGGACTCCATCGGCGGCAGGTCGCTCTTCACGATTTTCAGCAGCGCCGCCACAACCACGAACCGGCATCCGCTGCTCTCAAGGACGAAGACGTCGCGATAGCTCTTATGTAGGGAGGGGCGTGTCTCCGCGAGTCGGGCGAGGTCCGTTTCGCCGCCCGCACTCAGGATGGGGTCCTCGAGATGCACCGGCAGGTCGATGTAGTCCACCCCGTCGAAGAGGAGGTCAAGGTTCAGGTTCTGTTCCCCCTCGCGCCACGAGTGGCGGATGACGAGCTGGCTGTGCGAGACGGAATAATCGAAGACACGGAAATGCCCCTTGAACTCTATAGGCTCTGCGATCTCCTGAATCCACGCGTTGGCGGACTGGAACGCGCCTTTCTGCTGGTTCAGGTCGTCGGCACGGTCGAGCATAAGCGGGTATGCAGAATTCAGGCCCGACGAGTGTCTGGAGCCGATACGCCAGCGTAGACCTCGTACTCCGGTCGCCCCGCTAGCGCCTCGAGCCGCGACGCGAGTGTTCCAACGTGGACTTCCAATCGGTGGCCGTCCGGGTCAAGGAAGTAGACCGACGCCCCCTCGCTCCGGTTCTCCCGCCATTCCCTCGCCCCGGAGCGTAGAATGCGGTCACGGATCGTGTCGAAGTCACCGTCTGCTACGGCCAGCGCCGTGTGCGTCTCTCCCGAGGCGGGCGTGGCGCCCGGATTGAGAGCGAGAGCGATCCAGAGGTCGCCCGCAGCGAGGTACGCACCACGAGGCCAACGTGCGACGAGTCGGCAACCGACGGCGTCGATGTAGAACCGAACAGCACGGTTGAGGTCCGCAACGGCGAAGGTGATGTGACTGACGCCCCGGATCATCCGGCGGTAGGAGGAGACTAAAACGGAGGACGGTAGAACTGATGGCGACTCAGCCGCTCAGGGCTAGCAGCACAGTGATTGAGCAACGTTGCATGATAGAGCGTAGCCCGCTCAGGTCGACAGGACCGTCTCTACGTCGTCCTCTCTCCCGAGGGGACAGGGTGAGGGGTCTCGAGCTGACGAGTGGATGCCTGCCTTTGCAGGCATGACGGCGAGGATGGACAACTGGACGTGATGGAGCCCTCTCCATGCGAGTGAGCGTCGCTGTATGCGACCAGATCAATGTATATCTGTGCATCTCGGCATGAGAAGCGCCTCGGGCTACACTCGTGCACCCACGCAGCCCGCAGTCGTCGCCAGCTCGAGACGCCTTACTGGCAGACTCGACCGGAGAACCGAGAAATGCCTGCTCGTAGACGCCAGCTCGAGCTGGCGAAAGACGCCGTCGCCTGTTCTCAACCAGACGCGTCATGGGCGAGGCGGAAGCCGTCGCCGCTCTCGCGGTACGTCCGCTCGTGCCGGGCGCGGACGGCGGATCGGACCTCGTCGGGCCCGTTCAGCCAGGAGCCGCCGCGCAGGACAAACTCGATGCACGCCGTCTCCGGGTCATCGCTCCAGCAGTCCTGGACGAACTCCCAGACGTTGCCGTGCATGTCGTACAGGCCAAAGGCGTTCGGTGCATACGTCTTGACCGGGACGGTGGAGTTTGGGGCACCACAATCATCAGTCATATAGCCGTATCGAGCCTGGGTGCAGTCGATGGTATCGCTCCAGGCATAGCGTGTGGTGTTTCCCGCACGAGCGGCATATTCCCACTCCGCCTCGGTCGGGAGCCGGTAGGTGCGGTCGGTCTCGGCGTTGAGCCACGGCAGGAACACCTCCGTGAACTCATTCCAACTCACCTCAATCACGGGGCGGTTGCCTTTTCCCCATCCATTGTCGCCCCCGTCGGCATCGTTGGTCGCGCACACGCCGTCGTCGATGCAGGTCTGGTAGAGCGCCCACGTCATCTCGGTCTCTGCGAGATAGAACGGCTCGACGGCAACAGTGCGCTGGCGTTGCTCCGCCGCCGCATCCGCCCACTCGTCGTCTGTGCAGGGCTCGTCCCCGATTCCGCAGCCCATGTCGAACGTGCCCCCAGGAATGGCCTTCATGGTGAAGGAGACACCGCGCACGGTCTCAGCATAGTCGCCAGCTCGTTCGTGGGGCATTGGGCTGACGACGGGCTGCGAAGCCGCAGGAGCGACGAGCGGGATGCGTTCGTTGGCAAGAGGCTCGGGGGCAGATCCCAACCCCGACGCCAGCGCGATGGCAACACCGATGGCGGCGACAGCGCCCAGTGCAAAGAGGACGGTTCGTGTGTGCGTCATCTCCCCAATCTAGGTGGAGCTGCAGCGCGGACATGCCTCTCCCGGCCTCGAGCTGGCGAGGGCCTGTCGGCGTCGAGCTGGCGAGGGCCTGTCGGCGTCGAGGCACTCAGTGCGCGGCCGCCACGCCGTCCCGCCGTGAATCCGAGCCTGCGACGTAGCCTCGGGATCTCCGCATGACCGCCTGGCCCCCGCCGAAAATGAGGCCCTGGTTCGACCCGAGGAACACGGTAGTGGCGGTCCCCTCGAGCGGATTCTGAGGCGCATGTCCCATCGAGCGGAGATCCTCGACCACCGAGGCGGGAATGGCCGATTCGAAGCTGACCTGGTTCGCTCTCCAATGGCGGAAGCGAGGGGCATCGAGGGCCTGCTGGACGTCCATGTCGAAGAGGATCATGTTCAGCAGCACCTGCACGTGGGCTTGGGGTTGCTGGGGGCCGCCCACAATGCCGTAGCTCAGCCAGGGCTCTGGCTTCCCGTCGGCCCCGGTGCGGGTCACGAAGGCGGGAATGATGGTATGGAACGGTCGCCGCCCCGGGCCGACGCTGTTGGCGCGCCCCTCTTCGTAGGAGAGGCCGACCGCTCGGTTCTGGAGGGCGAATCCCGTTCCAGGGACAACGACACCGGACCCGAACGCCCCGGCCAGGCTGTTGATGAACGACACCATATTGCCGTCCCGGTCAGCAACGGCGAGGTAGGTGGTCTCCGTCGTCGTGAGCGAGCTGTCGGGGTCTGTGCGTGCCATTGCCTGATTCGGGTCCATCAGGGACCGGCGCCGGGCGATGAACGCATCCGAGAGAAGCTGCTCCGGCGGGACCGTCATCGTTGCGGGGTCGCCAACCACGTGCTCCAGGTCGGCATAGGCCAGCTTCTTCGCCTCGATCAGATGGTGGAGGTAGGCCGTCGAATTGTGTCCCATCTCCGCCAGCTCGACGGGCTCCAGGATCCGCAACATCTCGAGTGCGGCGATGCCTTGGCCATTGGGAGGAAGCTCCCACAGGTGATACTCCTTGAACGGCACTGACAAAGGCTCCACCCATTCGGAGGTGTGGCGGCTGAAATCCTCGGGAGTGATGTATCCACCGAGCGCCTGAACGTGGGTGGAGATGCGGTCGCCTAGGGTGCCTCCGTACAGCACCTCGGGTCCTTCTTGAGCGATGGTCCGGAGGGTGCGAGCGAAGTCAGGGTTGGAAAACCACTCGCCGACGGCCGGGGACCGCTCTCCATCCACGAGGAACGTCGCGCGGGCGCCAGGGTCCTTTTTCAGAAGTCCTTCAGTGATGGCCCATTCGGAAGCGGTCACATCGGAGATGGGAAATCCGTCCTCGGCAAGAGCAATGGCAGGCGCCAGGGCCTCCGCAAGCGTGAGGGTGCCATACCGATCGAGCAGGGCTGCCCATCCGGACAAGGCGCCGGGTACAGTGATCGATTCAGCTCCGTCGGAGGGAACGCGCCCGAACTGAGACAGCGCGTCGCGGGTCATCAGCGATCCAGAGCGACCGCTGCCGTTGATGCCGACGAGCCGTTCCTCTTCCGCAGACCAGAAGAGGGCAAACATGTCGCCGCCGATCCCGGTCATGTAGGGCTCAACCACGTTCAGCACCGCTGCAGCCGTCACGGCGGCATCGATGGCGTTCCCACCCTTCTGGAGCACCGCCAACCCGGCCTGGCTGGCAAGCGGCTGGCTTGTGGCGACCACCCCGTTGGGTGCGTACACGGCGCGGGGAGGGGATTCCTCTACCGGCGGGCCGAGGGCGGCGCGGAAGCTGAGGCCCGCCGCGACGGCGGCACACACGGCGACGAGAACAACCACGGCCGACCCGGCCACGACGCGCTTGATAGTCCTTTGCACAGGCGACTCCCTTGTCCACAGATGAGGGCCGAGCTACGGGAGGGCCGCCTCCGGGTTACACTCCGCCCGGTCTCTGGCGGTGGGTCTCGGGATGGCGAGGGCCTACCCCAGCTCGAGGGTCGCGTCCGCGATCCGTTCCATGAGGTCGGCACGGTGGCTGGAGAGGAGCACTGTCCCGCCCGCATCACGGAAGGTCGCCAGCCCGGTGACGGCCGCCTCGGTGGCCTCCACGTCGAGAGCCCGGAAGGGCTCGTCGAGCAAGAGCACATCCGGCTGGGCGGCGAAGGCGGCAGCGATCTGCGTCTTGCGCGTCATGCCGGATGAGTAGGTGCCGATGGGCTGCACGCGGCGCTCGTCCAGACGGACGGCATCCAGTAGTGCTGCGTGGTCGCTGGGCGAGGCGTCGGTCCAGATCCCACGCTCGCGAGCGATCCACTCCAGCAGCTCCGGTGCTGACAGGAAGCCCGGCAGGTCCGCCGCGTCGTGCACGATGCCGACGCTCTGGAGGTACGCCCTCGGGCTGGCGTGGATGTCCAACTCCCCGTAGCGGATGACGCCTTCGGTGGGGTGTGTGAGTACGGAGAGCAACCGCAGAAGCGTGGACTTGCCCGATCCGTTCGGCCCCACCAGTCCGAGGGCCGTGCCCGGCGCCACGGTGCGGCTCAGGCCGTCGAGCACGAACGGACCGGTGCCGTAGCGCTTGCGGACACCATCCAGGACGAGAGGCTGTGGTGAGGGAGGGCGAAGGTGCATCAGGCGAGCTGGCGAACGACTTGAGACTCTGCGGCGAGCGTGACGAGGGCGGCGGCGATCACCGAGACCCCGACATCGGCTCCGATCCAGATGAGCAGCGACCCTGGTGGGTCGCCCAGCCAGGTGACGAGCAGCGCACCCACAGCGATCAGGAGCGTCCACCGGAGGTTGACAAACACCCGTGCGCCGAACCAACGCACCGCAGACTGCACGCTGAGCGACCACGGGCGCGGCAGCACCGACGCCGAGGCCGTCAGCGCGACGGCGGCGTTCTTGGCGAGGATCAGAAGCGCCAGCGCGGCGGCCTGTACGCCCGAAGGCGCACCGGAGGCCGCCAACCCAACTACCACCACCAGCCCGACGAGGATAAAGCGGCCGAGCGGCAGGCGCCGATCCAGGCTCACGAGCAAGGCCCATACGGATGGCTTGAGCGGCGCCGGGACCCAGTAGACGGCGTCGAACGACGCGGGCTCGCGCTCCTCCTCGGTGCCGAGCGCCGCGCGGAAAGTCTCGGCCCAGAAGCCGTTGGTGGCGTAGAAGTCAGCGTCGAAAGGGCGGCGTGCCCTCAGCCCGAGCAGGAGGAACGCACCAATCAGCACCGGCCAGAGCGGCCAGTCTTGAGCTGTGGAGACGCGTCCCGCGATGGCGAGCACCGACCCCGCCAGCGCGATCCAGAGCGTCAGCGCGAGGCCGGGCACCAGCCCGTAGGGCACGAACAGACGGAACAGGGGAGCCTTCTTAATAAAGCTCTTGAGCCACCCGCCGCGCCGGTCGTCCTGCCAGTCCCACGAGCGTGAGCCGACGCGCGCGTAGGCGTCGAAGGCCAGCAGCCCGATGGCGAGCGTGGCCCCGACGCTCTCTGCCATCAGTGCCCAGTCCACCGGAGGCCGCGCGGCCACCACGATGGACGGCACCCCCAGCGCCAGCACGATGGGGATCCAGCGCTCGAGCTGGTGGCGGTACAGGCGCTGCCCGGTCGGGTTGGCGAGCTGGAGCAGCCGCAGGTGCGGGTCCGGAAGCAGGATGTGCGGCGTGGCAATCCCCAGCCCGAAGGCGACCCAGATGGTGAAGCGCCACACGAAGTCCGCGCGGTCCTCGACGCCGTCGGATGCGTAGAGGGTCAGCAGCACAAGCAGCCCGACAATGGACATCCAAACCACGGCGCGCAGCACGCGACGGGCGGGGCTGAAGAGACCAGGGACGGGTGAGGCCATCAGAGCAAGGGCAATGCTCCAATCTCTCTCCATCTCGCGCGCCGGACACGAAGGGACGAGGGATCTTGCGCCCGGGCATTCGAGTCGCCAACTCGTGGCGATGTACAGCATCGCTCGCTCAGATCCACAGGGACCCATCCGTGGCGGTCGTGCTGACGAGTGAATGCCCCCTGCCTGCGCAGCGGAGTGGTGCTCGCAGCCTAACCGAGCGCACCCGTGCTCGAGCTGGCGATCTACTCCACGGGCTCCGTCACCAGCAGGTCAGCCTCGATGCGGTCTGTGCGAGCGATCACCGTGGTCTGTCCGTCAGCGGAGGCCGCCAGGGAGGCCTCCCCCGTGAACACTGCCCCTAGCTCGATGCCGGTGGATACCGGCGGGCTCCCATCGAGCCGAAGACGGACGACCTCGCCTCGCGTGCGGTCGGGAACCAACACGCCGCTGGACGTCCAGACCCACGACTGGGTATCCGACAGAGCTGGCAGATCGGACACCTGGGTCTCGAGGCCATCGGCCACGCGCCAGAGGCCTCCTTCGCCAGCCTTGGCGACCAGAAGCGACCCATCGGGCAGCTCCTCGGCCACCAGCCCGCCGGTCTGCGTCACCGGCTGTGGGTCGCCACCCTCGACAGGCACGCGCCAGATTTCCCAGGTCCCGCTTCGTCGCGACCCGAACAGGATCGACCGGCCATCCCGGCTCCAGCGCGGGGCGACATCTCCAGTCGGACTCTCCGTAAGCGGACGCAGTGTGCCGCCTTCGGCAGAGACAAGGTGGAGCGATGCCGGGCCGTCGATGCGGGCGACCACGGCCAGCGTCTGGCCGTCGGGGCTCCACTGTGGGGCTTCCACCGAGGGGCCGCCGAGGTCGGTCAGGCGGACAAGATTCTCGCCGTCGGCATCGGAGACCCACAGCTCAGGTGGGCCGGTGCGGTTGGAGATGAACGCGAGCTGGCGGCCATCGGGCGAGAGGGCCGGAGACCGGTCCCAGAGCGTCGAGGCCACGATGCGCTCAGGGGCGCTGCCGTCCACACTGCGCCACAGGTTGATCTCATAGATCCAGTCGGCCACCACGAGGCGCCCATTGCGGAGGTCTACACCCCCCGGGTCGCGCACCGCAGGCCCGACCAGCGGCTCCGGCTCGGCGCCAGCTCGCGCCTCGATCTGCCAGAGGGCATACACGCCCGACCGGGCAGAAGAGAACAGGATTCGTTCTCCGTCTCCGCTCCAGGTGTAGCCCGGAAGCCCAATGCGGTCGGTGGTCAGGCGGAGGGGATCACCGCCAGCCGCATCCACCACATAGAGATCGGGGCCGTCCAGCCCGGCCCGTTTGAAGGCCAGCCTAGAGCCATCGGGCGAGAGGCGGGGAAACACATCGCGGCTGCGGCCATCGGGCTGCGTGATTGGCTCGAAGGCCCCGGTCGCCAGATCGAGACGGGCCAGCCCGGCAGGCGCGGGCAGCGCGACGATCAGGGTAGTCCCATCCGGCGTCCACGCCAGCCCGGAGGGGAGCACCTCGGTGTCGCTCAGGCGCCGCTCCTCCGTGCCGAGCGCCGAGACGGCATAGGGGCGGCATCGCTGATCCTCGCAGCGGATGAACGCGATCTGGGTGCCGTCCGGGCTCCAGGCTGGGGTGCGGTCGTAGTGCCCCTCGGTCAGCACCAGCGGGGCGTCGTCGGCCAGGGACCGGACCATCAGCCGGGTCGGCTCTAGGGGGCTCTCGGCGAGCTGGTGGACATAGGCGAGGTGTGTCCCGTCCGGGGACCAAGCCCCATCGGTCTCGATGCCCGGGTTCACCGTGAGCGCCTGCGTTGCAGGAGGCTCAGCGGTGTCGGGGGAGCGAGTCGCCCACCAGCCCGCGAGCGCGAGGACCCCGAGGCCAACAGCGAGCATCCCCAGTCGCCAGCCCGACGAACGAGCTGGCACAGTGGAGGAGGGGGATCCCGGGTGGACGGCAACCTGGAGATCGAGAGCGTCGAGCGGTGCCAGTGCAGAGTCGCCGAGGGCTTCTACGGGCGCCACGAGGCGATAGCCTGCCTTCGGGATGGTCTCGATGACGCGCGGGTCGCGGGGGTTGTCATCGAACAGCTTGCGCAGCCGTGAGACGCAGCGGTTGAGCGCATGGTCCGTGACGTAGACGCCGGGCCATACAACGTCCATCAGCTCGTCGCGCGAGACGGCTTCGCCCGCGCGCGATGCGAGCAGCACCAGCACGTCCATTGGCTTGGGCTCCACGTGGACCGTCTCGCCCGGCCGCACCATCTCGTGCGCGCTCGGCACCACCGTCCAGCCTGCGAGGCGGAAGCTGTCGGGCAGAGTGGAAGACGAGGCGGAGTCGCCGTGCATGGGGCCTGGGAAGGCGGACCTGCAAAGTAGAGCGGTCCAGACCCGGCCAACAGGCAGAACCGGCCTCTAGAGGGGGCTAAGGGCTGATCGTCAGGGAATGATCAGGTCCAGTCAGCCGATGGTAAGCGCGCTGACAGGCGGCCCCACCGCAGATCGGAGCACCCTGGAGGCCTCACCGACTCTCGGCTCCCATGACCTCGCGTCCTCTTTCGCTTCTCCTGCTCGGTGCTCTAGCCTTCCCGGTTAGTGCGCAGACTACCTTCACCAATCTCTCGAGCCAGCTCCCGTCTACTCCGAGTGGCCTGTACTGGGGTGTGAGTTGGGTCGATGTCGATCAAGATGACGATCTCGATCTCTTCTGGACGGCGCTGACAACGACCGGCAATCTCCTCCTCCGGAACGAGAGCGGAACCTTCGTTCGCGATACCGGCAGCCAAATCGCCCAGGGAAACGGCGGCGTTGGACATTGCTGGGGCGACATCGACCGGGATGGAGACCTGGACCTGGTGACAGTCGGGCGAGGGCCCAACCCGTTTGGAGATCTCGACACCGGGGGCGAGTCCTACATCTACCGGAACGAGGGAGACGGCACGTATGTGCGTCTGGAGGGAGGTCCTGTGGGTCCGTCCGCCGGAAATCGGGGCTGGGGGTGCTCCATGGCCGACTATGATGAAGACGGACACCTCGATCTGGCGATCGTCCACCCGCGCGGGTTCGTGGGGGCGCCCAATCAGACGAATCACCTGTTCCGAGGAAGCGCAGACGGCACCTTTACGCGGGTGACGACCACGCCGATCACGGTTGGGCTCGCGCCATACACGGTCGGGTCGTGGAGCGACTACGATCAGGATGGCGACATGGACTTCCACGTTGGATCGGGACCTGCCGGGACGGATGGCCCGGACTTTTTCTATCGGAACCAGCTCTCCGAAACAGGGACCGCCACGTTCACCCGGATCGTCGGTACCGCTTTCGCCGATGAGCCTCGGGACGGGCAGGTGGTGAACTGGCAGGACATGGACAACGACGGCGACTTCGATCTCTTCATCACCAACTACGGCGCCTTTCCTGCGGGCCGCGTGAACGACCTGTATCGCAACGATGAGGGCACCTTTGTCAAGATCACCGACAGCCCACTTTCTTCGGACATCTTCGGAGTGTCTCTCGGAAACTCGTGGGGCGATGTCGACAACGATGGGGACCTCGACGTGGTCGTGACCTCGGGGGGAGGAGGCACGAGTGCTCTCTATCTCAACGATGGTGAGATGGGGTTCACGCTGGATCCAGGCGGGACCGCTGAGATCAACGGCTTCACGTCTGGAGGCTCGTTCGCAGACTATGACGATGACGGGGATCTCGATCTGGCGATGAACACGACAACGGTGGCGGTCCTCCGGAACGACCTCAACAATGGAAACGGCTGGATCAAACTGGACCTCGTCGGTGTCGCCTCGAACACGACGGCACTCGGCGCCAAGGTGCGTGTAACGGCCACCATCAACGGCACGTCGGTGACACAGTTGCGTGAGGTCTCGAACCAGAACACCTTCAACAGCATGAACGACCTGACGGTCCACGTCGGGCTGGCGGACGCGACGGTCGTGGGTGAAGTCCGTATCGAGTGGCCGCTGGGGGCGGTAGAGACCTACACCGACCTCGAGATCAACGACCATTACATCGCCACCGAGGGCGATGGGCTGGTGCCAGTCTCGAACGAGCTGGAGACTCCCGAAGAGGCCGGGCTTTGGGTGGCACCGCCAGCGCCCAACCCCACAGGCGACCGGGCTGAGGTCCGGTACATGCTTCCCAAGGCTGGTCCGGTGCGTCTCTCTATCCACGATGCGCGCGGTCGGGAAGTAGTGGTACTTGTGGAGGGCCGCCAGCCTGCCGGGCACGGAGAAGCCCGATTCGACGGAGCCGGGCTTGCCTCAGGGGTCTACCTCGTCCGGCTCCAGGCCAGCGGGAAGGCGGTGTCTCGGTCCTTCATGCTCACCCGCTGATCTGCGGTCGCCATCTCGACGGGAAGCGCCGCATCGAGCTGGCAATGTGGCTGCTGGAGGCAGGGCGTTTCGAGATGCCCTTTGGTCAAATCAGGAAATCGTCAGGGGGAGGAGGTCGTCTGCTCAGAGGTTGCAAGGTCCCCGCGCGCTGACCCCGCCGGGGGCGCCTCTCGCCTGGCTGGGTGCAGCCAGGCGGGCCCTGTGTGCCGAGGCGAGCGCCAGCTCGTTGACGTCTGATCGGAGCGCAGGCCCGTCGCCGCCGGTTGTTCGTAGAGGGGCCGGCGCGGCGGGAGGCTTGCTGGGGCTTACCCATCAGCGAAGGGGGCAACCATCAGCGAATGGTCAGGTCGAGCTGGCGCGTCGGTCGGATGTTGAGGAGGCTCCCCTTCCGACCCCACCATGCGCCTCCTGCTTCTGCTCTCCAGCCTGCTCGTCCTCGCCAGCCCGGCGGCGCAGGCGCAGACGGCTTCCTGCGACACGGACGCCCACGCCCGCTACGACTTCTGGGTGGGCACCTGGGACCTGACGTGGCAGGCCGGGCCCGACAGCACCGGCCACGGCACCAACACCATCACCAAGTCCTACAACGGCTGTGTGATTGAGGAGCGGTTCGTGGATCCGGGTGGCTTCGAGGGCATGAGCGTCTCCACGCTCGACCGCCGCTCGGGCCAGTGGATGCAAACCTGGACCGACAACCAGGCCAGCGTGCTCCGCTTTACGGGTGGTACTGCTGAGGACGGCGCGCCGACGTTCATGGGCGCGCCCTTCGCCAACCCGCAGGGCCAGGAGCAGGTCAACCGGATGACGTGGCGCAACATCACCGCTGAGTCCTTCGACTGGCACTGGCAGGGCTCCACCGATGGCGGCGAGACCTGGAACGACCTGTGGGTGATTCACTATGCCCGTCGCTAAGCCATCATGCGTACGCTGATTCTTGCCCTCACTCTCATCGCTCCGGCGGTGGCGGCCCAGACGCTTCAGGAGGCCCGTGCCCTGTTCCAGAGCGAGCAGTGGCCCGATGCCCTCGAGGCGTATCAGCAGATCACAGAGCGGGAGCCCGAGAACGGGCTGGCGCGGTACTGGCTCGGACGCACCCACCAGCAACTCGGCAACGATCCCGAGGCCATCGCGGCCCTGCGCCAGCTCGAGGCCAGCGGCGCGCCGCCCATCGTGCAGATCTACCTGGCGGGGTCGTATGCCCGGATGCAGGACGCGGACGCGGCCTTCGCCCGGCTCGACTCGGCCGTCGCGGTGGGCTTTGCCAACGTCGCGCTGTTGAACACCGAGCCTCTGCTCGAGCCGTTGCGCGAGGAGGCACGCTTCGAGGCCATCGTTGAGGGCGCGCAGCGCAACACGACTCCGTGTATGTACAGTGAGCCGTTTCGGCAGTTCGACTTCTGGGTTGGCTCCTGGGAGGTTCGCAACCCGCAGGGGCAGGTGGTGGGCACCAACGAGATCGAGCTGGCGGAACAGGGGTGCTTCCTGGTAGAGCGCTGGACCGGCGCCAATGGCAACACGGGCACCAGCACCAACTACTACGACCCCGGCACGGGCCAGTGGAACCAGCTCTGGATTGCCGCGGGCGGCAGCCACACGATGTACCGGGGTGTGTTCGACGACGGGGCGATGCGGTTCGAGGGCACGCAGACCCTGATGACTGGCGCTACCAACACCATGCGGATGACGTTCACGCCAAACGAGGATGGCAGCGTCCGGCAGTTCATCGAGTCCAGCACCGATGGAGGCGAAACATGGACTCCCAGCTTCGACGGCACCTACGTCCGCCAGCCCGAGTCGCCCTGATGTGCCGCCAACTCGTACTCCTTGGCACCGTTCTGCTGAGCGCGGCGTCGCTCCGTGCTCAGCCAAACGATGGCCGGGCCTTCGACCCTGGCCATGCCCTCACAGCCCCGAGCCCGCACGCCGACTCCGCGCTTCATCAGCTCTCTGATCTGCTGGGCGTCTGGAGGGTCGAGGTGGAGACGTGGCATCCGCCCGACACCACGGCGCACCGGTCCGAGGGTCTCGCGGAGGTGACGCTGATGAACCGGGGCCACGGCTTCATGGAGCGCCGCCACACGCCGGACTACGATGCCGCCGGGACTGAGGAGCACGCGCTCACGTTGATCTCCCACATCGCGCCGACGCAGCAGTGGATGACCTCCGAGGCGAGCAGCTACACCGAGTCCATCCTCGTCTCCGATGGCGCGTTCGAGGCCCCCGACCGGCTGGTCGTCCGGCAGGCGGTGCGTCGAGCTGGCGGCACGCGGGTGGTTCTGATCCGCACCACCTACCAGCTCGAGGGCCCAGACGCCTTTTCGGTCGAGGTCGATCAGTCCATCACGTATGGGGAGGACGGCTGGCGGCCCGTGGAGCGACGGCACTACACACGCGCCTCGGAGGCGGGCAGGCGGCCACGTGCGGCCGGAGAAGGGAGCCCCGCCGAAGGCCTGCCGCCCGAGGCGCGCCAGTTCGACTTCATCGTGGGCGAGTTCGACGCCCGGCAGCGCATGCTCGGGCCTGAGGGGTGGGTCGAGTTCGACGCGATCACCACGGGCGCCTATGCGCTCGGCGGGCACGCGATTCTGGAAACCGCGTGGTACGACTCCGACCCGAACTATCCGGATGCCGCGATGACGGCCCTTCGGCTCTACAACCGCGCCGAGCATCGCTGGGAGTCGCTGTTCATCGACAACATCAGCAACACGCACTACCGATTCGGCGGCCGATGGGAGGATGGCCGGATGGCGCTCCATCCCTTCGACGTGCGCCTCAACGACCGGCAGGCGCGCTACATCTTCCACGCCATCCAGCCCGATCGCTACGACTGGTACTGCGAGCTGAGCACCGACCGGGGAGCGACCTTTACCACCACCTGGACCATCAACGCCACCCGCCGTGCAGACTGAAGCAGGCTTCCCGTCGCCCTCGCCAGCTCGTGTCCGACGCGGCCTGATCGAGCTGGCGATGGTGAGTCTTGTCCTTGTTGGTGCGCAGGCGGCGTCTGCGCAGGAGGCGCACGTGGTGGGTGATCCCGAGGTGCGAGCCCGCATCGGGGAGGCCGTGCGTGCGATCTACGATGGGGTGGACGGCTGGGGCTTCGCCTTGACGCGCGACGATGTGCTGGGCCTGGATGGAGCCCACGGGACACAGCTCCAGGGTGGCCGGGTGAACGGACATCTCCAGCGGCTCCTTGCGACGGCCTGGACCGAAGACGGCACGTACGGGGCTGAGTTCTACCTGATCGGTGATACGCTCCTTCACGTCTACGAGGCGTTCGAGTATTTCCCCGAACGGGCTCCGCCCGACGCCTGGGTTAACTTTAAAGGCTTGCCGTCCTGGGAGCGACGAACGTACTTCGAGGATGGCGAGGTCGGGTATGCAGAGGTCAAGGGGAACGGGGCCGTGCCGGGGGCGGATGGGCCCAGCCTCGAGGCCCGAGCCCGGCGCGTGCTGGCCCAGCTTCGCGTGTCTGCCGAAGAGCGTGAATAGCGACATTGCCGACGCTCCATCCTCCCGACAACGCCATGCCTGCTGCTGACTACCCCTCGACTCTGTCTCGCCGCCGACTCCTTGCGCTCGGCGCGGCCTCCCCACTTGCGTTCGGCGTGGGGGCCATCGCAGAGGCACACACCGAGTCGCCAGCTCGAGGCAAGAGGCCGATGAACGAGCTGGCGGCCTTCGACTTCATCGCAGAGTTCGATCCGATGTGGCAGCGGACTCGGATCTACACGATGGAAGTCGCACAGATGATGCCTGCGGATCGGTACAGCTATCGCCCGGTTGAGGCGGCGCGGACCTTTGCCGAGCAGGCCATGCACATCGCGTCGTCGATCTACGGCTTCTCGGCGGCCATCCGCGGCGAGCAGCTTGCGGATACGCCATCGTTCGACACCGAAGGGGCCACCAAGGAGGAGATGCTCGAGATCCTGGACGGATCGTTCGACGTGCTGATCAACCTGCTGATCTCCCGCACGCCCGATCAGCTCGAGGAGCGCATCCGGTGGCAACGACGCACGCAGGGCGAGGCAACGCACTCGAAGCGGGGTGCCGCACTGACCGCCTGGCATCACGCCGCGCATCATCGGGCACAGATGATCGTGTACCTGCGCCTGAACGGGATTGAGCCGCCTGGCTACATCGACTGATACATCTATGAAACAGCTTCAGTCCGTGCTCCTCGCGGGCCTTCTTCTTGTTGGGCTCTCAGCCTGCGCGTCCTCTAGTCCCGCTTCGTCGTCCGCTCGACCCGACACCGTGCTGGCAACCGACTTCATGCGGACGCTTCCCGGCCAGCAAGCCGACTACCTCGAGTTCGTCCGCCTCAACTGGATGGCGGCTCGGGAGGCCGCGATGGAGGAGGGCGCCGTGGTGCGCTACGAGGTCCTCACCCGAGAGCCCGTTGAGGGCGAGTGGGACGTGATTCTGATTACGGAGTACGCCAGCCCGCAGGCCTACGCCGACCGCGAGGCCATCTTCCAGCGGCTCTTCGAGCGGCCCGAGCTGGCGATGAAGCGCGTCAACGGCAAGGGGCCGCGCGACATGGCGGCCTTCACGACGGAGAGCGAGGTTTCGGTTACCCGGTTCGCTCCGCGATAGCGTCAGCGGAATGTCCCGAGGTGCACCAGCCCCTCCGGGAAGCCTGCCTGGGCGTCGCGCATCAGGCGGTGCTGAAACGGCTCCGGGTAAAGCGTCATCGTTTCCAGGTCCGCCAGCTCGACGAGCCGGAGCGAGCGCAGGAGTTGGTCGTCGCCCAGTTCAGGGTCGGAGCCCAGGGCCGCGTCCTCGAGCTGGTGACCGTTGGCGAGGGTGACCTGGAAGTAGAACGAAACGGCGTGCAGCGGCGGGCGCACGAAGTCCAGCGTGTAGCGCAGCGGCCCGACCTCCACCGCCAGCCCGGTTTCTTCCAGTACCTCGCGTTTCACGCCCTCGGGCAGCGTCTCGCCGAAGTCGACGCCGCCACCGGGGGGCGTCCAGAACGTGTCCTCGCCCCAGAGCCCGGCATGTTCGGCCAGCAGGATCGCCGTCGGGTGGACGAGATCGTCGAAGAGCAGCGCGCCGACTCGGACCCGGACGCGGCCTCCGTAGGCCGAGGCCGCTTCGTCGGGCATTGAGCTGGCGGTCACCCTTCGGCCAGCACGCGGGCTGTGGCGCGGCGGACTTTGCGCGTTCGGGTTGGGCCGACGGCTTCGGCGAGTGGGCCGTCGGTGCGCGCGTGTGCCACGGCGGCGGCCACAAACTGCACGAACAACGGGTGCGGCTCGCGCACGCGCGACCGATACTCGGGGTGAAACTGGACGCCCACAAACCAGGGGTGCGTCGGGCTGGCGGCGGCGCCATCGCCCTCGGAGGGGCGCGGCAACTCGATGATCTCCACGAGGTCCTGGTCCGGGTTGACGCCCGAGAACACCAGTCCGGCCTCGCGCAGGCGATAGCGAAGGTCGTTGTTGACCTCGAAGCGATGGCGGTGGCGTTCCTGGACGGTCTCGGCACCACCGTAGACCTCTGCCGCCAGAGACCCCTCGGTGAGCGCGCAGGTGTAGGCGCCCAGGCGCATGGTGCCGCCCTTGTCGGTCACCGTTTTCTGCTCGGCCATCATGGAGATGACGGGGAAGGCATTGTCCGGCTCGAATTCGGTCGAGTGCGCCTCCGCCAGCCCGGCCACGTTGCGAGCGAACTCGACCGTCGCGACCTGCATGCCAAGGCAGATGCCGAGGAAGGGCACGCCGCTCTCACGCGCCCACCGAACCGCCTCAATCTTGCCGTCGATGCCGCGATCCCCGAAGCCCGGTGCCACCAGCACGCCCGAGACGCCCTCGAGGTTGTCGGCCACATTGGCATCGGTCACATCGTCTGAGAGAACGGAACGCACCGAGACCTGAACGCCATTTCGGGCGCCCGCTAACAGGAAGCTCTCCGAGATGGACTTGTAGGCGTCCTGGTGCTCCACGTACTTCCCCACCAGTGCGATGATCACCTTGCCTTCCGGGTTCTTGAGGCGTCGCAGGAAGTCCACCCAATCGGAGAGGTCGGGTGTGGGATCGGCGCTGAGCGCGTCGGGCAAGTGGAGGTGGTCGAGCACCACCTCGTCGAGCTTTTGCTCGCGCAGCAGCAGCGGCACCTCGTAGATGGACTCGGCATCGAGGGGAGGCTGCTGCGGCGGCGCCACCAGGGGCCAGCTAGCTCCAACAACGCTTGGTGACATGATCTCGAAGAACAAACTCTCCGGTACGTGTTTCTCGCACGCTCACACTGCTTTGGTGCCCGCTCCTCTCTTTATGTCGCGTCGATAAGATATAGCGCTCATCTTGA
>JBCBZH010000193.1:0-8567 GCA_039815415.1 Bacteroidota bacterium
CCGCGGCGAGCTGTTGCTCCACGAGTGCGATCCGCGCGTCGATCGCCGTCGTTTCCGCCTGCTGAGCGATGGCGAGACCCGTCGGAGATCACACTGATCGCTGTCACCAAGACGCACCCTATCGAGACCATTGAGGCTGCACTGGAGGCTGGGCTGACCGACTTCGGCGAGAATCGGGTGCAAGAACTGGCGTCCAAAGCGGCAACACTCCCAGGCGAACATGCGGGTGGCCGTCTCCGCTGGCACCTGATTGGATCGTTGCAGAGCAACAAGTCGCGGGATGCCGTCGAGCTGGCGGACCTGTTTCATGCTCTTGACCGTCCCAAGCTCGTCCGCACGCTGAACGACAAGGCTGCGGAGGCAGGGCGCATCCTGCCTGTTCTCATCCAGGTCAATATTTCCGATGAGGACTCCAAACACGGCGTTGCTCCCCAGGCCGCTCACGACCTGATCGCGCGGGTCGCCGACGCGTCGCACCTTCGAGTCGTCGGGCTGATGGGCATGGCTGCTCCTGCGCATTCGGAACAGGAGAAAGAGCAGATTGTCCGCCCGGCGTTCATCCAGCTTCGACAGATCCGCGATAGCTACACGGGCCCGGGCGCCAGCTCGCTGCGCGCACTCTCGATGGGCATGAGTGGCGACTACGAGATCGCCATTGAGGAGGGGGCCACCCACGTTCGGATTGGCAGTGCCTTGTTCGGTGCTCGCTGAGCGATCCGGCGACGCCAGCACGCGATCTCTACCCGCTGGTCGTTGATTCTTCGCACGTCGGCCCCACCTCCAGACCGCCGTAGCTTCCGGCTCCTCCGGATGGGATTCTGCCACCCCGCTCTCGATTCGCTCCCCTCGCCATGAAGCTCTCTCCCCTCGACATCAAGCGCCAGCAGTTTGGCAAGGCCTTCCGGGGCTATGAACCCGACGAGGTCGATGCGTTTGTGAAGCAAGTGGCGTCGCAGTGGGAGTCCGTCTTGGATGAGTTGCGGATCTCTACGGAGCGCAACCGCGAGCTGGAACAGAAGCTGAAGCATTATGAACGCGTCGAGCTGGCGCTTCAGGAAGCGTTGGAGACGGCCCGTGAGACCGCGAGAAGGTCTGAGGAAGCTGCGGAGCGGAAGGCCAAGATCATCGTCGAGCAGGCCGAGCTGAAAGCCGACCGTACGCTCCAAGATGTGGAGCAAGAGCGGTTCGGGCTGCGCCGCGACATCGCCAAGCTGACGGGACGGCAGAATGAGGTCGCGGCTCGCCTGCGGGCCTTTCTCATGTCCGAGCTGGAGATTCTCGCCCAGTTCCAAGGAGATGACCCGGTCGGGTTCATCCGCCTCGAATCCGCCAGCTCGCAGCCTGCACCCGAGCAGCTTCAGGCCCATGAGCCGTCGGCTCTCGGAATGGGAAATGACAGAGACTCGGTCACCGAGTTGGCGCCGTCTGAGGACCTGGATGCCAAGCCAGAACCCGAGGAGCGCCCTGACCCTGTAGAGATCGAGCCTATGGAGACAGGCTCTGCCGAAGAACCGGCTGCCGAAGAAGAACTCCCAGATGCACTGGAATCGGATGAGGCGTTCTCCCCCGTAGCGGATATGCCTGCGGCTTCGTTCGAGACGCCGCCGCTGAGCGTGGAGGAGATCACCAGCTCGGAGCCACCGCTGGAGGCGAGTACCGATGCGACAGGCCCCACGTCCATCGACTGGGATCTTCCCGAAACGGTGGAGCCAGACCTGCAATCGGACACGGGCAGCGACTGGAACCTCCGAACCCTTGTCACGGGCGAGAACGAGTCTGTGGCCGGTTCCGAGGCTGAGCGAGAGCGCATCCGGCGGATTCTGGAGGACCTGGACTGATGATCTCGCCAGCTCGTCGTACCGGACTACCAGCAGTCAGCACGAATCGGAAGGACTCCACCTACTGAATCGACACCTCGCGTACCTCACATACCCTGGGGAACGATGAGCTTGGTTCTTTGTGAAGCGAGCGCCGCCTCGTATCACCGTTGCCCATCACCGTTTTGGACGCCGAGCTTTCCGATGAGGCCCTCCTCTACGGACATGACTCGACAGAGCGCATCGTCGCGCTCCATGCCACGGGGCCTGGGAGCCTTCGGCTGTACCGACGCCTGACCCCCGAGCGTGTCGGCTCTGAGGAGGTCCGCGTCCATCCCTTCTTTTTCCTCTCGGACATCGAGCTGCTGAAGGGCTTCCCCCGCGACCGCTACCAATTCCAGGAGCTGGCAGGAGCCGCTTATTATCGCCAGCTCGTCGTTTTCCCTGACCGGAATGCCTACTGGGACGCGCTGCGCCACATTGAGCGCGTGACCGAGACCGAGAAGAAACGCCCAGACGAAGTCTATCTGCCTGGATCTCCGGAACAGCAGTATCTCACGCAGACCGGCAGGACGCTCTTCAAGGGCATGGCGTTCGAGGATCTGAAGCGCCTCCAGCTCGACATCGAGGTGTACAGCCCCGAGGGCTTTCCCCAAGCGGAGGTGCCGGAGCACCGGATCATCCTCGTGGCGCTAAGCGATTCCACCGGCTGGTCGCGTCTCGTGGGTGACCCGTCCATGACCGAAGCGGAGGTGCTTCGCGAGACCCTCGAGCTGGTGAAGGAGCGCGACCCGGATGTGATTGAGGGGCACAACCTGTTCAACTTCGACCTGCCCTACCTCTTCGCCCGATGTCGCCAGCTCGGCCTGCCTCTGGACCTGGGGCGCGACGGGTCCGAGCCTCGAACGTTTCCCAGCTCGATGCGGTTCGCCGAGCGTCAGCTCGAGTTCGACGCCGTCGAGATCGCGGGGCGGCACATCATCGACACGCTGTTTCTGGCGATGGGGTATGACGTGGTCCGTCGGGACCTGCCCAACTACACGCTCAAAGGCATCGCCAGGCACTTCGGCTTCGCGCCCGACGACCGCACGTATGTGCCGGGCGACCAGATCGCGGAGGTCTGGGACACAGACCCGCACCGCCTGATGGAGTACGCGATTGATGATGCGACGGAGACGGAGCGAATCGCGCGCCACCTCTCCGGGAGCACCTTCTACCTCACCCAGATGGTCCCGATGCCCTATGGGCAGGGTGCACGCACGGGCCCCGCAGCCAAGATCGAGGCCCTGTTCGTGCGTGGGTACCTCCATGCTCGCCACAGCCTGCCCCGGCCCGACTACGGCTCACAGGTGGTCGGCGGCTACACGGACGTGTTCGTCACTGGCGTCGTCGGCCCCGTGGTATATGCCGATGTGGAGAGCCTCTACCCGTCGATCATGCTCAACTACGACGTCCAGCCGAAGGGCGATGCGCTGGGCCTCTTCCCCCGCCTCCTTCGGACACTCACCGACCTCCGCTTCGACACGAAGGCCGCCATGGCAACGGCCGAGAACGTACACCAGCGGGGCGAGTTGGACGCGCGACAGAACGCGTTCAAGGTGGTCATCAATTCCTTCTACGGGAACATGGGCTTTGGCTATGCCCTCTTCAACGACTTCGCCGAAGCCGACCGCGTCGCGGCGACCGGCCAGAAGCTGCTGCGCCAGATCATCGGGCTGGCGAGAGACGCGGGTGCGACAGTGATCGAGGTGGACACCGATGGCGTGCTGTTCATCCCCCCGGATGGCGTCCAAGGTGAGGAGGCCGAACGCGCGTTCGTCGCCACCCTGAGTGAGTCCATGCCCACAGGGATTCGCATCGGCTTCGACGGGCGCTTTCAGAAGATGCTCTCGTACAAGAAAAAGAACTACGCCCTACTGGGCTACGACGGCTCGCTGAAGTTCAAGGGATCGAGCCTCGTCAGCCGATCCAGTGAGCGGTTTGGCCGTGCCTTCGTGCGCCGTGCCATCCGGCTCCTTCTGGACGAAGACATCCAGGGTCTCCACGACCTCTATCTCGAGGTCCGGCACCAGATCGTGACGCACGCGTGGGAGAGCGTCGAGAGCTTTCAGCGCGTCGAAACGCTCAAGGCCTCTCTGGACGAGTACGAGCGCAGCGTCGCTGATGGCACCCGGACACGATCAGCTGCCTACGAAGTCGCCAAGCGCAACGCGGAGCGGACTGGGCGGCGCCCTCGCCGCGGCGACCGCATCGCGTACTACATCGCCGAGGGTGGAGGGCGTGTCTTCGAGGCCGCACGGCTGGCGTCCGGCTGGGATCCTCGCCAGCCCGACGAGGACACCGCTGCCTACCTCGATCGGCTGGATCAGGTGGCGACTCGGTTCTTACCCTTTTTCGAGACCGAGCACCAGTTCCGCCAGGTGTTTTCCGAAGAGGACCTGTTTGGATTTGATCCCTCTGGCATTCGCCTTTGTATTCGGGAGCGGGCCCCTGAAGACGTGGAGGATGACGTGCCGTTCTAGCATCTCGGAATCGAGCTGGCGAAACGGGGCAATCGCCGAACCCTATCGTCCTCTTGGAATACGACAGGTCCCTTCTCTCCCTGCCATGTCTGTTCGCCTTGTTCGAACTGTGCTCGTCGTCGGCCTGATCGCCGGGTGTGCGTCTCCCCAACCTGGCCCGATGCCTGAGACGGCTCAGTCTCCAACCCCCGGCCGGCCTCCACCTCCGGCTCAATCGCTGACTGAGATCCTCGCCGAGACCGACGATCTCACGATGTTCGCTTCCTTGGTCTCCGCAGCGAACCTCACGGCAGCACTGGACGAAGACGCTCCCTTCACGGTGTTCGCTCCTTCGAACGATGCCGTCGCGGCCCTGCCTGTGGGAACCATTGAAGACCTCCTGACTCCCGAACGGAATAACGAGCTGGTGGCCCTGCTCTCCCATCACATCGTCCCGGCCCGGCTCGCCAGCTCGGAGCTGCGACGCGGGCAGGCGCTTCGGACGCTAGGCGGTACGACCCTGCGTGTTCGGACCCTCAACGGTCAGCTCACAGTGGACGGCGCCTCCCTCGGAACCACCGACGTGGAGGCCAGGAATGGACTCCTCCACATCACAGACCGCGTCCTCACGCCGTAGCCGCTATGTCGCGAACCGCTGTGCTCGTCGGGGCCACTGGCCTCGTAGGCCGCCACACGCTTGCCCTTCTGGTTTCGGACCCCACCTGGGAGCGGGTGGTGACGCTGACCCGTCGCCCCCTTGAGCCCGCCAGCTCGAGGCACGTCTCTCACGTCGTCGATTTCGCGGCGGTCGATTTCGCGGCGCTCGACGATGCCTCCGCTCTCTTCGACTGTCACGATCTCTTTTGCGCCTTGGGGACCACCATGAAACAGGCAGGGTCTCGGGACGCGTTTCGGCGGGTCGACTTCGAGTACGTGGTGCGGTCCGCAGAGCTGGCGAAGGCGCAGGGCGCCCGGCAGATGCTCCTCGTGTCGGCGTACGGATCCAACGCGTCATCGCGTGTGTTCTACAACCGCGTGAAGGGTGAAGCCGAGGAGGCTGTTCGGAGCCTCGGCTTCGAGGCCATGCACATCCTGCGCCCGTCACTGCTCACAGGCGACCGACGCGAGAAACGAGCTGGCGAGCAGATCGGTGAGGCCGTGCTCAACGTGCTCTCGCCCCTCATGGTCGGTCCGCTTCGTCCCCTACGCCCCACGCCTGCAGAGGCTGTGGCCCGATGCCTCACCCGTGCAGCGACATCCGACCGAGCTGGCGTTCACATCTACGACCCGACGCAAATTCGCCAGCTCGGCGGCAGCCCGTGAATCGGATCCCTGCTACTGCGGTCCAGCTTGCGGGACCACTGTGGTCTGCACGCGCACCTGAGACACGGAGCCGAACACGCCGAGACCACCGTCCACGTTGGAGATGATGTTCGGGATCTCGCCCGGCGAGAGGGTCGTCGGGGCGAACTGAAGGGTTTGGGTCTCGAGGTAGTCGATGAGAGCCGCATCCAGCGAGACGAGGTTCACGTCCGCAGGACCGTAGAACCCGAATGCCAGCCATGGGATGTTGACCTGCAGGGAGCCATTCCCGAGGTCGATGTAGCTCTCCTGGTTGATGAGCGGCGAACTGCCTCCGTTGAAGTCGCTCAGGTCGTCCTCGCAGAGCAGTTGGTCGTTGGAATCCGGCTCGCAATTGGCGAACGACACAACAAACGGGACCGGCGCGAAACCACTCTCAGGAACGCTACGGAACAGCGTATCGCTCTCAACAACCACCCGCTCGAAATCGACCGGGTCCTCAGACCGAACACTGATGAGAAATACCACTTTCTCCCCATCGCGCTCGCTCTGGGACACCACAAAGGCGGGCCCCTGGCCGGATTGGTACTCCACCAGCGCGTCCGGCGGCTCCACGACTTCGATCATCTCAGGGATGGTCGTCGTGGCGGTCAAGCGCCGAGCTGGCGACCCGGGAATGACGACGTCCAGTTGATAGGTTCGCCCCGCGAGAGCGATGGGCGGAATGTCGGAGACGGGGACGTAAAGGCTGAGCTGTCCTCCCTCGTATCGATAGGGTGTCGTCTCCTCGACAGAACCGGAGGCATCGAGCAACGAGATACTCACCTCGGCATTGGTGACACGCGCTTCTTCAGGATCGAAGAACGCGTCAATGGGCCGGGTCAGGCTCAACTCTACATGGGTCAGAGGCTGCCCAGCGATGAGTGACGCGCTGACGACAACCTGCTCATCGCCCGTGCCGACAGTGGTGGTGTCGCACCCCGCGAGACTGCCCAGCACCAGGAGGGAAAGAAATAAGACGGCGCGCATCAGAACCGGAGCGAAAGGGACAGATTGGGAATGATGGGGAGCTGCCGCACTTCGGTCTGCTCCACCGGGTTCTCATCGAAGTCGTAGACGATGAACCAGAGGTTGCGACGGTTGTAGACATTGACGAGTTGGGCCTGGAACTCGTAGTCGCCGCCGAGGAAGAAGCGCCCCGTCTTGGTGACTCCCACATCGGCTCGGTGATACGCCGGAAGACGAGCCTGATTGATGCCGGGAAGCAAGAGGCCGTCATAGCTGCCATCTCCGAACGGCAGTCCACCCGTCGTGTAGCGCTGGAACGGAACCGAGTACGCCTGTCCCGTCGCGTAGGACGCCGCCCCGGTCGCGCTCCACCCCCGCCCGAGATCGTAGGTCGCCACAACGGTCAGATCGTGCAGGCGGTCGTACTTGGGCGGGAAATACTCATCGAAGGACTGCTCCTCCGGGTAGCGGCGGCGGGTAACGCCGAGCGTGTATCCCACCAGCCCGCCGAGCCGGCCGACGCCCTTCTCAAGGAGAACCTCGACTCCGTAGGCGTAGCCCTCGCCAAACCGGAACAGGTCTTCGTACGCCAGCCCGGCGACATCCTGGTTGCGAGGATCGGTGTCGAATAGCTCACGAAGCGTCCGGCCATAGACCTCAACCTCGAGTCGATACTCCTCGCTCAGGCGGGTTTTCACTCCCAACACGACTTGCTCGGAGGCCTGAGGTGGCACACCTGCCCCCGTTGTCACCCACGTATCGAAGCCGGAGAAGGCCTCGTTGGAGATGAGCGAAAGGAACTGGTGATACTGCCCTGCCGCGGCCTGGACCACAAGGTCCTCCCCGAAGGTTTTCTCAACCTGAATCTGGGGAGAGATCCGGGTGTAGCCCACGGACTGCCCTTCGGCGATCGTTGTCTGGTCGTCGGTGATGCTGTTGAAGTAGTCCGCCCGCAGCCCTCCGGTGAAGATGAAGCCCGTTGGCGTCTTGTACCGCCCCTGCACATACCCGGACAGGTAGTTCGCCGGACTGCGGAAGTCGATCTGCGTCTCGCCGTTGAAGCGGCTTTCCAGCCGAAGGTCGAAGTAACCCCCCCACGCGCCGGTCTTCAGCTCGAAGGGTTCAGAGGGAAACCACTCGAGATCGAGCCGCCCGGAATAGTCGTCGATGGTGTTCGGCCGCTCGAAGTTGGTCCCGGCGATCTCGCCGAAGGGATAGCTGAAGTAGCGACTCGCCGTCAGCCGAGCCTGTGCGAAGGTCGTCGGTGTGACGATGCGGTTGTAGGCGGCCGAGAACGTTCGGTTGCCGTAATCCAGGTCGAAGTTGGAGTCATCCGTAATCGGGATGGTCACCTTGTCCCGACCGGCATAGCCCGAGATGGAGACCCGGTCCCGGTCCGTCAGATCGAGGCCAACCTTAGCGTTGAGATCGTAGAAATAGAAGGCTGACGGGATGCCATCCTGATCCAGGTTTTCCCGCAGCGCCGCGAGTAGCGGCTCGAGGGTTGAGCGCCGGGCTGCCACCATGTACGACCCTCGGCCTCCTGCTATGGGCCCTTCGATCCCCGCGCGGCTCGCCAGCACGCCAACAGACAGATTGCCCGCGACCCGGTTGCGGTTGCCATCGCGGTTGTAGATGTCGATCACACTTCCCAGGCGCCCGCCGTACTGCGACGGATAGGCGCCCTTGTAGAGCCGCACGTCCTTGATCGCCTCCGTATTGAACGTGGAGAAGAAGCCGAAGAAGTGCGTCGGGTTGTAGACCGTTGTGCCATCGAGCAGGATGAGCGTCTGGTCCGGCGACCCACCCCGGATGTAGAGCTTCGAAGAGAAATCCGACGACGCCTTGACGCCCGGCAGCAACTGGATGGACCGGAAGAGATCCTTCTCGAACACCGTCGGGAGCTCCTCCACCAGCTTGATGGACACCTCCTGAACCC
>JBCBZH010000266.1:0-5975 GCA_039815415.1 Bacteroidota bacterium
ACGGGGCTCGATCCACCCGAATAAGCTTGGCTGTAGAGCGTCACGCGGTTGGAGGGATCTCCCATCCTGTCATCCTGAGCGGAGCGCAGCGGAGTCGAAGGATCTCTGATGAGCGAGACGCTGTGCTCGGTAGAGATCCTTCGACAGGCTCAGGATGACGCTGTAGGAAGAGTCAGCTCAATTCTACCACGTCACGCTGCATTACCAGTTCGCAGCGTTTGTAGCTCACCGTTCTCGCCAGCTCGAGGCATCTGAGAACGTCCCCTCTCCCGAGGGGAGAGGCACCGAGGGTCGGCGTCAGCCAACAGGGTGAGGGGTTGGACATGTCCGAGTGAGGCACAATCTCTCAGATTTGGTATACGTGAGGGATCTGGGATGGAGAAATGGGCCGTGCGTGTGGCGATTCCGTCTGCTCATCCCTCGTCCATCCCGCATCCCTCAATCCCCCGTGGGAATACGCTGTGAGTCCGGTTCCTCGAGCTGACGAAAGGGCGCCGGAATCGGTACCATCGGGGCTGCAATAAGCCTGAGCACTCGCCGTTCGCTCTCGCATCCCACCTCCGCAGCTTCGCGTTCATGCTTCGTCCGCTTCGCCATCTCGCCGCCGCCGCCTGTCTTGCCGTGAGCCTGGCTGCTTGTGGAGGGTCGTCCTCTACAGTCTCCTCTGGCCAGGAGGCCTTCGACCGAGGGGTGGAGGCTTTCGACCGCGGCAAGCACGCGCGGGCCGTGGATCACTTTCGGACCGCACTTGACTTTGGCCGGACGAGCGAGTTCGCCGATGACGCGCAGCTCTACCTCGCTCGGTCCTACGCGGGAAGCAAGCAGTATCTGCTGGCTGGCAATGAGTTCACCCGGTTTGTCGAGTTCTATCGGACCGATCCGCGTGTTGAGGACGCAGCCTTTGAACGCATTCAGGCCTACGCTGCGCTGAGCCCGAACTACGACCTCGACCAGACGGATACGCGCCGCGCGATCCAGTACATCGAGCAATTCCAACGCGAGTATCCGGAGAGCCAGAACGCTCTCGCAGCTGCCGAGCTTCGTGCCGAGCTGAGGGCTCGGTTGGCGCGGAAGCAATTCGAAACGGGCCGCTTGTACGCGCGCCGGGAGTACTACGAGGCCGCGGTGATCGCCTTCCAATCGGTGCTGGAGGAGTATCCGGAGAGCGAGTATGCGGACGATGCACTGGTTGCGGCTCTCGAGAACCAGGTGCTGTTTGCTGACAACAGCATCCCGACCAAGCAGAAGGAGCGCTACGACGAGGCCATTCGGATCTACAACCAGTTCATTTCCATCTTCCCGTCGAGCCCCTTCATGGATGACGCAGAAGGGTTGTACGACCGTGCCTATCGGGGGCAGCAGGGGGTGACGCTGGTGACAGAGAGTGGGGCAGGAGGGCCTCGCCAGCTCGTCGACTGAGCGCGCATGAGTGTCGAGAGGGAAGACCGTAGCGATGCAGCTGGCGGGCAATGGCGCTCGGGAACCGCTCGCCAGCTCGATGTCATCCGAGTGACACAGGCGTCGTAGCTTCGGTCCATGGAGATTCCCGCCATCCAGGGCCTTCAAATCGAGACGACACTGCTGCCACTCGAGCGGCCTTCAGCAGTGAGTGAGCGCGACCAGCGCCTTCGGGTTGGCGTGCCGAGCGAATCCGGGAACGACGAGCGCCGCGTCGCGCTGGCGCCGTACGCCGCTGGGCTGCTGGTCGCCAACGGACACGAGGTCCGCATCGAGGCCGGGGCAGGGGAGGCGGCTCAGTTTGCCGACACGGAGTACGCCGAGGTTGGGTGCGAGGTGGTGGAGGGGGCTGGTGCCGTCTACGCCGAGTCCGACCTGATTGCCAAAGTGGCTCCGCCACGTCCCGATGAGATCGCCATGATGCGCGAGCGGACGGTGGTCTTCTCCGCACTCCATCTGGGTGGGTTGTCGCCGGATACCCTCAACGGCCTGATGGATCTCCGTGCCACGGGCATCGGCTTCGAGTTCATCGCAGATAAGGATGGCACCTTGCCCATCGTGCGGATGATGCATGAGATCTCCGGGTCGGTAGCTGTCCAGACCGCCGCGCGGTTGCTCGAAAGCGGGCAGGGCGGCCGGGGCGTGATGCTGGGGGGCATTTCTGGAGTTCCCCCGGCGACCGTGGTGATTCTCGGCGCGGGCGTCATTGGTGAGTGGGCTGCACGGACAGCGCTGGGCTTCGGAGCCCATACCATCGTGTTGGACACCGACCTCCCGGCCTTGAGAGCCATTGAGCATGTGCTGGACCGCCGGGTGACGACGGCGATGGCGAACATGCAGTACATCCAGAGTGCGATCCAGAGTGCCGACGTGGTCATCGGGGCCATGATGACGATGGGGCGCCGTTCCCCCGTGCTTCTGACAAAAGAGATGGTCGCGTCGATGCGACCTGGATCCGTCATCGTCGACCTAGTGATTGACCAAGGCGGTTGCATCGAGACCAGCCGACCAACGACCCCTGCCGAGCCCACCTTCGTGGCGCATGGGGTTGTGCACCATTGCGTCCCCAACATGCCGTCCTCGGTGGCCCGCACAGCCACGTATGCGCTGTCCAACGCGCTGACGCCGTACCTGCTCGAGATCGGCGATGCTGGGAGCATCAACGATGCGCTGTGGTCCAACGTGAGTCTGCGGACCGGCACCTACGTCTACCGCCGCCACCTGACCAAGAAGACCCTTTCGGAGATGTTCGGGATGCCGCACCGGGACATCGAGCTGCTGATCGCGTCGGGGATTTGACCATGCGTGGCCTGCTTTTCGCGCTGGCGGGATGGATGAGTGCCGCCAGCTCGTCCGCCCAGCCCGTCCGGGCAGTCACCGAGGCCGGTGATGCCGTGGTGCTGTTTTCGGATGGCGTGTGGGTGCTCGACGACGGATCGTCGATCCTTCCAGCCAAGCGTGACGGCCAGCGATACGCCAGCGAGTGGTTTCGATATGCCGTCTGGCGCCCGGAAGACTGGACGACGATGAATGCTGTCGAGGCGCTGTACGATGGCGAGATCGCCTTCGTGCCAGGCGGCAACCGGGATAGCGTGGTGGTGACGATGGAGTACGTCCCCATGGAGTCGTCGCCGATGTCCGAGGGGGAGGCCCGCCAGCGCGTCGTGGAACGCTATGCAGAGCTTTTTGGGGCACGGTTTCCGGTTCGGCAACGGTCGGTGGCCGGGCACCGCGTCTCCACCATCGACATGACGGACCTGGATCCAGGGTCGCAGTCGCTGGTGTCTGCCGTGACAGCACCGGGAGGAGCGGTGCTCATCAACGTCCACGTTGAGGGGACGAACGCACCCATCGAGGCCATCGCAAGCCGCTTCCTGATGGGACTGGAGATCGAAGCGATCGAAGACCCTAGCGACTTTGTCCGCGATCCTTGCGAAACGTATATCCCATTCGGTCCTGGGTTTGCGCTTGATGTTCCGGAGGGCTGGAGGGTCTCATCGCGGCATCGCCACGCTCAGCACCCCAGCATCAGTCTTTCGGAGCAATCGCCACACGACGGAACGCCATCGGCGCTCGTGGTCATCACCACTGACCCTGAACTCCCGCCGGGAGATGAGCGGTCGCTCTCGGAACTCGCCGACTCGCTTCTCGCGGATTGGGTTGAACTCCCGGATGACGATTCAGAGTGGACGGTGTATCGTGCCGATCCATGGCCACCCGGTCTCCTGGCAGAGCGCGCTACGTGGTCCTACGCGCTGGAGGGAGAGGACCGAAGTGTGGAGGTCGCGGTCCTTCGCCAGGGACGCCAGCTCGTCGTCGTCATGCTGCTCGTGGAACAGGGATCGGCGATGCGCTATGGGCTGAACGAGGTGGTGAACGGGGTGCGGGTGTGCCAGTAGAGCCTCGCGTCGTCAGCTTGCTTCCGGCAGTGACGGACTGGCTGGTCGCATTCGGCGCGGAGCGCCAGCTCGTAGGCCGCACGGCACTCTGCGATGCGCCCGAAGTTGCCGATGTCCCGGTCGTCGCCAGCTCGACGATCCCAACCATGGCCGACGCGTCGGAGATCGACGTGGCAGTTCGAGACGCCGTTCAGGCCGGACTGAGCCCATTCGACCTGGACCTCGACGCCCTTCGTGATCTCCAGCCCGATCTCATCGTCACACAGACGGTCTGTGGCGTGTGCGCGCCTCCGCTCTCCGACGTTGAGGCCGCACTGGCGACTCTAACCGGCTCATCGCCCCAGGTTCTCGACTTCGCGCCCGGTACCCACAAGCAGGTCCTGGATGCGGCTCTCGGGCTGGCGGGCCAGACCGGGAAGCTCGAAGCGGCGATGCGAATCATTGCTGCACATGAGCAGCGCCTTCGCGAGTTGGCAAATCGGGTCGGAGGGCGACGCCAGCTCGAGGCCGCACCCAGCGTGGTGTGCATCGAGTGGGTAGAGCCTCCCATGTCGGCCGGGCATTGGACGCCAGACCTTGTGGAGCATGCTGGTGGGCGCCCGTTGATGTCCACAGCCGGCGAGCGAAGCCGGTACGTCACCTGGGAGGAGGTGGCCGAGGCCAACCCCGATATGCTCGTCGTGGCCGCGTGCGGCCGGTCGGTTTCGCAGTCCATCGAAGATCTTGCGGCGCACGCCTCGAGCTGGCGATCTCTCCGAGCCGTCGAGGCCGGACGTGCTGTTGTCCTGGATGGGGACCGCCTGTTCAATCGCCCGGGTCCAACCCTGACCCGGTCGGCCGAGGTGCTGGCCTGGGCACTGTGGGGCGACGCGTCAGGCGTGCGTGTGTCCGCCGATGAGGCGGTGCCGTTCCCTCCGGTCTCCGTGCTGGTATCGCCAGGAGCGTCGTAGACTCGATGCCGGTTTCCCGTCCCTCCGTGATTCGCGCTGACATTGATCTGGGCGCTCTCCGCAACAACGTCGGCGTGCTGCGCCAGCTCGCCGGGAGCGCCGATCTGATGGGCGTGGTCAAAGCCGATGCTTACGGACACGGAGCGCAGTCGGTCGCCCAAGTGCTGGTGGATACAGGTGTGGGCTGGCTGGCGGTAGCAACGATCGGAGAGGCCGTGGAGCTGCGAGAGGCGGGCATCGAGGCTGCCATCCTGGTCTTCGCCGCCCCGCTGCCTGAACAGCTCCCGCTGTACGCGGAGTACGATCTGCGTGTCAATGTGTCCTCAGAGCCAGTGGCCGGATTCGTGGCCGAGGCCGCTCGCCAGCGAGGCCCGCTGACCGTTCACGTTAAGGTAGACACGGGGATGCACCGCCTTGGGCTAGCACCGAGCGACGCTGCGCGCGTGGTTCGCCAGCTCGAAGAAACGCCGGGCGTGTGGGTCGAGGGCCTCTGGACGCACCTCGCAACGGCAGATGAGCCGAGCACCGAGTTCGTCGGCGAACAGGTCGGACGCTTTGAAGGCGTGCTGGAGGATCTGGGTGAGGATGCGCCGCCGATTCTGCACATCGCCAATGGGCCTGCTCTTGTCCGGAGCCTCGTTTCGCCATTTCCGGCTTCCTCGTCGCTTGTTCGGGTAGGCGGCGTCCTCTACGGGTTGGCGTCGAGCCCTGGTCTCCACCGCGACGTCGAGGCGGCCGGGTTGCGCCCGGTGATGCGCCTCGTAAGCCGCGTGGTCCATCTTCAAACCGTGGCTCCAGGAGAGAGTGTGAGCTACGGTCGGACCTGGGTTGCGGAGCGGCCATCGCGCATCGCCACCGTCGCGGCCGGATACGCCGATGGCTTGGTGCGGTCCTATGCCGGTCCGGTCGGGATCGGAGGCGGGCGCTATCCGGTCGTGGGGCGTGTATGCATGGACATGATGCTGGTTCATCTTGGCGATCCCGATGGGGAAGGGAATGCTGTAGTCATTGGAGATGAAGCCACACTCTTTGGCAGTAGCGGAGCATCGGCTGTGGAGGCGGCCACGGCGGCTGGTACACTCTCCTACGAGCTGACGAGTGGACTGACGGCCCGGGTGCCACGCATTGAGCTCCAGTGAGACAGGAGTTCGCCAGCTCGACGATGGCG
>JBCBZH010000350.1:0-3650 GCA_039815415.1 Bacteroidota bacterium
CCCGAAGTCCCCCTGCGGCATGCGTACGGTGTCGAGATCGGCGCGCCGATAGAGGCGGTATGGGGCTACGCGGGGGACAGCCACAAGGCCAACGAGTGGTCGGTCTACTTCGATCACATCTCGCTCCTGCCCGAGAGCCCCGTCCCGGACGGCCAAGTGGGTGCTCTCCGCCGCTGCTACCGCCGAGCTGACGAGACAGGCGTGACGTGGGACGAGGAAGTCGTGGCGCTCGAGCCTCACCGCGCTCGCGAGATCCGCACGTATGCGCTCCAAGGTTTCCGCCCGCTCATGCAGGACGTTGTGGGCTGGACCCAGTACCGCGTCGCGCAGCACTACGAGGCACTAGGGGCAGAGCAGACGCGCCTCACCTTCTCCACCGATGTCCTCCGCCCGGCGCTTCCGCCAGCCCGCTGGTTGTTTGGAGCGTTTGCTGACGAGGTGGTTCGCATTTTTCGGCTCAACCTGGAGAACATCGCGGCAGCCATCGAGGCAGAGCAGCGAGGAGAGGTCTACGTCCGTCCACATCCCTACGAGCCGACCCATTCCTGGGACCCACGATTCTGATGATGCATCTCGCCCAAGTCAACGTCGCTCGCATTCTTGGTCCCATGGACGGGCCGGTCATGGCTGAGTTCAAGCGGGCGTTGGACCCCATCAACCTGCTCGCAGAACGCACGCCTGGGTTCGTGTGGCGCTTGCAAGATGACACCGGCGATGCGACGGACCTGCGCCCCTTTGAGGACGACACCATCCTCATCAACCTGAGCGTGTGGGAGTCGGTCGAGGCGCTCAGGGCCTACACGTATCACTCGGGCCACGCTCACTATGTGAAGCGCCGGAAGGAGTGGTTCGAGAGCTTCGGTCGGCCACACTACACCCTCTGGTGGGTGCCCGTCGGCCACGAGCCGTCGCCCCAGGAGGCGTGGGACCGCCTCGAGCTGCTCAACGCCCACGGCCCCTCCGAGCGCGCATTCACGTTCACACATCTCTTCGATCCTCCTCAGAATGGCTAAGGAACGCAAAGCCCTCGTCGTCCACTACTCGCCCGAGGCCGACTCGCCCTCGCTCGCTGAACTCAACGAGCTGCTGAACGACGACTGGCGCCTCATGTCTACCACCGCGATGGGCGGCTCTGGTACCGCCAGCTCGAGCCAGTTCGCAGCTCTCGTGATTCTGGAGCGCGAGGAGAAGAAGACCGTAGGCGGGTTCACCTCGAGCTAGCCCCACAGGTACTTGGTCCCTCGTGCCAAGTCCACTGTCCCCCTCATCTGTACCTCGTACCGAGTCCCTCTCCGATGCCCAAGCGCACCGACATTGAAACAATCCTGCTCATTGGCTCCGGCCCCATTGTCATCGGGCAGGCCTGTGAGTTCGATTACTCTGGCACCCAGGCCGCGCATGCACTCCGCGCCGAGGGCTACCGCGTCGTGCTGGTGAACTCGAATCCAGCCACGATTATGACCGACCCTATGACGGCGGACACGGTCTACCTGCAGGAGCTGACGCCTGCATCCATCAAGGAGATCGTGACGAAGGAGAAGCCGGACGCCGTGCTTCCGACGATGGGGGGGCAGACGGCGCTCAACCTCGCCGACAAGCTCCACCAGCAGGGCTACTGGGAGAAGCAGGGCATCGACGTGATCGGCGTGGATATCGACGCCATTCACATCACGGAGGACCGGCAGGCATTCCGCGACCTGATGGAAGAGGTCGGCATCGACCAGGCCCGGAGCCGTGTGGCAAAGTCTCTGCTTGAAGCAAAAGAGATCGCCCAGGATCTGGCCCAGGGGCAAGGCTTTCGCCCGACGGTTATCCGCCCCTCGTTTACGCTCGGCGGCGCTGGGGGCGGCATCGTCTGGACGCCTGAGGAGTTCGACGCGAAGGTGACGCGCGGCCTCGAGCTGTCGCCCGTCCACGAGGTGCTTATCGAGGAGTGCCTCTTCGGGTGGAAGGAGTACGAGCTGGAGCTTCTCCGCGACGCAAAGGACAACGTCGTCATCATCTGCTCCATCGAAAACGTGGACCCGATGGGCGTCCATACCGGCGACAGTGTGACGGTGGCGCCTCAGCAGACGCTCACGGACCCGCAGTATCAGGCCCTCCGTGACGCTGCCATCAAGGCAATGCGGTCCATTGGCACCTTCGCGGGCGGGTGCAACATCCAGTTCGCCGTCGATCCCGTGAGCAACCGGATGATCGTGATCGAGATCAACCCGCGTGTGTCGCGGTCTTCTGCGCTGGCTTCCAAGGCGACGGGCTATCCCATTGCGAAAGTCGCCGCCCGGCTGGCGGTGGGCTACACCCTCGACGAGCTGCCGAATGAGGTCACGGGCACCACATCTGCATGCTTCGAGCCCGCGCTCGACTATGTGGTGACCAAGGTGCCGCGCTGGAATTTCGACAAGTTCGAGGGCGTGGACGAGGCACTCACGACCCAGATGAAGGCGGTCGGCGAGACGATGGCGATTGGCCGCACCTTCGCCGAAAGCCTTCAGAAGGCGTGGCAGGGCCTTGAGATCGGCTACGCTGGGCTCGGCGCCGACCGTGACCTTCCGGATCGCCAGCTCGTCCGCGACCGCCTGAAGACGCCCTACTGGGATCGCCTGCTGCACGTCCGCAACGCCTTTCGTCTGGGCGCCTCCGTGGCCGAGGTGGCCGACATCACGAAGGTAGACCCCTGGTTCCTGAACCAGATTCTCGATTTGGTAGAGATGGAACGCCAGCTCGAGGCGCACACGCTCGAGACGCTTGACCGTGACCTGCTGCTTGCCGCCAAGCAGGACGGGTTCTCAGACGTGCAGATTGCCTACCTGTTGCAGGACGATGAAACCACTGAGCACGACGTGCGCGCCAAGCGGATGGCCCTCGATCTGGCGCCGACCTACCGGGTGGTGGACACCTGCGCGGGCGAGTTTCCAGCCGAGACGCCCTACTTCTACTCGACCTACGACCAGGGCGAAACGGAGTCCGTCCGCTCGGACACGAAGAAAGTCATCATCCTTGGCTCCGGTCCCAACCGCATTGGGCAGGGCATCGAGTTCGACTACTCGTGCGTCCACGGCGTGCTGGCGGCCAAGGAGATGGGCTATGAGGCCATCATGATCAACTGCAACCCGGAGACGGTCTCGACCGACTTCGACGTGGCGGACAAGCTCTACTTCGAGCCGGTGTTTTGGGAGCGCGTCGCCGACATCATTGACCTCGAGCAGCCAGAGGGTGTGATGGTGCAACTCGGCGGTCAGACCGCGCTCAAGCTGGCGAGAAACCTGCTGGCGTACGGGGTGCCGCTCTTCGGGACGCCTTTCGAGAAAATGGACCTCGCGGAAGACCGAGGGAAGTTCTCGGAGACCCTGGAGGAGCTTGAGATTCCGTTTCCACCGTACGGAATTGCCAACTCCGTCGAGGAAGCGGTTCAGGTGTCTGAACGCATCGGCTACCCGATTCTCGTCCGGCCGAGCTACGTGCTCGGCGGGCAGGGCATGCGGATCGCCATCAACAAAGAGGAGGTGGCAGACTATGTCGCCAACGTGCTCCGCCTCTTCCCGGACAACGAGGTGCTGCTCGACCTCTTCCTCGAGAACGCCATCGAGGTGGACGTGGACTGCCTCTCGGACGGCGAGACGGTCCACATCGCGGGCATCATGCAGCAC
>JBCBZH010000093.1:0-13803 GCA_039815415.1 Bacteroidota bacterium
AACCGCAGTCGCCGCCGCGCGTTAACCTGCCCCGATCCTCTTTGGCCTCACGCCGCAGCCCGACGATGCCCGACCAGCCGAGCCTGTTTGATTCCCCCGCCGAGCCGACGCCGCCGTCCGTCAGCCCGACGCCGACCGACGACACGCCGCCCTGGGAAACCGACGCGCTGACGACAGGGACTCCGGACGCCAGTTCGAGAGCCCCGCCTGAGGCGCCGACCGCCGATCTGGTCAACGAACTGCCGACCGACGACACGCCGCCGTGGGACATGTTCGCTGAGGGTGACGCCATCGCCGACGACAACGCAGCCGAGACGCGTGAGACCCTGTTTCTGGCCGACGCGATGGCCCTTGCCTACCGCGCCTTCTTCTCGATGAAGAATGCCAGCCTGAGCGCGCCCGATGGCACCGACACGCGCACGCTCTACGGCTTCTCGACCGCACTTCTGAAACTGCTCGAGGATCACCAGCCCGAACACATCGCCGTCGTGTTCGACGCCATCGGGCCGGGCGGCACCTTCCGCGATCAGCTCTACGAAGACTACAAGGCCCATCGCCCGCCGACGCCGCCCGAGATCGTCGACAACATCCCGCTCATCAAGGAGCTGGCGAAGGGGTTCGACATTCCGGTGCTCGAGGTCCCTGGCGTGGAGGCCGACGACGTGATTGGGACGTTGGCACGCCGTGCGGAGGAAGAGGGCGTAGACGTGGTCATCTTCTCGCCCGACAAGGATTTTCGCCAGCTTCTGTCGGACTCCGAGACCGGCGCGGGAGCGGGTGAAATCCACATGCTTCGCCCGCCGTACATGGGCGAGGCGTTCAGCCGGGAGACCGCCGACACCTTCCGCGAGAAGTACGACGGCCTCGAGCCCGCCCAGTTCATCGACCTGCTCGCGCTGATGGGCGACACCGCCGACAACGTTCCCGGCGTGCCGGGCATCGGCGAGAAGACGGCGGTGAAGCTCATCAACGAGTACGGCGACATCGAGAATCTGATCGAGCACGCGGAGGACCTCAAGGGCAAGCGCGCCCGCGAGGGCATGATGAACCACGCCGACGACGCGCGCCTCTCTCGCCAGCTCGTCACCATCCTGACGGACGTGGAGCTGGACCTCGACTGGCACACGCTCCGACGCACCGACCCCGACATGGACGCGCTCAACGCGCTCTACGACCGGGTCGGCTTCGGGACGCGGCTTCGCACCCGGACGACAGACTACGCCGAGGGGCGTGTCCGCCAGCGCAGCAGCGGCGGCTGGACCCGTCGTGCTGCCGCCGACGATGCCGGCGACGATCCTGCCCTCGACTTCGACTTCGGTCCGTACGAGCCCGTCACGGAGATGAGCGAGAGTGACGTGGACTATCAGACCGTCTACGGCCACGACGAGCTGGCGAAAGCCTCGGGCATCACCGACGCCGCTGAGGTGCTTGCATTTGACACCGAGACCACGTCGGTCGACTCCATGATGGCGTCGCTGGTGGGTCTTTCTCTCGCCAGCTCGGAGAAGCAGGCCGTGTACCTGCCCACGCCGCTTCCCGACGGAACGCCGGAGCAGGCCGCACTGGATGGGATCAGGCCGGTTCTCGAGAACGCGGAGCTGGCGAAGGTGGGCCACAACATCAAGTATGACCTGATCGTGATGGCGCGGCATGGCGTGCAGGTGCGCGGGCCGGTGTTCGATACGATGGTGGCACACTACCTCATCAGCCCGGAGGCCAGTCACAAGATGGACGATGTCTCCAGCTTCTACCTCAACTACCGCCCTCAGCCCATCACCGACCTGATTGGGACGGGCAAGAATGCGCTCTCCATGCGCGACGTGCCGGTGGAAGACGTGGGGCCATACGCCTGTGAGGATGCCGACGTGGCGCTGCGCCTCATGCCAGTGCTCCGCAAGAAGCTGGCGTCGATGGACGACGACGGACGTTTGCTCCAGATCGCTGAGGAGATCGAGTTCCCGCTCGTACCGGTGCTGGCACACATGGAGATGCAGGGCGTCAAGATCTCCGAGAAAGTGCTGGCCGACATCTCCGACCAGCTCGAGACCCAACTCGCCGATCTAGAGGCGCAGATCTTCGAGCTGGCGGGCCGGGAGTTCACCATCGGCTCCACGGTGCAGCTCGGCGAGGTGCTGTTCAACGATCTACCCACTGACGAGGAGCGCGCCGCCGCCGAGCAGTGGGCGCAGGATGTGCGGGACAACGAGGCCGGGGAGGTTGCGGGCGACCCCGACGCCAAGCCCAAGACCAAGAAGCAGCTCAAGGAGGAGGCGCCGACGTTCGGCATCGGCCTGGAGGCGCTGGGCAAGACCAAGACGGGGCGGCCCAAGACGGACGAGGGCGTGCTCTCCGAGCTGGCACAGACCCACGAGCTTCCCGCCCTCGTTCTCGACTGGCGCAAGATCTCGAAGCTCAAGTCCACCTACGTGGACCGCCTCCCGGAGTTGATCCACCCCGAGACGGGGCGCGTCCACACCGACTTCAACCAGACCGTCACGGCCACCGGCCGCCTCAGCTCGAGCAACCCCAACCTCCAGAACATCCCCATCCGCACAGATCTTGGAAAAGAGATCCGCCGGGCGTTCGTGGCGGAGCCCGGCTGCGTGCTGGTGGCGGCAGACTATGCCCAGATCGAGCTTCGGATTCTGGCCTCGATGTCAGGCGACCCTGGACTCATCGAGGCGTTCGAGAACGAGCTGGACATCCACACGGCCACCGCTGCACGCGTCTTCGGCGTGGACTACGACGCCGTAGATCGCGACCAGCGCAACAAGGTCAAGCAGGTCAACTACGGCATCCCGTACGGCATTTCGGCTTTCGGGCTGGCGAACCGGCTCCGCATCGGCAACTCCGAGGCGCAGGAGCTGATCGACCAGTACCATGCGTCGTATCCCAAGGTGGGCGGCTTCCTCAACGGGCTGATGGAGGATGCCCGCCGGACGGGCTACGTGGAAACGCTGCTCGGGCGCCGCCGCTACGTCCCGCAGATCACGTCCCGCAACCCCAACGACCGCGCCTACGCCGAGCGCATCGCGGTCAACATGCCCATCCAGGGCACGCAGGCGGACATGATCAAGAAGGCGATGATCGCCATTCACACCCGCCTCCAGACTGGCACCCTAGACAGCCGGATGATCCTGCAAGTCCACGACGAGCTGGTGTTCGAAGCGCCGGAATCCGAAGTCGAGGCGCTGTCCGAGCTGGTGCGCGAGGAGATGATCGCCGCGCTTCCGCTCAAGGTGCCGGTGGTGGTGGACGTGGGCGTGGCCGACAACTGGCTGGACGCGCACTGATCGCCAGCTTGAGATGTCAGATCTCGTCCCCTCTCCCGCTGGGAGAGGGACAGGGTGAGGGGTAGCCACGCTGGTGGATGCACGAATCCAGGGGAATGGAGATCGTCACTCCAGCCACTCTCGAGCTGGCGATATGACCTCCCGCCAGCTCGTTTCCCGTGTACAAGACACACCCAGCCTCGATCCTCATGCGCCCAGCCCTTTTCGCCCTCGCCCTCCTCGCCAGCGCGTGCGCCAGTGACACCTCCGACACGCCTGACGCCAGCTCGTCGCCAGGTACAGAGCCCGAGACCGCTGCAGTAGAGACCGCCTCTGCCAGCGATGCGGAGTGTCTCGTCGGCACATGGCAGATCGATCCGGCCTCGATGGACCTGGACAAGGTGGAGGGCATCCAGGACATCCCAAACGCCAACTTCTCTGTGGGCGAGACGTCTGGGCGTGCGCTCATCGCCTTCGAGCCCGACGGCAGTGCCATGCAGACCTTCGAGGACTTCTCGATGACCATCAACGCGGCCGTGTCCGGGATGCAGATGAGTGTTCGCAACGACTACAGCGGCACCGCCAACGGGACCTACACTGTCGAGGACGACCGAATCGTGATGGAGCCGGGCGGTGCTGACCTGTCGGTATCGGTGAGCGTCAACGGTGGGGCTCCCATCAACAACCCGATGGGCGTCGAGAGCCTGTTCGCCGAGGGGGAGCGGGGCCGGACGGCCTTCACCTGCTCGGACGACGAACTGAGGGTCAACATTCACAGCCCAGACAGTGCGGGCGGCGAAGAGTTCATCCGCGACGTGCGCTACACGCGCGTAGCCGGATAGGGGCGCCAACCGCCAGCCCGTTGCCGTGCTGCGAGCTGGCGATGACTCGGACCTCAACTCGGGACGACGGACCGGCGCGGCAGGGGCGTTGAGAGGATGAGCTGCGTCACGGGCTCGCCGAAGGGGAGCAGCCGGTCGATGAGCTCTTCTAGGGCTTCCATCGACGCTACCGCCACAATCATCACCAGCGAGCTGCTGCCCGTGGTGCGGTGGCACACCAGCACGTCGGGCATGGCCTGAATCTGATCCACGCTGCGCTGGAAGCGGGCGCGGTCTACCTGCATGTGCAGCACGGCCTGCACCGGGCGCCCCAACTGGGCCAGGTTCACGGTCGCGTGGTAGCCGGTAAGGACGCCGTCCATCTCAAGGCGCTGGACCCGCTCCGAGACGGCAGGGGAAGAGAGCCCCACGCGGCGCCCCAACTCGGCGAACGACAGCCGGGCATTGTCTTGCAGCTCCGTCAAGATGCAGTGGTCAATTTTGTCCATGCCGAAGAATCAAAGGCGAGATCCATCGTAGTCTAAAGAATCAGCGGTTTGCGTGCGCGATATCCATCGATTGCCTCTGGGCGTGTTCCCACGCTGGTGCCTAGCCTGTGCCCCTGACCCCACCAGGGGGTGTCATTCTGAGCGCAGGGGAGATGTCCGCGAGGTGGACTCGTGAAGGCCTGGCCGTGGCCAGACCAAGGTTTCCGCTTGCGCTCGGAGTGGCAGCCCCGCATGGTTCTCTGAGGCGCTCAATGATCCAGACGGCTTCTATCCGTGCCCCACGCGGCACCTCCCTCCGTTGCAAGGGCTGGCAGCAGGAAGCTGCCCTGCGGATGCTGATGAACAACCTCGACCCCGAGGTGGCCGAGCGGCCCGACGAGCTGGTGGTCTACGGCGGCTCCGGGAAGGCCGCGCGCAATTGGGAGGCGTACCACGCGATCGTCACTACGCTGGAACGGCTGGAGAACGATGAGACGTTGCTCGTGCAGAGCGGAAAGCCCGTCGGCGTCTTCCGCACCCACGACGAGGCCCCGCGCGTGCTGATCGCCAACTCGTGGCTGGTGCCCCGCTGGGCGACCTGGGACCGGTTCCGCCAGCTCGAGGCCGAGGGCCTGACCATGTACGGCCAGATGACCGCCGGGAGCTGGATCTACATCGGCACGCAGGGCATCCTGCAGGGGACGTACGAGACGTTCGCGGCCTGTGCGGAGCAGCACTTTGGTGGCTCCTTGGCGGGGAAGCTGGTGGTGACGGCTGGCCTCGGCGGCATGGGCGGAGCGCAGCCGCTCGCGGCCACCATGAACGGGGCGGCGTTCCTCGGCATCGAGGTGGACCCGGAGCGCATTCAGCGCCGTGTGGACACCGGCTACTGCGACCGCATTGAGACCGATGTAGACGTAGCCCTGAACGCGGTGCTCAGCGCAAAGGCGGCGGGCGAGTCGCTGTCGGTCGGGCTGGTGGGCAACGCTGCCGACGTGCTCCCCGAACTGGTGCGCCGGGGTGTGGAGGTGGACGTGGTGACGGACCAGACGAGCGCCCACGATCTTCGCGTCGGCTACATCCCGGCAGGGTACAGCCTGGAACAGGCCGCTCTTCTTCGCCAGCGCGATCCAGCGGCCTACGAAGACGCCGTGCTGGACTCGATGGAGGCGCACATCCAGGCCATGCTGGCGCTGCAGGCGAATGGCACCATCGCGTTCGACTATGGCAACAACCTGCGGGGCCAAGTCGCCGACCTACGCGGCCTGACGGACGCCTTCAGGATCCCTGGGTTCGTGCCCGAGTACATTCGTCCGCTCTTCTGCAAGGGCTCCGGTCCGTTTCGCTGGGCGGCGCTCTCGGGCAACCCGGCGGATATCGCGGCCACCGACGAGGCCATCCTCGATCTGTTTCCGCATAAGGAGCCGCTGCACCGCTGGATTCGGATGGCCCGCGATAAGGTTCACTTCCAGGGCCTCCCGGCACGCATCTGCTGGCTCGAGTATGGCGAACGTGCGGAGGCCGGTGCACGCTTCAACGAGCTGGTGAAAGCCGGGAAGGTGGAGGCGCCGCTCGTGATCGGGCGAGACCACCTCGACACGGGCTCGGTCGCCAGCCCGAACCGGGAGACGGAAGGCATGAAGGACGGCTCCGACGCCATCGGCGACTGGCCGCTCTTGAACGCGATGCTCAACACGGCCTGTGGGGCGAGCTGGGTGAGCCTCCACCACGGCGGCGGCGTGGGCATCGGCTACTCGATGCACAGCGGCATGGTGTGCGTGGCCGAGGGCACGGAGTCTTCTGGGCGCCGCCTCGAGCGCGTGCTCACCGCCGACCCTGGCACGGGCGTCATGCGCCACGCCGATGCAGGCTACGAGACGGCCATCGAGACCGCTCAGGAGCGCGGCGTGGACCTTCCTCTCATTACCGGCTGATTCGACGCATGCGCTGGATCCTTCTCGTGGGCCTTGCCCTCCTCGCCAGCTCGTCGCACGCCCAGGGGGCAGAGGACCCAGCTGGCGATGACGACATCTCGCTCATCGTTCGGATCGAACGGGCTGTATGGGCGTCCGCAGACCGCGTTGCCGATGACTTCAAGAGGACGTTCGAGGTGGATCCCACCGACGTGCTCTCCGAGCAGCTTCGTCGTGTGCGGCAACGTGGGTACGCCGCCGGGGTCCAGGCAGCGGAGGCCAAGCTGCTGGTCGAGTTGCTGGGCGCGCTGCGCCAGGACCGAGGCGATGCCATCCCGCTCTGCGCCGACGAGCTGGCTCTCCGTCGCCAGCTCGACCTTCTCGTGATCGCGGGTGACGATCTGGTAGAGCTGGATCCGTCCCGATTCGAGGAGGAGGCGTTCGATGCGGCAGCGTTTCAAGGCCGGATGGCAGAGGTGGTGGAACCGTTGCGCGAGCTGGCGGCAGCGCACGTGAGCGAGGTACAGGACGTGTGCCAGACGGTGCCAGAGCCACATCGCCACGACGGACCATGACAAAAGCCGCTCTGCCCCGGCTCTGCCTTGACACGCTCGGCGCCGACCTCACAGCGTCGCTCGATGCCATCCGCGCAGACCTCGCCAGCCCGATCGGGCGCGTCGCCCGGAGTCGCCAGCTGGTGGAGGCCGCGCTAGCGGATGGGCACGCCCACTACGGCCTCAACACGGGATTCGGAGCCCTCAAGAGCCAGCGCATCCCCGAGGGCGACGTGGCGCAGTTGCAGATCAATGTGCTGCGGTCGCACGCCTGCGGGGTGGGGGAGCCGGTAGACCGGAACATCACGCGTCGCATGGTAGCCCTCAAGGCGTATGCGCTGGGTCTGGGGCACTCGGGCGTCTCGCCCATCGTGGTCGAACGTCTGCTCGATTTCCTCGATCGCGACGTCATCCCGGTGGTTCCGAGCCAGGGGAGCCTCGGCGCCTCCGGGGACCTCGCGCCGTTGTCACATCTCGCGCTGCCGCTGATCGGGGAGGGCTATGTGTGGAGCGATGACGGACCGATTCCTGCCGCTGACGTGCTTCGCCAGCTCGCGCTGGCGCCGGTCGCGCTGGGCGCCAAGGACGGGCTGGCGCTCATCAATGGGACGCAGTTCATGGCAGCGCACGCCGTGGAGGTGGTGCTCCGAGGCCGCCAGCTCGCCGAGACCGCCGATATGGTGGCGGCCATGACGGTGGAAGCCATGCGCGGGTCGTCCCGACCGTTCGATGCGCGGGTGGCTGAGGTGCGGGCACATCCGGGGCACGCGGCGTCGGCAGCGCGCGTCCGGCAGATGCTGGAGGGCTCCGAGATCGGACCGAGCCATCTGCACTGCGACCGCGTGCAGGACCCGTATTCGATCCGCTGCGTGCCGCAGGTCCACGGCGCCAGCCGCGACGCGCTGGCGTACGTCGCGGGCGCCGTCGAGACCGAGATCAACAGCGTGACTGACAACCCGCTGGTTTTCGATGCCGACGGTGCACCAGACCTCATCTCGGGGGGCAACTTCCACGGCCAGCCGCTCGCGCTGGCGATGGACTTTGCGGCCATCGCGCTGGCGGAGTGGGCCTCCATCTCGGAGCGTCGTATCTACCTCTTGCTCGATGGATGTGATGGCCTCCCGCCGTTTCTCATCAACGGCTCTGGCTTGCAGTCGGGGTTCATGATCCCGCAGTACGTGGCCGCCGCGCTGGTGTCGGAGAACAAGACGCTCTGCCACCCGGCCTCGGTGGACTCCATCCCGAGCAGCCGAGGGCAGGAGGACCACGTCTCGATGGGCGCATGGGGCGCGCGGAAAGCGCTGCAGGTGGTTGAGAATGCCGAGCAGGTGCTCGCCATCGAGGCGCTGTGTGCGGCGCAGGCGCTCGACGTACGGCATCCGATGAAAGCCGGGCGGGGCGTGGAGGCGGCGTGGGACGCCATTCGCCAGCGCGTGGCCTTCCGGGATACCGACCGGCTGTTTCAGGACGAGCTGGCGGCCGTCACCGATCTAGTCCGTACCGGTCGTCTCGCGGAGATCCTCCGCATCTTGCCCATCCGGTCGTGACCGTCCTCACTGACATTCGCCAGCTCGCCACCTGCCCGCCGGACAGCGCGGACGCCGGGTTGGTGAACGACGCCGCGCTGGTCTGGGACGCGGGGAAGGTTGTCTGGGCGGGACCTGAGGTGGAGTTGCCCGAGGCGTTTCAGGACGCCAACTCGATCTCCGCAGCAGGGCGATTGGTGGTTCCCGGCCTGATCGATTGCCACACGCACCTCGCCTTTGCAGGCGAGCGTGCGGATGAGTTCGTCGAACGGTTGAAGGGCACGCCGTATCTGGAGATCGCCAAGCGCGGCGGAGGCATCCTAAACACCGTCCGCGCCACGCGCGCGGCCTCTCGGGAGCATCTTCTTGAGCTGGCGGGAGCACGGCTGGGCGGCATGCTCCGGCAGGGCGTCACCACGGTCGAGGCCAAGAGCGGCTACGGGCTGACAGTCGCCGATGAGATCAAGACACTGGAGGTGTATCGCCAGCTCGAGGCGACCCATCCGCAGCGGATCGTGTCCACGTTGCTCGCGGCGCACGCCGCCCCGCCCGAGTACGCCGACGACCGCGCCGGATACGTCCGTCTGATCTGCGACGAGATTCTCCCAGCTGCCGCCGAGCTGGCGACGTTCGTGGACGTGTTTGTGGAGCAGGGCGCCTTCACGCCGGACGAGGCGCGCGAGGTCTTCGCCGCCGGACGCCGCCACGGGCTGGTGCCCAAGCTGCACGCCGATCAGCTCTCGGATACCGGAGGCGCCGAGCTGGCAGTGGAGGTTGGCGCCGCGAGTGCCGACCACCTCGAGTGTATCTCCGACGCTGGCATTGCGGCTCTCGCCAGCTCGAGCACCGTCGCCGTCAGCTTGCCGACGGCGACGCTCGTGTTGGGGCAGGAGCCGCTTCCGGCTCGTCGGCTGTTGGATGCGGGAGCGAAGGTCGCCGTGGCGACGGACTTCAACCCCGGAAGTGCGCCCAGCCCGAGCCTGCCGCTGGCGCTCTGGCTGGCCTGCACCCGCCAGCGCATGACGCCAGAGGAAGCGCTACGCGGCGCCACTATCGTTGCAGCCCAGGCTCTCCAGCTCGAGGGCGTCGGGTCCCTCGTTCCCGGCTTTGCCGCCGACCTCGCCATTCTCGATGCGCCGACGCTCGACGCCTGGCTGTATGCCTTCTCCCCATCCGATGCCCTGCGAACGGTGATCGCGGGCGAGACGGTGTGGGAGTCGGTAGAAACGAGGCGATAGGAATGAGGAACGAGGTGGAAACCGGTTGTCTCGCCAGATCACGTCCCCTCTCCCGCTGGGAGAGGGATAGGGTGAGGGGTAGCCACGTTGGACGAGGCACAAGGTCTCAGGACTGGCTATGACCTGAGCCAACCGTGACGAGATTGCCGCGTCGCTTTGCTCCTCGCCATGACACCTCCCTTGCTACGCCAGCTCGAGGCCCCCAACGTGCCCACGAGGGATACCGCGCCGGAGGATCCTCGTCTGGGGCGCTGGCTTCAGACCAACGCGCTGGCGACAGACACCCGCGTCGCGCTGGTGGGCTTTCCATCTGATGAGGGCGTGCGCCGGAATGGGGGGCGTCCGGGTGCTGCTGACGGTCCGGCTGCACTTCGCGCTGCTCTCTATGCCATGACGCCGGATGCTCGCCAGCCCGAGGCCTTCATCGGGCTAATGGAGTACACAGTAGACCTCGGCGATGTGCCGGTGACGGGCGAGCTGCAGACGGATCAAGAGAGGCTAGGGGAGGTTGTGGGCGACCTGCTGGGTCGGGGCATTGTGCCCATCGTGCTGGGGGGTGGGCACGAGACGGCCTATGGGCATTTCCTCGGCTACGTCCAGAGCCGCCAGCCCGTCGGCGTTCTGAACTGGGACGCGCACGCCGATGTGCGTCCGCTACGTGACGGACAAGCGCACTCGGGCTCGCCGTTCCGACAGATGCTCGATCATCCGTCGGGTCTCTGCTCGCGCTACACGGTTGCCGGGTTGCACCCGTGGCGCGTGTCGGCGGCCCACGTTGCGGCAGTGCGGGAGAGGGGAGAGGCGGTGTTCGCCGACGCGTTGACGACGGACCGCGCCCGCCAGCTCGTCGCCGATCTCGACCGGCCCACGCTCGCCTCGTTCGACCTCGACGCCCTCGATGCCGCCCCCGGCGTGAGCGCTCCCGGCACGGGCGGACTGGCAGCTGGCGTGTGGCTCACCGCCGCTGAGGCCTGCGGACGAAGCCCACACATTCGCTCCGTGGACGTGGTGGAGCTGAACCCGGCCTTCGACATCGATCACCGGAGTGCGACCCTCTCCGCACTGACAGTGTGGCACGTCCTCGCCGGGCTGGCGATGTCGGTAGGTCGGTGAGTCGGTAGATCCGTGGTGTGGTCGCTCGCCAACTCGAGGGCGTGGCCGGTGCTCCGAACGGCGTCGCCGTCCCGTGTGAAAGAAGATCCGAACGGATTCGTCAGCTCGAGGCGACGCGACAGGCTGGCGATGTGGAGAACTCGCGTCCAGGTGTGGGCAGCTCGCCCTACATCGGCTTGACGCCTCGGGTTGGCGATCCATCTTCCAAACCCCAACGTCCGGCCGGGATCTCTACCGCAGCCCTCTCGGTTGCACTCGTCGCCAGCCCGACGCCCATGTCCGACGCCATCACTGACCACCCCGCCTTCGACTTCATCCGCGCCGAGGGAGGCATCGAAGAGTACCGCCATTCGGCCAACGGGCTGACGGTGCTGTTGCTGCCCGCCGCCGCCGCGCCGGTCGCTGCGTTTCAGGTGACGTACCGCGTGGGCAGCCGCAACGAGGGCGCCGGGCTGACAGGCGCCACGCACTTGCTGGAGCACCTCATGTTCAAGGGCTCCGAGCGCTTCAATCGCGACCTCGGGACGAGTGTGTTTCAGACCCTCCAGTCGGTCGGCGGACAGATCAACGCGACAACCTGGTACGACCGCACCAATTACTTCGCCGTGCTTCCGAGTGAGCACTTGGAGCGGGCTGTCGAGATCGAGGCCGACCGGATACGCGGGGCGCGGGTGCGGGACGAGGACCTCGCCAGCGAGCGAACCGTCGTGCTGAACGAGCTGGACCGGGGGGAGAACGAGCCCATCCGCAAGCTGCTCCACAACGTCTACTCGACGGCCTACCAGGCCCATCCCTACGGGCACCCGGTCATCGGGTGGCGCAGCGATGTGGAGACCGTCACGGCAGAAGGGCTGCGGCACTTCTACGACACCTACTACTGGCCCCGAAATGCGACCGCTTCGGTGGCAGGCTGGTTCGACCGTCGGGAGGCCCTGGACCTGATCGATACCCACTTTGGCGCCATCCCGCCCGGCCCGGAAGCCGCCGATGATGCGCCGGAGCCGCTGATCCACCGCGATCTGGACGACGCCGTCACACGCGAGCCAGAGCAGCGCGGCGAGCGCCGCATCGTGATCCGAAAGGCAGGCGAGCTGGGCGCTGTGATGGTCGCCTACAAAGCCCCCGCAGGCCTCGACCCCGACGCCGATGCGCTCGATGTGCTTACCCAGGCCCTCTCATTTGGCAAGACGGCCCGGTTGTACCGCCGCCTCACCGACAAGAGCCTGACCACCAGCGCGTCGGCGTTCTTTCCGCGCCTCCGGGACCCCGGCCTGCTCATCGCCTACGCCATGCTGGCGCCGGACGTGGAGCATGCGACCGTGGAGGCCGAGATTCGAGATGTGTTCGCCGAGGTCGCCCGCGACGGGCTGACGGAGGAGGAGCTGACCCGTGCCCGCCGCCAAGTGGTGGCTGACGAGGCCTACGAGCGCGACGGGCCGATGTCGCTGGTGTCGCAGATCAACGAGGCCGTGGCCGTGGGCGACTGGACGCTGTTCGCGCGCTACCGCGAGCGCATCGAGGCGGTGACGCTGGAGGACGTGCAGCGCGCCGCGGCACGTGTCATCGACGACGACCGCCTGACCGTCGGCTGGTACGTGCCGACCGTCGACGCGCCCGGCGGCGACGGGCTGGCGTAGCTGACAGCGACCATCAGGTGGATAGCTGCCCTGGGTCTCACTTGTTGCCGTCATGCCTGCGCAGGCAGGCATCCACTCGCCAGCTCGACGGTTGATGATCTGCCGTAGCAGATGGGCTGTAGGGCGCGCGTTTCGCCTTGCAAGGAACGGTTTGGGAGCGTAGCGTCCGGCTTCTCGCCCCCAGATGTGCATGCGCCTTGCGGTTGGCCTCGGCCTGATGGTTCTCCTTGCGTCGCCAGCTCGAGCGCAGGCGTTCGGGTCGTGCGTGACGGGCCGGGCCATCGGCTTCATCGAGAACGCCATGCTGCGTGCATCTGTGTTCAACACCGGCGCGCTGTTCTTCGGCGGGTCCACCACCTCCGGCGATGGATACATCATCCCCAGAGGCCAGACCAGTTTGGGGCGGCGTGGAGGGCCGGTGTCGCCGCTCTTCGCCGCCGGCCTATGGCTCGGAGGGGAGGTAAATGGCGAGGTGCGTGTGGCTGCGGCTCGGTACGGTGGCTATGACTTCTGGCCGGGCCCGCTAGAGGATGCTGCGAGTCCGCCACGCGACTGCTCGGAGCACGACCGAATCTATGTCGTCTCACGGAACGACATCGAGCGCTACTACGCCACAGGCGAGCTGACGGACGACCTCCGTGACTGGCCGTACCAACTCGGCGCACCTGTCCTCGACGGTGATGGGGACTTGACCAACTACGACCTCCGAGCTGGCGATCAGCCGGACTTGATCGGTGACCAGGCCGCGTGGTGGGTGATGAACGACGTGGGCAACGACCACAACCCTGGCACGCCACTTGGGGTCGAGGTCCGGGCGCATGCGTTCGTGTATGCGAATCCGAGCCCGGTGCTCCTCCAGACAACGTTCATCCGCTACGAGATCATCAATCGGGGCGACACACCCATCGAGTCGATGTACGCCTCTCTGTTCTCGGATCCGGACCTCGGCGATGCTGGGAATGACTACATGGGCACCGACACGCTGCGCAACATGGTGTTCGTCTATAACGACTCCAATGAGGACGTGGTTTATGGGATACCCCCTGCCCTGGGGATTCAGATTCTCAAAGGGCCTGTTGTCGGCACTGACACGCTGGGCGCTACGGGGTCGAGTACGTTCACCGGAGGCGGACCTGCTGGTACGAACGATCCAATAGTGCCGCTGGAGTACTACAATTACATGCAGGGTCTCTGGGGAAACGGAGTGCCAAAGACGGAAGGGGACGTGGGCTATTTGAGCG
>JBCBZH010000138.1:0-11063 GCA_039815415.1 Bacteroidota bacterium
CCCCTCCAGCCCCTCCAGCCGAACTCCTCACCCTGACGGCGCGAACGTGGGGCCGCCCAGGATCTCGTCAAACGCTCGGATGGCCTCTACCGCATCGGAGCGCGTGATCCCCATGGGTCCTTTGATCTTGATGACGTTATCGAACGGCCCATCCGTCCCTGTCAGGATGCGGCGCTGACGGAGCGCCTCCACGAGTTGGCGAGCCTTGGCCGTTGCAGGCTCCCGTGTCTCCCGGTTCTCCACTAGCTCGACGCCGATGAACAAGCCGGTGCCTCGCACATCCCCGATCAGCAGGTGCCGATCCATGAGCGCGCGAAGGCCGTCGCGTAGGACCGTGCCCACCTCCAGGGCGTTCTGCTGAAGCCCCTCGTCTCTCATCACATCCAGCACGGCGTGCCCGATGGCGCACGACACCGGGTTGCCGCCGAACGTGGAGAAGAACTCCATGCCGGCGTCTGCGAACGAGTGGGCGATGGCCTCGGTGGTGACCACGACGCCCAGCGGATGGCCGTTGCCGATGGGCTTTCCCATGACGACGATGTCGGGGACCACACCTTGCTGCTCGAACCCCCAGACGTGCGTGCCCACGCGCCCGAACCCGACCTGCACTTCGTCGAGGATGCATACGCCACCGGCAGCCCGGACGTGGGCGAGGGCTGTCTCGAAGAACCCATCGGGTGGCACGATCTGCCCTCCGACCGACGGCAGCGATTCGGCGATGAACGCTGCAGGAGGGCGCTCCATCCTTGCAATCACCTCCCCGACTGCGTTGCCATATGCGACGCCTGCATCTCGCCCCTGCCCCTTGCACGGACCCCGGTACCCATCTGGCATCGGAGCCATGTGAACCCACGGCTTTTGCCCTTGCCCGCCCGGGCCCTCAAACTTGTACGGGCTGATGTCGATGAGCGTGTTGGTGTGACCGTGGTAGGCATTCTCGAGCACGATCACGTCCTCTCGCCCCGTGTGGGTCCGGGCAAGCCGCAGCGCCAGCTCGTTGGCCTCCGACCCCGAATTGACCACGAAGCCATGCGTCAGCGGATCCGGGAGAGTATCACACAGCGCATCGAGGTAATCCAGGAGAGCGTCGGTGTGGTAGCGGGTGTTGGTGTTAAGCCGGGCCATCTGCGCCTGTCCAGCAGCCACCACGCGTGGGTGGCAATGGCCGACGTGGCAGACGTTGTTGTAGAGGTCCAGGTACGGCCAGCCGCGCTCGTCGATCAGATAGGATCCGCGCCCTCGGATGAACTTGACGGGGGTGTCGAAGCTGATCGAAAGCGCTCCGCTGATGCGCGACTCTCTGCGGGTCGCCAGCGCATCGCGAGGAGCGCCGCGATCGGCGTAGACCGCCAGCTCGATCTGTTCCGTCAGACGGTCTGCAGCCTCAACCGGATCAAGGATCGCGTACTGCTCGAGCGCTCGCCATGCCGGTTCCTCGGTAACAAACCACGCCTCCCGGTCGGGGTCGAGCTGGCGGCGTTCGGCGGCGATCACCAGCGAAACGGCGAGCCGACTGCACATCAACGGGAACAGCAGCTCGGCTTCAGTCGGCGTTAACGGACGCTCGGCGTGGTAGCCCGCGACCACCTGGGCGCCTGCCGCGAGTGGGTCCGGCACATCCAGCAGCAGGTACGCCAGCGCGATGGCGAGGTCGCAGACGAGCGGGTTGACGAGCGCATCCCCGAAGTCCAGAATCCCGACCACGCGGTCGGCCTCCACCAGCACGTTCTCGTCGTTCAGGTCGCTATGGATCAGGCCGATGGGGACGGTGGCAAGATCCTGCTGAGCAGCGGCCCAGAGGCGAAAGGCGTGCTCCACGAGGCGCACCCGATCCGGTCTGTTGATCAGGGCTACGCCACCCCGCAGGTCCCCGGCAGCCGTCAGGTCCCAGCGGTGGGTGCGTCGGGCTGGCGGGAGATCCAGAGGGCCGAGTGTGGTCGCGAGTCGAGCGATGTGTCGTCCAGTGTTGCGGAGCAAGGCGTCGGAGGGTGGCAGCGCCTCGCCCCACATGGTGCCGTCCACGAACTCGAGGAGGCGTCCCGGCCGCGCCGATCCGTCGGTGCGGGAGATGACCGGGGCACGCTCCCCACGGGTCGTCGGCACGATGCGCGGCACTGCGATCGCCAGCTCGCTGGCGGCCTCAGCCATTGCGTGCTCGGCGTCGATCCACTCCGGCGTCGTGTCGGCCTCCGCCAGCTTGAACACAAAGCGGGTTCCGTCGGTCGTCGTGACGAGGTGGTTTTCGTTCTCTCCTGGAAGCCGCGACATCGCCGAGACCTGCATCCCATAGGTCTGCTCCAGAATCGTAGCGAGAGGGAGAGTCGGGGACGCCATACCGTTGATGCGCTGGGACGAAGGACAGCGTACCCATGTTCGGCGAGGCGTGCCTGAGCTTACTCCGGGCCGAGGTATCGCCCCATGTCCGCCGCTCGAATCTCGACGGTGTAGAGGCCATTGGTGACCCAGGCTTCCTCCAACCCGAATCGCCCGATCAGACTGTTGAGGAGCTGGACATCGGAGATGCTGGGGGCGGGCACACCGAGGCGCATCTGGCCGCCCGCATCCTGAATCGTGTGGTTGTGGAGCATCACGGCGTACGTCCACCCGTCTGCGACATCGCGCTCCACCTGATCGAAGCCGTACACGCTCTTCGGCGGGAACAGTTCGTCCCCGGCTCCGACGTAGACCCTAAGGCGCGGTTGCCCATCCACCGTCTTCCGAAGAATCGACGCGAGAAACTCGGTCGGATGCTCGAGCTGGCGGACGTGAGCATTCTGATGGGCAAACAGGAGCGCATCCAGACAGCGTACGGGACGGATGGTACCGGCGTCGGTGTACGCCAGCTCGACGTTTCGAAGCTCACGCGACCAGAACGCTTCGTGGCGCTGATGCTCGGGGACGACCTGCGCCGGACGCATCTCATCCGCCCCGGCGGCTTCGACCTGGTGGCGGTACTGCTGGTAGGCCGGATCGGCGGGAATCTGAGATCGAGACCAAAGCGCGGCGTCCAGATCCCACCGGACCAGCGTGGCGTTGTCGTCACGATGAATGACGACAGGGTCTGAGGAAGACGTGCACGACTCTGTCGCTGGATGTTTCCAATCGGACGACGCCCGTGTCCCTAAAGATGCACAGCCTGTAAGGACACAGACGAACACGGCAAGGCCAAGGCGACGTGTCATCGAGCTGGCGCTACCTCTCCCGTCCCGGCTCCAACACGTCGGCGATCCGATCCCCGATGTCATCGAGGTGCTGTGCCGTCGCTTCATCGCCAGCTCGAGGCGTGAGCGCACGCGAGGCATTGTAGAGGAGCTTGATCTGAGACCGCGCCATCGCCCGGATGTCCGACTGGCTGTAATCCGTGCGGCGGCCGGGGAAGCCCGGCGGGAGCGGACGCTCGTCCTCGGTGAGCAGCATCACCAGCCGCTCGAGGTGGCCGCGCTGGAGCGCCCGCCGGTGCGCGTCGATGGTGGGGCGCTCGTTCTCCAGCTCAACCCACACGCCTCGCGTCACGTCATTCATGAACTCTGTCAGGGTGTAGGCGCCGTCCACATCATCGACAGCCTCTGCTTCAACAAGGCGCTGCATCCGCTCAGGGTCCATCAGGCGGTTGAGGATCGACACCTGGCGTCTGCGCAACGCGTCCACGGCCCCCGACGACTGAATCCTGCGGAGGATCTCCGTACCGAGAAGCCAGCCCGGAGTCTGGAATACGTTCTCGGTCAGGAACGCGACTGCAGCGCGCTGCTCGTCGGGCGGCACCACCTCCCAAAGGGGCCCGGCCTGGTCGCTCGTCTTGGGCGTCACGCGGACGCCTCCGACCACCGTGACCACGTGCCCCATGTAGCGCGACCACATCCCGATCAGCTCACCGTAGACCTCCTCGAGATCGTCGTAGCTGCGCCCCGGCGTGGAGGTCCATGAGATAAGGTTGGGCACGACGCGCTTCAGGTTGGCAACCGCATACGAGCTGGCGAGCACAGGGTCATCGCCCATGTCTTCCGTCTGCGCGTCTGGGTTGACACCGTCGCTAGACCGGAAGCGGAATACCGGATCGTCTGCGTACTCCAGCACCAGCGCGTCGAGCGGTTGCTTTTCATCGTCCGGCGTCTCCACATCGGGGAACCAGCGGTAGCCCCACTCGATGGAGTAATCGTCGTACGGCCCAATCATGCGGACGAACCGCGTGACGCCATCGCCGGGCTGGGCGATGTAGTTCTGACGCGTGTAGTCCATGATGCTTGGCCCGACGCCGTACTCGGACGTGAACGTGGGCGAGCGGAGGCTGTCCACCGGGAAGGCCGAGCTGGCGATCATGTTGTGCGGAAGCCCGATGGCGTGCCCGATCTCGTGAGCGATCACTTGCCGCATGGTCTCCCCGATCAACTCCTCGTCGATGGTGAGCGAGCGCGCCTGAGGGTTGGCCGCTCCGGTCTCGATCATCAGCCGGTTGCGATAGCTGCGGATGTGGTTGTGGTACCAGATGATGTCGGACTCGATGATCTCGCCAGATCGAGGATCGCTCACGCTCGGGCCGGTCGCGTTGCGCGTTTCGGAAGCCACGTAGCGGACGGTCGAGAAGCGCACGTCCTCGGGGTGGAACTCGGAGTCTTCGCCCGGCTCCGGCGGCATCTCGCAGCGGATGGCGTTCTTGAAGCCTGCGACCTCGAACGAACGGTTCCAGTCCTCCACGCCCATGCAGAAGTAGGACCGCCAGCGCTCCGGCGTGCCGGGGTCCAGGATGTAGACGATGGGCTTCACGGGCTCCACCAGCTCGCCGCGCATGTACGCGTCGGGGTCGCTTGGCTCGAGGCGCCAGCGGCGGATGTACCGGCGCTCATCTGCCTTCTGCTCGTCGCTGCCATAATCCACCTGACGAACCGAGAAGTACCCGACGCGTGGATCTGCCAGGCGGGGCGTCATGGGCTCCTCCGAGAGCAGGATGAACGACTGGAACATCTGCATCGAGATGGTGCCCGTGCTCGTCTGCGAAGGCGGCTCCGTGGCCTCATAGGTCATCGTGTGGCGCACGTTGACGTTCTCCGGGTACGCGCTGGCGTCGTCGATGAACGACCGCTTGCCGTCCAGGCGCCGCACCTTGTACTGCGAGCGGAGGCGCTGGCTCATGCCGCTGAACGCGGGCACGTCGGTGGTATACAGATCCGTCACGTCGATCACTACGCCTGCGCTGTCCTCGGAGTACGAGGCGATGTCGAACACCGCAATCACGGGCTCGAAGTTGTTGACGCGGACCGACTGCGAGATTGCCAGCGCAGAGTCGGCCACGGCGCTGTACGAGAGGGTACGGAGCAGAACCCGGTCGCCGTTGCGCTCCCAGCGGATCACCCGCTCCGCCGTTTTGGACCCGGCGTTGATGAACGGGCTGAGATCGGCAGGCGTCTGGGCGATGCGCGACAGCGAGAGCATGTCACGCCCCATGAGCGAGTCTGGAATCTCGAAGTACAGCTTCTCATCAACGCGGTGGACGTTGAACAGACCATCGTCGCTCTCCGTGGTGTCGGTGACCACCTCCGAGAACGCCTTGAAGTCGTTGTCATCGGACGAGCTGGCGGAGGACAGCGTGGCTGGCGTAGGAGGCGCAGCGGCAGGCTGAGTGGTGGAGCAGGCTGCCAGCGAGCTGGCGAGAACGAGGACGGCGAAGACGCGCACGAGGAATTCGGAAGGGATGCGCCGGAGGGTACCAGCGCCGAGGGCCTCCGGGCAATCCCGTTCGCCAGCTCGACAGAGATCTCTCGTCGCTACGCCTTCGTCCCCGCCGCCACGTACAGCTCGCCACCAAACGTCTTGACATCCGCTGGGAGCACGGTCCGCTCGAAGTCCGCACAGAGCGCCTCCAGCGGGCGCCACGCCTCCCGGGAGAGGTCTGCCCGCGCTACCCACTCGACCGACTTCGTCTCTCGCGTTCGCTCCGCCGCGTAGACATCGAACAGCACGAATCGGCCGCCAGCGCGAAGCAGACCAAAGAGCCGCTCGAACGTGGCCTCCCACTCGGGCAGCGCCGTCAACCCGATTGCACACAGGACGCGGTCCACCTCCGACGCCTCGAACTCCTTCTGCAACCATGCGAGATCGATCGAGCTGGCGTCCGCCTGCCGCGTGCGGATCTGCGTCCAGCCGTTCTGGTCCGACCGGCGCACGGCCTTCTTCAACATCCCCGAGGAGGCATCGACCCCCAGGATGGTCCCGGATGCTCCGACTGCAGGCGCCAGCCCGTCGAAGCTCTGGCCGGTGCCGCAGGGCAGGTCGAGCACGGTCTCCCCTCCCGTCAGCCGTAGCGCCTCAATGGCTGCGGGGCGGAACGGCGCATACAGATCTTCGAGCGCACGGTCGTAGAACAGTGAGAAGAGGTCGTACCACATGACTCTAGAGTGCGTGAATGAGCTATGCGGCCCACCAGACCAGCACCGCAACGACGAAAAAAGCGATCCAAGACAGATGCCGACCTCGCGAGGCAACCAGCGCAATGCCACCGCTCACACCCGCCGTGAGCGCCACGATACGCAGGGAGGTCTGAGAGGACTCCATCCGAGTCATCAACAACGCCGCGAAACCCCACCAGGCGACAGTGGTCAGGTGCCAGGCAAAGCGAAGCGTCCGCTTGGTGAACACATCGCTCCCGAACAGGTGCGGCAGCTCTCGCCGGAAGAGGCGAATGAGGATGTACCGCTCCCCGAGCACCGAGTGCGCCAGCCCGACGGTTGCGATGAGAACGGCAGCGATGGTGAGACGCATCCCAGCGATCGAGCTGGTGGAACAGGCTTATGGCGTTGAGCGCCCGACCGGGAACTCGATGGAGACGGTGCCCGGGTATTGGATCGGCCCGAAAGAGGTCTGGACGGTTGGCTGGGCCTCGAGACGGACCATCTGGGGCTGGCCGCCGCCACCTGCGAGGTTCGTCACCAGCTCGACGAGGTCGCCGGCGCTGCGTCCGAAGAACTGAACGAGATCCAACTCCATCGCGATGGGCAGGTTGACCGTTTCGCCCGGCGGAATGAGCCGGTCGTCGTTGTAGATGCCGCTGATGGTTTCGGTGTCCTCAAGGAACAGCGTCCAGTCCAGCGAGACAAGCTGCGCCGCAGCCGGGTTGTCCGATGGGTTCTCAGCGCCCACGTTGAGCGTGAAGCTGAGCGGCACTTCGCCCGCCGCCGCCGCCGCCCCGATCCGCGCCGCATCCGCCAGCCCGACGCTCCCACCCGATGCCACGCGGTCGATGCTGACACCGGCGACCAGGCCGTTGGAGAGGCGGTCGAGCGCAAAATCGACCTGGCGCAGAGCCGCAAGTTGTTGGAGGGTGGTGCAGCCGGGGGCAAGAAGGAGCAGGCCGAGGAGAGCCGGGAACAGAGCGTGAAGTCGGCGAACCATGATGGTGGGAGCAAGGAGAGGGGCGACTGAAGGTAGGTTCACGGGCGTTCAGCCGCTCCCCTGCCCGACGTGGTCACGCTTCCCCACCCCATCGCTGTCGTCGCGCATGACATTCGGAGCGCGCACAACGTGGGCTCCATCTTTCGGACCGCAGACTCCGCCGGGCTGGCGCACGTCTACCTCTCCGGCTTCTCCGCCACGCCGGACCACCGGGGCGTCATCAAAACAGCCCTCGGCGCCCAGGATGCGGTTCCATGGACGCAGGTGGACGACCTCCCTACTCTCCTCCGCCAGATCGACGCCCAGGGTTTCACAGTGGCCGCGCTAGAGCGTACCGACGATACCATCGCCCCCTCAGAGGTGAGGTCTTCCCACTTCCCCCTCGCGTTGGTGCTCGGCAACGAAGTCACCGGCGTGCCGCCCGAGGTGCTGGACCACGTCGAGCTGGTGATCGGGCTTCCACAGTACGGCGTCAAGGCCTCGCTGAACGTCTCGGTGGCCTTTGGCGTGGCGGCCTACGGGCTGGTGTCGAGGTTCCGGGAGGGTTCATCCTGACACCGCGTGAGGGATTTCCAGGCCGGCCGCGTCAAAATCTGGATAGTGGTCGGCCCTAGTCTCTAGATCCGGGCCATCCACCCTTCTGACTGGCATCATCTTGGCCCGGATGAAGCGTTTCCTCGTCTTTCCTCGCCTTCCCATGGTCCGCATCGTTCTCGCTTCTCTGCTTGCTGTGCTGTTTGCCTTCCCCTCTCAGGCCCAGCGAGCCCTGCCCCTCCCAGCCCAGATCAGCGGCGAACTCACGGCCTCTACGAAACGAGTTCCGCTGACGGCATCGGACGCCCTCCGCCCGGCCGACGGGTACACGTTTACGCTCAGCTCGGGGCAAACTGCGACCGTGCGCATGGAAAGCAGCGCATTCGACACCTACCTGAAAGCGTTTCTCAATGGCGACTTCCACAGCCGCAACGATGACTACGATGGAAGCCGCTCCGTTTCTCAGTTGACGCTGTCCCAGCCGGGGACCTACGAGGTCCTTGCGGGTGGGTTCAGCGGAACCGCCAACACGGGCTCCTACACGTTGTCTGTCAGCGCAACCGGCTCCAGTCCTGTCTCGCCCGCTCAGGAGTCGTCCACGTTGCAACTGCCCGGAACGGTGCAAGGCCAACTCAGCAGCTCCTCGGAGCGTGTTGTGTTGACGGCGTCTGACAACGTTCGACGGGCGGACCGCTTCACGTTTACTCTTTCACCGGGACAGCGTGCCACGGTGCGCATGCAAAGCACGGCATTCGACACCTACCTCAAAGTGCTGCTCAATGGCGCCTTTCATCAGCGCAACGATGACTACGGGGGCAGCCGCGATGTGTCGTTTCTGGAGCTGTCGCAGCCTGGGACGTACACATTGTTCGCGGGTGCGTTCAGCGACAGCAACAACTCCGGACCCTACACGCTGACGACGACCCTCACCGGTGGGACCGCACCTACGCCGCCCCCGTCCCCCAGGCCTGCAACTCAAGGCGACGGGGGCACACAGAGCGGCATGCTGACCGATGACGACGAGGAAATCCCTCTGCTCATTGCGGGCAATTCTCGCAAGGTCGATGCGTATACGGTTGAGTTGTATGAAGGCGAGATCCTAGTGGTGACCATGGAGAGCACTGCGTTCGACACCTACCTCGCCGTCGCCGTCAGCGGGGAGATCGTGGCACGCAATGACGATGACGGTAGCACGCAGCGCTCCCGGCTCCGATATACAGCACCATCCGACGGGCAGGTCTACGTTTACGCGGGAACGTTCTCCGAGGCAGGTCGCGGGAGCTACACCTTCACGTGGTACGTGGAGTAGCTCTCTCGCCAACTCGAGCTGACGCGAGCGCCGCTACAACAAGCGCTTGGCGGAGGACCGTTCGCGGACGGTCCCGCCGACCACTAGCCCGGCGGCGATCAGCACCAGATTCTTGACGATGTACTGCCCCTCCATCGTCAGCCCGAACAGATCGAGCGGTGAGGCCAGCGGCCAGCTCGAGAAGCACACTTCGGGGAGCACGAGAAACGGCAAGAAGGTGCCCGGCATCTGGAGCGCAAGCAGCAGCAGCGCGCCCCGCACCGCTGGACGGATGAGCAGCAGCACGCCGATGAGCACCTCCCACACGGCCAGAATCGGGTAAAAGACGTCTGCATCCACGAAGTAGACCGTGGCCTTGACGAGGTCCTCGGCAGGGCTCAGGCCGGGAACCAGCTTGAGTGCCCCGAACCAGATGAACACCAGCCCGATGGCGTAGCGGAGCATCCGAACACCGATCCGACCCATCGAACTGGCGATGCGCGAGTCGAGCGTATCCAACCGGGGAAGCGAGTGCAGCATGGCAGTGTAGAGCGGTTTCGGCCGTGTACGCGTTCGGGCGCCGTGAGTCGCGCCAGGTTGCGGACTCCTCGCCATCTCCGAGGGGCCTCCACACATCCTGCTGCTGAGGCTCACACGCTTGTCACAGTTGGGCTGGCGTCGTGATGAATGCGCACGGCACGAGGGCTAGGTTCCTCTCTCCTTGCTCCACCGCTCATGCGCGTCGCCGTTCTCCTGTTGACTGTTTCGTTCCTCACTGCTTGCGACAACGGCCTCGCGCGTCCGTCGGACCGGCAGCTTCAACAACGCGTCAATGCCGCCACGGAGCGACTGACTGCAAGTGATGCCGGCCAGAGGGTCCTCGACGCCATCGAGGCGCACGGCGGGCTGGCGACGTGGTATAGCAACGGCCCCGTCCACTTCCGCTTCGCCTACGGTGGCGTGGACTCGCTCGGTCAGCCCACGGGCGACCCGCTGGCGACCGACCAGACCATCGACACCTGGTCCGCACGGGCCGTTCACCAGCTCGTGGCCGACACCTCGGTGTCGTTTGGCTGGACAGGAACCGACGCCTGGGCGATGCCGAACGCAGATGCCGTCCCCACCAACCCGCGCTTCTGGTCGCTGACGCCCTACTACTTCGTGTCGATGCCGTTTGTGCTGGCCGACGAGGGCGTTCAGCTCGAGCTGGCAGACACACTCACCGTGGAGGGCACGACCTACGATCAGGTCTACGTCACGTTTGCAGAAGGCACAGGCGACGCGCCGGACGACTACTACTACCTCCTCGTGCATCCTGAGACGAACCGCGTGGGCGGCGTGCGCTACGTGGTCTCGTTCGCGCCCTACAATCCGGACGGCGGCCACACGCCCGAGACCATCATGCTCTACGACGGCGCACAGACTATGAACGGGATCACGGTCCAGGAGGGCTTCCGGTCGTTCGCGTGGTCGGATTCACTGCGAGGCCTTGCTAGCCCGAAAGCGGCCGGGACTGTCACCGAGCTGGCGTTCCGGGGCGACATGCCGGACGTGGCATTTGAGATGCCGACAGGCGCTGAGGTGCAGCCGGACATCTAGCGCGCAGATCTGTCATCCCGAGCGGAGCGAGGGATCTCAACGCAGAGCGACATGCCTCTTGGCGACACCTGCGAGCGAGTGAACGTCATGCTGAGATCCCTAACATGCGTTCGGGATGACAGGAAAGGACCTCAGCTAGGCGCTAATCGTCCGGTATGAATGAGCCGGGCTGAGAGGTGACAGATCAGACCGGGCTGATGGGTAACAGGATAAGGTGACCGTTTACAGGACGAGAGGTGACCGTTTACAGGACGAGAGG